>CANCVE010000010.1 GCA_947381435.1 Chitinophagaceae bacterium
TGCCAGGTGCAGGTATGTATTGGTGAAGAAGGAAAATGAGTGGACTCAAAACCAGACACAGAGGGCTACTATTCTTTTTAAAAGATACCCGGAATTAAAGGCAGCTTATTCACATACTTTGGCATTCAGGAACATTTATGAAGATAAAAACATTGAGTCTGCCAAGGTAAGATTTACAGCATGGTGTAATGATGTTATAGAAAAATAAATCAAGGAATTTTACACAGTGGCAAATACGGTAAAATGCAATATTGACAACATCCTTAATTTTTTTACAAACAGGAGCACAAACGCAAATGCTGAATCTTTCAATTCCAAGTTAAAACTATTCAGTGCTAATCTAAGAGGTGTAACGGATACTAAATTCTTTCTCTTTAGGCTTGCTAAACTTTTTGCTTAGTCCCCACAATATTGGGGTGAGCCAAAAAAGCCGTAATCTTTATGAAGCTTTAATTTTTTCATAACAAGGCTAATTCACACATAAATCCCAAGAAGAATTTTAAAAATTAGTTTTTAGAGTTTCCCTATAGTTATTCTATGCGTTTATAACACCCCCCTTTTCCCCTCCTTATCCCCCATCAATACCTACCGTTTTGCCCCTTTTATCATTTTATGATTAATAGGTTGGCAATAAGCCTTCCTCGAAGCATTAGTTTCAGTCCAAAAAATGAATAATGGGTTTCTGTTGTAGCGTTTAATATGGCTTAAAACTATGCTAAAATCCCTTATGAATAATTTTATGGGTACTTTATTGTTCACCTTATCCCATTATGGTCTTTCGCTATTTATTGGCGTACATTTATGATCTTTATTATAGGTAATTTTTATTTGAAAAGGTAAAAGAGTTTCTCCATTTGTTTGGGCAATGTATAACATCGGAATAAAATGGTTCTAAAAAGGGAAAAAGTCGTTTTTAGGCAATATAAAATTGTGTATTGAAGGGTCAGATTTTTTAATTCTGCTCCTTCAACACACAAATATGCTCCTTCTAGATACAAATAAACTCCATCTTAATACAATTATGATCCTTCAATATACAAATATGCTCCTTTGAAATACAAATAAGCTCCTTAGTACAATAAATATGCTCCTTTATTAGATAAATCAGAAAAAAAAGGGGAGAAACGAGCCATTAAAACTACGAAAAAAATAGTACTATAAAACGAAATGATGACGATTGAAATCCTCAATCATTATGAGTGGTTACAAATGTTTTGAATATTACTATACTCAAATAGTAGAAAATGGATGCCTACGAGAATGCTTTGCAGAAGCGCCTAGCTATTGCAGTTTTGTTCATTTAAAGGATGCTTCCCATGATGGTTCTTTTTCTTCAATGTTGTAGATTGGGAATCTTTTCGGGTTGTATTATAAAGATTCAACTACCATTTAAGTTAGTAAAAACGACGTATACATAGCCATAAAGTTTTTAAAGATAAAGCAGAAAGAGGCAAGAGTTCAACGGGTAGGTTCTTCAGATTCAACCTGTTTTTAGTAGTGAATGCCTTTGGAAAAATTGTGAAAGTCATGATTGTAAAGAGTAATGTTGCTGATAACAATATGGACACAATGCTGAAACTATTTGAAAAGCTGAATGGACTAGCCTTTGGTGACAAAGGATTTATCAATCAAAAGACAATTGAAGAACTGTTTAAAAATGGGCTTCAAGTAGTAACTGACATTAAAAATAACATAAAGAACAAGGTTATGCCGCTTAATCACAAATTATTGCTCAAGAAAAGGGGGGATGATAGAATCTGTCAATGACATTTTAAAAACAGTCTGTGATATAGAGCACACAAGGCACCCAGTTAATGCAGTCTTGAATGTGATTGCAGGACTATCTACTTACACTTTTCAAGATAAACTACCTTCTATTTTTACTAAATAACATCCAAAACTCACGTTAATATAGTCTTAGTATATTTTTATCACCGTTTGATTGTCTATTTCCGAAACAATTGCTAGATTTCGAAAACACGTTTATGACTCATATCTCCAATTCAGAATCATTCCGTAACATTAAATACAGAATACAAGTTATAACATTGTTTATTGTATTGCCATTGTTGAAAATTTTAAATAAAATGTTACATAATTAAGGGTAACGGCACAATTGACTGTCATCGAAAAATACGCAACAACATTTAAAGAACTTAAAAATGCAAGTATGAAAAAGAGTCTTACTCTAACGGTAAAGGGCATTATATGCCCTAAATTAAATTTTAGCTATCACAATTCAAGACTAGCTGAAAAAACTAAACTTAAGAACCCCCTAAGCAAATGCCTATTTGTGTTATTAGTTTTTTCTTTATTCAATGCCAATCTAATGGCGCAAACAACTACGGTGTCTGCCACTTGGTTGGGAAGTTCACAAACTTCAACTTCACCAACTTTGGTTGGTAGTTCTACCTTGAACTCCACCACCACTGCTGCGCCAACTATTACTGGTATGTACAATCAGGCTTATGTTAGTGGGGCAGCATTAAAAATGCAAAGACAAAATGCCACTAACTGGTGGATTGGTGATGGATCAACTGCTACCGTGAATTCAACTTTTACTGGTATTGCAGCTGCCCCAGCTTCTAACACAACTACTACTGCCACTACAAGTATTGATTTTAAGATTGCCCCTGCAACTGGATTCAACCTTACAGTAACAGGCTTATCTATGAGTATCAAGTCTAATAATAGTTCGTCGGTATCAATGACGTATTGTTTAGGATATTCTACTGATGGAACCAATTTTACAAAAATTTCCACTGCCGCTTCCACAACTTCTACAGGTGCAACAGTATCTAACACAAACGATATTACTATTAGCACAGCTAATGCTACCCTTACAACATCTGTAGCTTCTCAAACTATTTCAGTACCTGCTGGTTCTACTTTAACCTTCAGAGCCATAATGTGGAGAAAAACATCAAGTGCTTCCACTTCTACAAGTATGGATATAAGTAACGTGGTTATCAATGGAACCACTAGTTATCTAACGCCTACTGCACAACCAACCTCAGCTGCTTTCACCAATGTGGGTTCTGTAGGGTTAACAGCAAACTGGACAAATGGAACAGGTACAGGCACTAACTCTTTAGCAGTGGTTTATCCACATAATGCTACCCCTACCACCCCAAGTGGAACTTACACAGCTAATACTGTTTATGGAAGTGGATCTGCTATTGGCACTGGTTTAAATACTGGTTATGTGGTTTACAACGGCACAAGCAATACAGTATCTGTTACTGGGCTTACCGCAAATACTTCTTATGATGTATATGTTTATTCTTTTAATGGAACAAGTACTTATTACACGACAAGTCCATTAGTTATGAATCAGTCCACCACTGTTGCATCTATTAATGACCCTTCTGCTTTCACGGCAAGTGCGGCATCTACAAGTAGTATCTCTTTAAGTTCCACTGCCAACGCTACCCCAGATAATGTAATGATAGCGGTGAATACAACCAATGTTTTCGGCACTCCTACGGGTACATATTCTGTAAGCAACTCAATATCGGGGGGTGGCACAGTAGTATATAATGGCACAGCTGGTTCTGCAACTTTTTCTACTTCTACTACTCCTAATACCATTTATTACTTTAAAGCTTGGTCAGTTTCTGGTTCTACTTATTCTTCTGGTATTTTGGCAAATGCTACAACACTTCCCAATGCACCAACCATTACAGCAGTAAGCACTTTTGCTTCTACCTCTCTTTCTGCAAACTGGACAGCACCAACATCGCAAGGCTCAGAAGCATTTACTTACACAGTAGAAGCTTCAACAGATAACACGTTTGCCACAGGTGTAGTATCAAATACATCAATAGCTTCTAGCAATTTAACTTCGTCTGTTACTTCGCTTACCCCACAAACGCTATATTATTTCAGGGTTAAAGCTGTTAATGCAGGTGGTTCCAGTGCTTACAGTAGCACTGTTAGTGCCTATACAACTTCTAGCGCACCAACAAGCAGAGGAGCTAATTTTTATGTAATTGAAAAGACTACCACCTCTTTTGCATTGGAGTTTGGTAATGCATCAAACTTTCCTGCAACCAATGCAGTTAAGTCTGGCTACTTAGTTTTATATTCAACAGGTACTCCAGCAGTTATCGCCTCTCCAAATGGATTAGCCCCTGCATCTGTAATTTCTAATGGAACTCAAATTGCAGTTACTGAAGCTACTTTGCCAGCAGTTCCTACTGCTACAGGTGTAACTGTTAATAGTTTAACAGCGGGTTCAACTTATAACGTAATTATTGTTCCTTACACTTGGGATGGAGTTAATACTGCAACTTATAATTACTTAGCTACTTCACCTCTATCAGCTTCAGTAACACTTAAATCGGCTGTAGCAATATGGGATATGAATGCTACTAATCAAGGTACGCCACTAACCATTGGCAATGTAAATGCAACTGCACCAGCGTTTACCACTTATGGTTATCGCGCTTATTCTGATGCTAACTTCTTGCAAACTAGTTATGGTTCATCTGCAGGTAGCTGGAATGCAGATGGTTCAAGTACAACTACAAATGCAACATTTACTGGCGTATCTGGTACTGTAACAGATACTAGGTATATTGACTTTACAATTTCACCTCAAAGTGGTAGTACACTCAGTGTAACCAATATTGTGGTGCCAATTAAATCGAATAATTCTAGTTCGGCATCTCATGTTTATAGTTTAGCGTATTCAACTGATGGCACAAACTTTACTAAGTTCTCCAACACAACTTTGAGTACCATTACTGCAACTGGTTCTACTATTTCGGGTTCAGATGTTAAAATCAGCACGGCTAATTCTGTCATCACTACTTCCTATAATAGTACCCCCATTACTGTTTCTGCTGGAAAAACATTAACGCTACGTGCTATTCTTTGGAGAGGAACTACTAGTTCTTCTAGTAATACTACAATGGATTTTCAACCAATGTATATTTCAGGTAGTACTTCTGTTGTAGCACCAACTGCACAGGTTACAGGTTTAAGCTCCAATGGAATTGCAGATCAATCATTTGGTTTGAGCTGGACAAAAGCCAGTGATGCAAGTAACACTTTGGTAGTAGTATATCCTACAGGTGCTTCGCCTGTTGCCCCAAGCAATATATCTTATACTGCTACAGGCACCTACAGTACAGGAAGTACATTAGGAACAGGTAAAGTATTATACAATGGTTCAGCATCTTCTTGTTCTGTTTCTGGTGTATCTGCTACAACAACCTACGATGTGTATGTTTACGAGTTTAACACAGACGGTTCAAGCTATCAATACTATACCACTTCGCCTGCAACTGTAAATGTAACTACTACAGCAGCAGCAAGCCCTCAGCCAACAAATTATCCGACAGCGTTTGCTGCTGGTACAAAAACAAGTACTAGTATAACATTAAATTGGACGGATGCCATAGGAGCACAATTGCCTGAGAATTATCTAGTGGTTTTAAGTACCTCTGCAATCACAGATCCTACTGATGGAGTGGCTTTGTCTGACGGTACTGTTTCTGGTGTGATCTATAAAAATGTTGCTTATGGTGCACAAACAACCACCATTACTGGTTTGTCTGCACAAACAAATTATAACATAGCTATCTATCCATACACAAATGCAGGAACAGCTATCGATTATAAAACGGATGGCACCAATCCTGCTTTCACAGCATACACTTACACTACAGCCCCAACGGCACAGCCTTATACTTTTGATGTGGTGCCTGCAAGTTCATCAAGCATTAACCTAAATTGGGTTGGCACTACTGGTGCAGGTGGTTATTTATTGGTGAGAAGTACTTCTTCAAATCCAATAGTTTCTGGCTATACAAACGGTATTGCACCGAGTTCTCAGACATTGGGTAGTGGAGTTTCTCTTGTTACTGACATCACCAGTGGGTCTACTACTTCTTACCCAAACACAGCGTTAACGCTTAGTACTAAATACTACTATACTTTAGTTCCATACACATGGGATGGTAGTCATGCGGCAACATACAATTATTTAGTAGCGAGTGCTCTAAGTGGAAGTGCCACCGTGGTAAATGCTATTTCTACTTATTCATTTACTTCTACTGGAACACCTACTAACACAACAGGCATAGTTGCTACCACACCTACATTTACAGGCTACACTTCACCATCATATAGTAATGGTTTAATAGTTAGCCCTGATGGTGCTGGCAACTGGACTTCGGATGGGGCTAGTTCTACTACGAGTACTGCTTATACTGGTGTTGCCAATACCCCAAGTAGTGCTGCAACAACCGTAACAACTAGACATATTGACTTTACTGTTGCACCTGCTGCTGGGTACAATCTTTCAATCAGTCAGATTACTATCCCAATCAAATCTTCTAGTGCATTTAACTCTATCAACTATTCTTTGGCTTATTCCACAGATAATACTACTTGGACAAGAGTGTCAAGCAGTGCTTTGAGTACTATTTCATCCGCAGGTAGTTTGATAACAAACACCTATGATATTCAGGTAAATACACCAGGTTCAACAGTTACTACCACATTTGTTCCATCATCACCAATATCTATTGCAAACGCAAACACACTTTATGTAAGAGTAATCATTTGGAGTAAGGCAACCGTAACAAGAGCAAGCACTACAGCAGTATTAGGAACAGTGGTATTTGCTGGTACTGCAACAGCATTACCAACTCCTGCTATCACTAGCTCACTTACGGATAATGCAAGCGTTGGCATTGCCGATTCTTATACTATTACTGCTAGCAATGGACCTATTGTATCTTATTCAGCTTCAGGATATCCGTCATTTATGACTTTTGATTCAAACACTGGTATTTTCACAGTTAGTGCTAGTAGTACTCAGGGAACTTATCCTATTAACATAGCGGCAAATAATGGTTCTTCTACAGGAACTGCAACATTAGTATATACTGTTAATTCATCAACTACGCCAGCGATAACTAGTTTATTAACTTCTTCTGCTATAGTAGGACAGCCATATAGTTATCAAATTGCAGCTACTAATTCCCCTACAAGTTATTCTGCTTCTGGTTTACCTTCTGGATTGTCAATAAATACATCAAATGGTATGATAAGCGGTACTCCATTAACCTCTGGGGCGACAAATGTTACCATTACAGCCACAAATTCAACAGCAAGTGCCAGCAAAACATTGGTAATAACAACTACTGCTGCTACCTATTATTATTATGGTGGAACAGGGGCGTTGGATAACTATTCTAATTGGTATGCTAGTAATGGCTCATCTTCAGCATCCGCTGTTGCAGCGTCTTCTTCAAGTGTATTTACACAAAGTAGCACTACGTTTGAGATAAGAAGTAATGCTTCAACTTCTTCTAATTCTGGTACTTGGACAGTGAGCGGAAGTGGATCAAAGGTGATAGTAGGTAATAGTTCTATTACTGGTAAAACACTAACTATTGCAAGCGGCAAATCAATTGTTGCTACAATTGATGTAGCAGCATCAGCTTCTGGAACAAACACTTTATTGTTACAAGATGCCACCTTACCAACCTTTGGAACAATCAATTCTGGTAGCACTATAGAGTATGGTGCAAGTGTGGCACAAACAATAACAAACATCACCTATGGCAACCTCACCATCAGTAATACGTCTGCAACTGGTGCCACAACAGCAAATGCAACAAGTTCTTCTATTCCTGTTGCAACTGTTTCTGGAACATTAACTGTAAGTAGTGGTGGAACATTAACTTTTACTAGCAATGCAACTTACACTACTAAGATAACTGTAGCTTCCTCTATCATTATTAATGGTTCTGTTAACTTCCCTGGTGCAAATACCATATATTTTGATGGGGCAGCTAATTTGTTTGTAAATAGCGGTGCTACATTATACATTGGCTCATCAAATGGAATTGGAGCAACATCCAATGGATGTATTCGCACCACAGGAGCTACTAGATACTATGACCCTAACAATGTAAGTTATGTTTTCCAAAATACAAGTGCAACAAGTGTTTCTACTGGCGTAGGATTCCCATCTACTGCTGCCAATGTTACGGTAAATGTTACTGCTGCTAGTGCAGTTTTAACACTTTCACAAGCCTTAGATATAACAGGCAAACTAACTGTAAATGCAGGAACTTTAGCAACTGGCAATGTTCTTACACTTAAATCTACTTCAATTTCAAACACTGCAATAGTTGCTAATGTATGCCCTTCATGCGCCATAACTGGAAAAACAATTGTTGAACGCTATATTCCTGCTGGTTACCGTGCTTACCGTGACATTGCACCTGAGGTATATAATTCATCTTCTTCTTCAACTAGAAGTATGTACAAAAACTGGCAAGAAAATGGTTCATTTACCAATGGTACAGGTATATTCATAACCGGTCCAAGTGCAACAGATGCGGTAGCTTCTCATTATACCTCTGGTCAACTAGCTCCTGATGCAAATGGTTTGGATTATAGCATAAATGGAGTTACATCGGCTTACTCTTATACCAATGGGTCTGGGTATAATGCTGGTTTTAATTCCATTACAAACACTACAACTACAAATCTTGATGCCTTTAGTGGATACAGGGTATTGGTACGTGGGGATAGAAGCTTCAATTTAGCAACAACTCCAATAGTAAATTATTATGGTATCGGTTTACGTATGGTGAATGCAACAAGGCTTCGTACTACTGGAAACTTGGTTTATGGAACAATTACTTACAATGCAAGTGGAGTTACAGGAGCTGCTAATGGAGGTGCTGTCAGCTCTACAAATGGATTAACTTCCTCTACAACCAATGGTTTCAGCATGGTAGCAAATCCTTACGTATGTCCTGTTTATTGGGGTTCATCATCAAATGATCAGGCAACAAGTGTATTCGGATTATCAACCAATATAAATGGTAGTTATTGGTATTTTGACCCAACAGCAGGTTCTACAGGAAAGTATGTAGCTTTCAATGCGCTTACTGGTGGTGCCGTTGTATTAGGGTCTACTTATCCTGGTTCATATAATGGTAGCACAACTGGTACAGGTTACATCCAACCGGGTCAAGCATTCTTTGTACAAAACAGTTCGAGTAGCCCTAGTGTGGTATTTACAGAAGCTTGTAAAGCAACATCACCAACTACACGCTTGACTTCAATCTTTGGAGCGAATAAACCATTAAGTAAAATTTATCTAGGTCTGAAGAAAGAGGATAGTACAAACGTTTATGTACGTAAGGATGGTGCTGCTATTGCCTTTGCTGCTGGCTTCACAAATACTACTTATGGACCTCAAGATGCCTTGAAATTTGGTGCTGGAAATGATAACTTATCTATTACTGATAAGGGTAAAAACCTAAGTATTGATGGTAGATTACCTGCAACCGCAACTGATGTATTGCCAATTGCCTTGAACAAGATGACCGGCAAGAACTATCAATTGGTGATTGATGCAACTACTTATGATGCAACTGGTTACATTCCTGTATTGAAAGATAACTACAGAGGAACTGTAAAAGAACTTGCTTTAGATGTAAATACTATTAGCTTTACAGTTGATACTTCTATCGCAGCTTCTTATGCAAACAGGTTTAGTCTTGGCTTTAAAGTAACAACATTAGCTGTAAATAGCATCGTAGCAAGTGCGACCTTAAACAATAAGATTGCAACTATCAGTTGGAATACAGTAGGAGAAAAGGGTGTTTCAAGGTTTGAAGTAGAGAAATCTGCTGATGCTAAGAACTTCACTAAGATTGGTCAAGCAAGTGCTAAGAATACATCAACTGCTAAATACACAACAACAGATAATAGTGTAACAACAACTACTTACTATCGTATTAAAGCAATTAGTGAAGTGGGTACAGTAAGCTATAGTAACGTTGCACAGTTAACAGTTAACAGTAAACAGTTTACAGTTTATCCTAATCCATTGGTTGGTAAAACGCTGAATGTAACATTTGGTACTATTGCTGCTGGTAAATACACAGTGACTATCAATAATGTACTTGGACAAAGAGTACAAGAAGTTGCAATCAGTCATGCTGGTGGAAATGGTAGCCATGCGATAACTGTAAACAGTACGTTGGCAAAAGGTACTTATAGTGTAACTATCAGAGAATCTTCAAGTGGAACAATAGTTAATCAATCAAATTTATCTGTTAACTAGTTTTAAGTTATTAGTGGTTAGTTGTTAGTACTAACCACTAATAACTAATCACTTACAACTAAAAGAATATGCAAACGATTATAAAAAGTGTGAAATTGATAGGGTTAGCCCTTGTTATTGGATTATGCTTTACGAGTACTAATGTAAATGCCCAAAGTCCTGCGGATGATCCAGGTATTGGTGGTCCGGGTTCTCCCGGAAATGGTCCTTCCGGTGATGGAAGTCCTGTAGTTCCTTTTGATGGTGGTATGAGTTTGATGTTGGCTGCAAGTGGAATATTATTCACTTGTAAAAAGATAAAAGGTATTAGTACCGCAATTTAATAGAGAATAAAGTTTGGTAAACAAAAAGACGATGGTTAGCTTATCAATAGCCGACCATCGTCTTTCTATTTGTGTAACCAGTTTGTCCATATTTAAGAGTCATGTAGGTAATACAATTCCCGTTATTTACAAAAGTGCTTTAGTTGTTGCAAGTTATATTACAACCTGCACTCTTCGAATCTCCAATGCTTTCTTCTGTGTATCCACTATCAACTGTTATCCAAAATACATTTACAGTAAAGTAATGATGCGATATCAAATGGTTTGCCTTGCAGCATACAAAATCTTTTTGTGTTGAATAATGTTTGCCAAACATACTTGTAAACGGGGCAGTTATTGTTGCAATTGTAACTAAAGCTGAAAAGATTACAGCTGTTGAAAAAGCTTTATATTGTAATAACATGATGGGTTGAGTTGAGAGATTAACGTATGTGTATCTATTACAAGGCAAATGTATAAATCTCTAATAGTTGGTCTGTAGTATTTCATTGGATTATTATGTAAAAATATAACCTGCTAAAACGAAAATTAATAGTGTTTTATTGTGTTTGAGTCTATGTTTTTTTTCGGAGTTCCTATTCTTATTTTACTTCTCGCTTAATTTTACCAATAGATCCAGATTGAGTTGGCGTTAATTCAAATAGATGTTTGGGTAATAAACCTTCTTCAATTCTATGAGACACATATAGGATAGCAGTTTTGCTTTCGGCAGCAATCTTATTAATCAGATTGGTTACTAATGCGGAATTATGATCATCTAGTCCAGACATGGCCTCGTCCAGAATAAGAAGCGGAGGATGCTTTACCATTGCTCTTGCCACCAAGGCAAGCCGCTGTTGCCCTAAAGATAACTGGCAGAATATCTTTTTCTTCAAATGAAACATCTCTATCAGTTCTAGCCATTCATCCGCAAGCCTAATTTGCATATCTGATGGTTGTTTGTATAAGCCAATAGAATCCATAAAGCCAGAAATAATCATCTGTTCAAGCGTATGGCGGGTATTAAATAAGTCAGTCATAGATGGGGTGAGGTATCCAATCTTTCGTTTTATCTCCCATACTGTTTCGCCTGTACCCTTTCGCCTGCCAAATAGTGTAAGGTCTTGGTTGTAAGCCTTCGGATTGTCACCATTTATCATGGTAAGTAGTGTTGTTTTTCCGCTTCCATTTGGCCCTAACAATTGCCAGAACTCTCCTTTATTAATCGTCCAGTTTATATCTTTTACAATAACTCTTTCCTCATATTTCACCGTCACGTTTTTAAAAGAAACTAACTCATCATTATCCAATATAATTTCTGTTATTGGCGGAGGTACTTTCGTATTTATTGCTTCTTTCTGATGAACTTCATTTTCTTTTAAGTAGCTTTTAATGTCTGAAATTGATATTAATCCCTCATCATTATACTCAAAAGCTCTTGTGATAAATGAAAGATAATCTCGGTGTCTATTAATTAATTGAATGATGGAAGTATGCGCTGCCATTTCATTTATACTTATTAATAGTGCTTCCTGCGAGGCAGCATCAAGGTTGTCCATTGGGTTATCAAGAATAATATAGTCTGGCTTTTGCGACAATAGATAAGACAATAGTGCCTTCTTTTGTTCGCCGCTCGATAAGTTTCTGATACTTCTACTGAATTGTTTAGATACTACCCATTCCTCATGCAAAGCTTCCTCCTCAATAAACTCTGCTAATGATATTGAAGAAAATAACACTCCTTTCTTTACGTCAATTTCTGGAAGAGTTGCATTAAGCTTACCCCCTATAAGTAGGTGGCTAAGGTGCAGTTTATTTGCATTGTTTGATAGAAATATTGCCAGATGATTTGTATGTGCCATAGCTATTAAAAGGGATAAATGTACTAAGTAACAGCAAACCTTTTAGCAGAATTGAGCAATTTCCGGAGGCTCCACTTCATGGTGGAGTTGTTCCACCTCATGGTTGTGTCGTTCCACCAAATGCTCAGGCTCTTCTCCCACGCGTTCAGGTTATTCCAAAATGAGTAGATCAGATTGTTCCAGTCTAAAGAAAATTAGCCAAACACCCCCTTAAAACCACCTTTCCCCGATACAGTATCCTTCTTATTAAACCATAATAACCACTGAAGGTCTTTGGAGGACTAGAATAATAAACAAACTGACTTTTAATAACGACTTACTTTACTTATGAATAAATTACTTCTACTCTGTTTTGTATTTTTTATTACCACCACAATTTCAGCGCAAAATACGGGCATTATTTCTGGCAAACTGCTAGATACTGTTGGTAAGCAACAACTACGGTCTGCATCTATTTCTATAATGGATGCTGGGGATTCTACTGTGTTGGTTTTTGGCTTGAGTAAAGAAAAAGGAGTTTTCGAAATTAAGAGTATCCCATTGGGGTTTTATATTTTGCAAATAAGCTTTCAAGGATTTAAAACATTCTCTAAGAAAATAAATCTTACAGAAGAACAACCCAACCTCGATTTAGGGAATGTCTACATGAAAATAGAAGCTAAGGAACTAGAAGAGGTTGTGGTAACCCAAAGCCCGATTACAGTTAAAAATGACACACTAGAATACTTGGCAAGCAGTTTTAAAACAAAGCCTAATGCTGTTGTAGAAGACCTATTAAAAAAACTACCCGGCGTTACAGTAGATAATGATGGCAATGTAACGGCACAAGGAGAACAGGTACAAAGGATTTTTGTGGATGGCAAACGCTTTTTTGGAAACGACCCAAAGATGGCAACCAAGAACTTGCCTCCAGATATTGTAGATAAGATTCAGGTGTATGATGCGATGAGCGATCAGAGTGCATTTAGTGGTTTTGACGATGGAAACCGAATTAAAACCATCAACATTACCACCAAAAAAGGAAGAAAGAGAGGATATTTTGGCAGAGCAATGGGAGGCATTGGTAATGATGGGCGCTATGTGGGCAATGTAAATTATAGCAAGTTTAAAGGCGACCAAAAAGTTACTGCCTTAGCGCAGACTAATAATATAAATGTGCAGGGTTTTACGCCACAAGATGGAGGTGGTAGCGGACAAAACCGAGGTGGTATCACTAAAACTGGGGCCGCGGGATTAAACTATACTGATATATGGTTTAAGAACGCAGACATCTCGGGTAGTTATTTTTATAATAATCTGCAAACAAATAAGGACAACAAGAACTTTACGGAGAGATTTACCCCAGGAAGCGATACATCTAGCTTTGTTAATTCTACTTCTACATCTTTAAGAAGGAGTATAAACCATCGAATTAATTTGAATCTGGAACAAAAGTTTGATACGGCTAATATGCTTGTTATTCGTCCTGATATATCTTTTAATAATGGAAATACAGACAACCTGAGTGCATCCAATACTACAAAAAGTATTTTGTATAACAAGAGTCCCATCAATCAAAACAACTTTAATCATAATAGCAATAGCGAAAATGGTAATGTGAGTGGAAGTATTTCGGCCACTTTCCGACACCGGTTTAAAAAGATAGGCAATACATTTTCTATTGGCATCAATGGTTCATTGAATAATAGTAATAGTAATGGCAATGATTCTTCGATCCTAAATTATTTTATCCCTACAGACTCTACAAGGCGCATCAAACAAGTAAGAGAATCTGTTGGTAATAGTAATAATATTGGTAGTAATTTCTCTTACACTTTTCCTTTGGCAAAGAATAATATCATTGAATTGAGCTATGGAAACAATTTTAGTAGAAACACTTCCGATGCTAAAGTTCATTCTTTCGATACCATTTTGCATGGCTATACAGACTTGGTGGATAGTCTTTCTAATAATTTTATTAATACAAATAGTTCAAACCGGGTATCAATTGGTTACCGGGCATTGATTGGAAAGTGCAATTTCAGTATTTCGAATGGCATGCAGTTTACCAATCTTAGTAGTCAGAACATTACTAAAGACACCAGTATTTCTAGAAACTTTACGAATCTTTATCCCACTGCAAGTTTTATGTACCAGTTTACCAAGCAGAGGCATTTACGGATAAATTATAACGGCCGTACTAATCAACCGAGCATTTCGCAGATGCAACCAGTGCCAAATAATAGTAATCCTGCCAATATTGTTACGGGCAATCCGAACCTTACGCAAGAGTTTAACCACAATGTTCACTTGCTGTACACGTCAGTAAATCCTAGTACTTTCAATAATATTTCTATAATGTTCAATGCAGGGCTTACTTCCAATAAGGTTGTTACCAGCATAACACAATTGGCCAATGGTTACCAGACTACTACTTACCAAAACCAAAATGGAGCTTTTAATGCTAGGGTTCATGTTAGTTATGGCCTACAATTAAAAAACCCTAAGAGTAACCTGAATTTTATTACCAACGCGGCGTATAATAGAGATATTAGCCTTATTAATAACGCTAATAATTACACTTACGCATCCAATATTGGGGAAAGTGTAAACTGGACGATGAACCTAAAAGATAAGTTCGACCTCAATTTTAATGCTGGCTATAACTATAACTTGATAGAATATTCTATTAGAAAACAGAATAACCGTAATTACTACACCACTAGCTTTATGATAGAGCCTAGCTATATTTTTAATGGTGGTTGGATATTGGGTAGTGTTTTTAATTACTCTTATAATAGCGGATTGGCTGCGGGCTATAATTCTAATCTTCCATTGTGGAATGCAAGTTTTGCCAAACAATTGTTTAGTAAACAACAAGGCGAGATAAAAATAGGTGTGTACGATTTGCTCAATCAGAATGTAAGTGTAAGCCGTAATGCCAATACAAACTATATTCAGGATGTACAAAACAATGTGTTGAAGCGTTATTTTCTAGTAACCTTTACCTACAACCTACGCAAGTTTCCAGGCGAAAAACGTCAGCTAGACAAGATTATAAATAAAATAACCGAAGGCTCGGATAATAGTGGCGATAGACAAAGAGAGAGAAGTAGCGGCGGTGGCGGCGGCAAAAGAAGAGGGTAAATAATTCCTTAACTGATATTACATAACTCATATCTCATAATTCATATCTAGCTCACCACAACTTTTAGTATCCGGCTTTGCGGGCCGCGTTTTCCGGGGGTATTTTCATAATAGCTGCGGTAGTAACAGGTTTTGCCTACGTCGCCTTCCGTATGCGCAACTGCATATAGCTGATGCGTTACTTTCATGCCATTAGCAAACGGAATATCCGCATCTTTTAGGTTGGCTTCTCCTACAAAACTCTCCAGATAAATGTCGTGTCCTTTGGGCATATCGCTACTTTCTGGTCTTGTAGCGTCATGAAAACGAAGGGTATGATTAAGGTGGGCATTTGTTTCCAAAGCCATTGCTGGCGCATAATCCACCACTTTTATCTTACTTCCCTTGCCCGTAGCCTGTCCTTTCAGGTTAAAAGTTGTTCTATCATCAGCCCAAAAAGCCGATGCAGGGATGTCTCCATAAATAACCCTGAACGCCGCTTCTATCAGCTTGCGAAGCCTACCCTTTTCCTGATTTACAAATTTGGTTTGTTTGGTAATATCCAAGTACAAAGTCCAGTTATCCTTCCATTTGTCCACCACGTCAATTAATGCAAGAAGGTTATCATCTGATACTTTTAGCCTTGTTTGAAATTGAATCAACCAAGCCAAACTGTTAATGATGTAATCGTTGAATGCTTCTTCTTCTCTAGGGAAAACGTGTCTATTAGCCATAATTAAATTTTGTGATTGATGAAACTAGATACGGTAATTTGATGCGATTTCTTATTAATTTGGAATCTCTTCTTACTCCTGTCACGTGTTCCCAATTTTCGGGAACACGTGACAGAACTTTGGGAACATGTTCCAGAAACGCGGGAACACGTTCCTGAAAGTTGGGAACACGTTCCGTAACTATGGGAACCTGTTCCCAAAACATTGGAACATGTGACAGAAAGTTGGGAACACGTGACAGATTCAAGAAATTAATCCAAAAAGAGAAGATTCTACTGGCCGTAAGCAAACGTGCCTTCTAGATTTTACAACTAGAAGGCACGCTGAATATTTACGTAGATTGATTGTAGTTATCCTAATCTTTCTTCAATCAAAAAACAAAAACTACCACAAAAACAAAGGAACCAACCAAAAAGGAGAAACATAGAATGGGTCATAGTAGGGCTCATAATGTGTATATTCTTCTACCACGGTTTCTTCCACCACGTCTGTACTGTTGTAGTTTATGGTCTGCTTTTCTTCCTGGGTCCTCTTTGCCTCTTCTTTTAAGATATTGACAAGCAATTCTGCCCCTTGCGCAATCATGTCTTCCATGGCATCATTACCTAAGTCTTCAGGTTTAATAGCTGTTTCACAAACCTTTTCAATCTCATTCCAAATCGCATCATCCACCAAATCTATCTGCCAACCAGTAGCATCTGTATTAAAAGCATTTTCGTTGATGAAAGACATGAAAACAATCTCAGCTGGATTCAGCTTCTTAAACATGGCAACGGATATGCGCAAATCCTCAAAGCGTTCATTGTTCTTAAAGTTATCCCATTCCTGATCTGTATCAAAATCGAAGTATTTGCTGAATGCAAATTCACCTTTTTCTAAATCCACGAAAGAATACACATCATACATCTTCAAAAATTCTGTATATCGTTTCATGAATACGTCAAAGGCAGCATTGCCACTTTGGGTTACCTGATATTTATTGCCATTAACAGACAAATATCCTTTAGACAATAAGGCAACTAAATAAGGCTCTAAAACTTTATCCTCCGAACTTAGGATAGTGGTAAATACACGGTCTTTATTTATTAGTTCATCTAACAAGATGATACTAGCAAAATTATTTTTATCAATTGCAGTTAATGACATAGTCTATGCAGTTTTATTTTCATTACGCTTTGCCTTCAAAGCATCCAAAGCCGAAGAAGCAGATGATGAACCCAATATTTTATCTATTTCTTGCTCAGACGAAAGCGTTGTATCCCTTACTTCGGCATAAGCTTGCGCCCTGAACTCAGTAGAAGAAACTTTAGAATCCATCCTATCAAGTGTACTCATCAATCCATCTGTATCAACAGAGGAGAGAGTTTTGTTTATTTTTTCGCTTACCTCTGCAGTCTTCGCACGAGATTTCAATAGGGTAATCCTGTTTTCAGTTTCGCTAATCTTGTCTTTCAGTTGTTGAACTGCAACATCCATTACTTCCAAAGCTTTTTCTTCTTTTTGTGCCATTGCTGCAAACTCATTTGCATGCAATAAAGATTGTTGAGCACTTTCGGCAGCAGTATTAGCCAATGCATTTCCTTTGTCAGCTTCTAGTTTGCCAGCTTCTACCATATCTAGCAAGTCATTTGCTTTCTTTTCCCATTCTTCTGCTTTAGTTCGTGCTTTTAATTCTTCTGCACGATGTTGCAAAGCAGCCGCTTTCACTTCCGATTCGCCAGTGATCGCAGTTTGATAGTTGTCCTTTAGCTCGCGCAATATTTGATCCGCCATTTTAATTGGATCTTCCAATTTGTCTACTACGGAATTAACTTCCGATTTACTGATTCTGAATAGTCTATCTAATAGTCCCATTTTTGTATATTTTAATGCTGATTAAAAAATTGTTGTTAGTGGTTAGTTATTAGTGGTTAGCGATTAAATTGTATTTCAAACAACTAATAACTAAACACTAACAACTAACTTATCGTCTTCTTCCAAATCCACTTCTGCTGCCACCAAATGAAGAACGGCCAGAGCTATAGGAACTTCTGCTAGAGCCTGAGCCAAAGCTGCTTCTGCTAGAAGAACTATTATTACTTCCAAAGCTGCCAGAACGAACTGGTGTGGAAGGATTTCTGGCTGAAAAAGAACGCTGAGAGCGCACGGGATTGCTTATACTACTTCGTGAATTTCCAGATGAATGGAATCCATTTCCGGAAGGAGTAGTATGTGTTACGGTGCGATAAGTAGTAGTGCGGTAGCTACGATAATAAGATGGATAATACCCATAATGATACATTGGGTAATAGTAATGGTGCGGTCTTAACATATAAGAAAGCAACAATAACTCCCCAATACCAAAAGAGGAATGATAATTATACTCGGGACCACAATAAGTAGGGTTTCCTTGAATATGCATATCTGCCCTATCGTTAGTTTGATTGGGTGTAATATTCATGGTAGCTACGGTAACAGAATCTGTATTGTTTATATCATCAATTACTTGTATCTTGTTAGGAGATTCAATTACTTTTAAAAAATCCACTTTACCATCCTTATCCAAATCAAGGTTATTGATGTCATTATCTGGTGCATTGATAGCCGATTCGATGTCTGATGGGTTGCTTGTCTTCTTAACAAGATTTGCAAAATTGTTTACATTAAACCCCGGTAAAGCATTGGCCTGTATGGAAACATTATTTCCTTGATCGGCTATTTGGTTATTATTACCACCACAGCTAACAAGAATAATGGGTATGCTTAAAAGAAAAAATATTCGTTTCATATAAAAAATAAAAATCGAAAGTAGTCAATAGTTAACTATGCAGACAAAAGAAAATAGTACAATTAGCAATTCTTTAAAGTCGAACGGTAAAAAGGATATTTGAACGATAAAAACAAAAAGGCGACTACCTACAAAAGATAGTCGCCTTTAGCAATTATTATAAAAAGGATTAACCTAAAGCTACCCTTTTAAATTCTATAACTTTCAAATCACCGCTTACACTCTTCAAGTATTCAGCAACAGATTTGCTATTATCTTTTACAAAAGCTTGAGCAGCCAAAGTTTGTTCTTTAAAGAAAGCATTCAACTTACCTTCTGCAATTTTAGCCACCATTTCGTCTGGTTTACCAGCCATTTTAGGGTCAGCCTTCATTGTTTCAATAACAATTGCTCTTTCTCTTTCTACTACTTCAGCAGGAACGCTATCAGCATCAACCGCCAAAGGATTCATCGCTGCAATTTGCATAGCAACGTCCTTACCAGCATCAGCTGCTTCTTTGTTCAAAGCTACTAAAACACCCATACGGTTAGCACCGTGAATGTATGAAGCTACATAAGGAGCATCTACTCTTTCAAAACGAGCAATACCTATCTTTTCACCAATAGCAGCTAGTTTATCATTAATTAAATCAGAAACTTTAGCACCACCTACAGTTACTTCATTCAATTCTTCTGCACTCTTTACATTATTTGCAACTGCTGCATCAGCAATGCTTTGAGCGAAAGCGATGAAATCAGCGTTTTTAGAAACGAAGTCAGTTTCAGAACTAATGGTAACAATAAAACCAGTTTTGTTATCAGCAGAGGTTTGTGCTATTATAACACCTTCTTTTGCTTCACGGTCGCTACGTTTTGCAGCTACTTTTTGTCCTTGCTTACGCAACCAATCTATTGCTCCTTCAAAGTCACCACCAGCTTCGGTTAATGCTTTTCTACAATCCATCATACCAGCGCCAGTTGCTTGGCGTAATTTATTGATGTCTGCTGCTGTAATTGCTACTGCTGTACTCATGTTATTTCAATTTTGCCTCACCATTATATGAAGCTGTTATTAAATTTAGAAATGGCTGCAAAGTTTATCAATGCAGCCATTTATCCAATGTTATTTTAATATTACCAATATCTGTTACAAGTTACTGGTTTCTAGTTACTGGTAAAACCTGCATCTTGTACCCTGTAACCAGTATCTGAAATTATCTTCCACCTGGACCGCCCGGACGACGATTGTTAGTGTTGATTGGTGCACGACGCTTAACGCCGCCACCTGCAGGTGCATTTGCATCTGCTGGTGTGCGACCAGCACCTCTACGACCACGACCACCTTCTGCTTGCGCTTCTTGTTCTAGACGGCGAGCTTGTGCTTCGTTATCATTTCCTGCATCATCAGCAACATCTTCTTCATCCTTATTAGCTTGACGTTCAGCCAAACCTTCTGCAATTGCAGCAGTGATGTAGTTAGTAATTATAGCAATAGATTTGGTAGCATCATCATTTGCAGGGATAGGGAAATCTACCTTATTAGGGTCAGAATTTGTATCAACCATCCCAAAAACAGTAATACCTAAACGTTTTGCTTCTGCCAATGCAATATGCTCAACGCTAATATCTACCAAGTACAAAGCATGAGGCAAACGGCTCATTTGAGCAATACCACCCAATACCTTTTCCATTTTTTCTTTATCGCGAGATAAAGTCAATTTTTCTTTCTTAGTAAGGCTTTCAGCGCTAGTATCATTCAATAATTTGTCAATACCTTGCATTTTCTTTACGCTCTTACGAACTGTATTGAAATTGGTAAGCATACCACCCAACCACCTTTCAGTAGCATAAGGCATGTTTACACGTTTAGCACATTCAGAAACTATTTCCTTAGCTTGCTTCTTAGTAGCCACGAACATTATTTTCTTACCGCTTTTTGCAATTTGTTTCATTGCGGCAGCAGCATCTTGTAAATGGTCTACAGTCTTATTTAGATCTATGATGTGAATACCTTTCTTTTCAGCGAAAATGTAAGGTAACATCTTAGGGTTCCACTTCTTCTTCAAGTGACCAAAGTGTACGCCGGCCTCAAGCAGTTGTTGTTGTAATGAAGTGTTTGCTTCCATTTTTTTGAGATTTAATGCTTTCAATCCTCGTATACAGAAGATAATAAAAGCAGATTTGTTTGAAAAAATATAATAGTATACCATTCCTCCACTGAGGAATGGGGTAGATTAACGTTTGCTGAACTGGTAGCTTCTTCTTGCTTTTTTATGACCAAATTTCTTACGTTCTACACCACGTGGGTCACGAGTAAGTTGACCAGCAGCTTTCAATACAGGTCTGAATTCTGGATTCACTTCAAGCAACGCACGGGCAATACCCAATTTTGCTGCTTCAGCTTGTCCTTTAAGTCCACCTCCTTGTGCATTAATCACAATATCAAATTTACCTGCTACATCAGCAGTTTTGATAGGTGCTTCTACTTGGTTTTGTAAATAAACCAACGGGAAATAATGTTTGTAATCCTTATCGTTTATTGTAATCTTTCCTTCGCCCCTGCTAATGAAAACACGAGTAACGGCTTCCTTACGACGACCAAGTGCATTTTTTTGCTTTTCCATTTATTATTGCTTTTAGCTTCCAACGTTAGTTAGTTGCTGTTTGTAATTTAGAATTTAAACTCTTTTGGTTGTTGTGCAGTGTGCGGGTGTTTGTCACCAGCATATACAAATAATTTACCAATCATCTTTCTGCCTAATTTGTTTTTAGGAAGCATCCCTTTAATGGTTCTTTCTACAAGAGCCTCTGGTCTGCGCTTCAACAAATCGCCAGCAGCTTCTTCCTTCTTACCACCTGGGTAGCCAGAGAAGTTGATGTACATTTTGTCTTCTAACTTGTTGCCTGTAAAAACAACCTTTTCTGCATTAATGATGATAACATAATCGCCACAGTCAACGTGAGGGCTGAAATATGTTTTGTTTTTTCCTCGAAGGACGGCCGCAATTCTTGCGCTAATACGTCCTACGGTTTGATTAGTACCGTCAACAATCCACCAGTTGTGGGTAACGGTAGCCGCGTTGGCATGCTTTGTTGTGAAATGTAAATGACTCATTGTAAATTTTTTATTTGCTGGTGCTATCCCACCAGACTTTTTTTAATTGGGCTGCAAATGTAGGGTTATGATTTCGAATAAATGTGCATTCCATAAAAGTTTTTTTGTCACACCTTCATAAATCATTGATTTACAATTCTAAAAATGATGAAATATTTTATCCTTCTATGATTTAGCATCACAGTTCTTCCTCGAAAGCCATTTTTTCACTGGAATCAAGCATTTAAATTCATACCTGTAATGTTATTCAACCCCATAAACAATCCTTTTTAATATGCCTAACACAATAATTTCAATTGATTAAACCTAATGAAGCCCTCTATTTTCCTAATTTATAGTGGCCTATAAAAGAAAAGCGGCAAACCCAATTAAGTGTTTACCGCTTTTGCTTTATTACTATTCTGTATTATAACATCTTCTCTATGGAATCTATCAATTCTTGCTTGGTGATAGGAATACCCATTATTTTGTTATAAGGTTGTGCATCCACAAAATAAACATCTCTAATAATCTTTACCAATTGACCGTTATTAATTTCTGGGATTAATACCTTATCGAAGTTTTTGATGATGTCTCCTAAGTTTCTAGGGAAAGGACGTATATAACGGATATGTGCATGGCTAACTGCATGGCCTTGTGCTTGTAAATCGAGTACCGCACTCTTTATAGCTCCATAAGTACTACCCCAACCTAGCACCAAAACCTTACCCTTTTCTGGGCCACTATCTATTGTTTGCAAAGGAATATAGTTTGCAATCAAATCAACCTTGGCTTGCCTTGTTTTCACCATGTGTTGGTGATTGTCGGAATCGTAACTGATATTACCCGTAATATCTTGTTTTTCTAAACCACCCAATCTGTGTTCCAATCCTTTAGTTCCCGGAATGGCCCAAGGCCTTACTAGCTTTTCATCTCTACGGTAAGGCATAAATTTCTCTTCGCCTTCCACAGGAGTTCCCTTAAATTTAACCTCTATGGTTGGCAAGTCTGCACTTGTAGGAAATCTCCATGGTTCTGCACCATTTGCTATATAGCCATCACTTAAAAGAATAATGGGTGTCATGTGTTGCACTGCAATACGGCAAGCTTCGAAGGCCACATCAAAACAATCGCTTGGTGTAGCAGAAGCAATTACCGGCATTGGACACTCTCCATTTCTACCGTAGTAAGCTTGCAGCAAATCGCTTTGTTCAGTTTTAGTAGGTAACCCTGTAGAAGGGCCGCCACGTTGAATATTTACGATAACCAAAGGGATTTCTAGCATTACTGCTAAGCCCATAGCCTCTGCTTTCAATGCCATACCTGGCCCACTAGTGGTTGTAATACCCAACTGACCACCATAACTAGCGCCGATGGCAGAAGTGATTGCAGCAATTTCATCTTCGGCTTGAAATGTTCGAATACCGAATGTTTTGTATTTACTAAGCTCGTGCAAAATGTCGGAAGCAGGTGTAATAGGGTAGGTGCCTAAAAAAAGAGGCAATCCACTCTTTTCGCCAGCAGCTATTAAACCATAAGCCAAAGACTGGTTACCCATTATGCTCCTGTAAAGACCTGGAGCCATCTTGGCTTTTTCTACGGTATAGCGGGTGGTAAAGGTTTCGGTGGTATCGCCATAGTTATAACCAGCCTGTAAAACCCTGATATTACTTTGAAGAATACTTTCTTTCTTGCCAAATTTCTCTTCTAAGAAATCTATGGTACTGGTCAAATCGCGGTTGTACATCCAATAGATAAAGCCAAGCACAAACATGTTTTTTGCTCTGTCTCTTTCCTTATTACCTAGTTCTGTAAATTCTTTTACAGCCTCGCGGGTAAGTTTTGTAACATCTACTTTTATTAATTCGTAACCTTCGAGGCTACCATCTTCTAATGGATTTACACCATCTGGATAGTTTGCCAACCGAAGATTTTTACTATCAAAACCCTCAATATTTGCTATTATTTTTCCCGCTTTCTTTAACCCTTTAAGGTTAACCTTTAGTGCAGCAGCATTCATAGCTACTAGCACATCACAAGAATCTCCTGGGGTATAAACTTTGTTTGAAGAGAAGTGCACCTGAAAACCACTCACACCCGGCACGGTACCTATTGGGGCACGTATCTCGGCTGGAAAATCAGGAAAAGTGGCTAAATCTATACCCAGCAAAGCAGTATTATTGGTAAACTGTTGCCCGGTAAGCTGCATACCATCACCACTATCACCTGCAAATTTTATAACTACGTCTTGTAAAACCTGTTCTTGCTTATTCATTATAGAGGAACAAAAAGGATGAAACTATTGTTGTGGATTACTTAAACCTTAAGCAATCTTCTGCCTAAAAAAGGAGCGCAAAGTTAGTATTTTATAATGGATAATTAACAAGTGATAATTGGCAATTACCACACTAGTAAATATTTAGGGGTATAAAAGAACCCCAATCAAGCCATAATTTTCGATAATTCCACATAAATTATCACTCCAGAACCATTAATTATTGACTTGTTTTTTAACTTTTATTCAGCCTTTAAGTTATGTATTAAGAAATAGATTTTGGAGAAGGGAAATTAGTTTTTGATAGAAAAGTAAGAGGCTGTCTAAAAGTCAAGCAATTTCACATTTGATTTGGACACCTGATGGAGACTTTGGGTCGTACAGGTGATTGTGAACGCGCTTTTTTACTTTTTAGACAACCTCTTTTCCTTTTTCATCTAGGTATAATTCATTTTGTTTGGATGCGCTGAAAAAAGGAGCGTTTCCAGTTCCAAGTTAATGGTTTCAGGTTTCATTTAATAGTGTGTTGCAACCAGAGTATCCTGAAACCAGCGTCCAGTTACTTTGAAGTATTAATCATTTTGGTAGAAGACTCTCTTATTATCAGTTTGGGGCGAAGAACTATTTCTTCATTCGTCATATCCTTATCGCTGTTCATCATTTCGATAAACATTTTAGCTGCAGTTTTGCCTAATTCAAAAGCTGGCATCTCTACGGTAGAAAGCGATGGGGTAACAAGCCTTGTAGATGGGTCATTATTCATACCCACTAAGCCAATATCGTTTGGCATATTTAGTTTTTTTTCCTTAATTGCAAGCATGGCACCAATTGCCATTTTGTCGGCAATGGCAAAAATGGCATCTGGACGGCTGCGCATCACTAAAAGTTCTTTTGTAGCAAAATAGGCATAGTCCTGATTAAAGTCGCAATAAATAATCATATTCTTATCAATCTTCATTCCGTGCTCTTTCAATGCTTTCAAGTAGCCATCTTTTCTATTATTACTTAGTTCTAGACTTTCGGGGCCACATAGAATGGCAATTTTTTTATACCCTTGTTCTATTAAATGTTTGGTGGCCAAATAACCTGCTTCTTCGTTATCAATTCGCACTTTTGGGGCTTTCATTCCCGAAGCAATCCGATCAAAAAGAACCATTGGCTTCTTCTTTTCTTGCAATTTTTTAAAATGATCAATGATATTAGTTTCACCAGATTGAGAAATGATAAAACCATCAACCAAGCTATCCATCAATCTTTTAGTATTTACAATTTCTCTTCCATAACTCTCATTGCTTTGGCAAACCATTACGGTATACCCGGCCTCCAATGCCATTTCGTCGATACCTTTCACCATTGTGGACACTACATAATCGAGATTTGGGATGATAACTCCGATGGTATGCGTTTGTTTTTTTAGTAAATGTAGGGCAAGCTGATTAGGTTGATAATTTAGTTGCTCAGCAAGTTCCATTACGGCTTTTCTGGTTTCTATTTTTACATCATGCGTATTTCTTAGCGCCCGAGAAACAGTAGAAGTAGATATATTAAGTGTACGTGCTATATCCTTTATCGTAGCTTGTCTTTCCATAATTGCAAACGTATTTTATGTTTTAACCGGATAAAAGTAACTGCTTATTTTATATTTCAAAACAAAAATGCCGGTAACGATTCCGGCAACGGTATCACGTGTTAGTATTAGATAATATCTAATATTTTAATTATTATATTAGATTTTTATTAAAGAATGGGCTAAATAATTAGAAAACATACTTATATATAAGAACAATGGGGGTAATTATTACCTGCTATTTTTACAATGTTTATTATTTTAAATAGTTCTTTTGCAAAAAAAAGACGGTTATTTGTTAAACAAACAGGTTTTACTTGAGAAATCAATCTAAAAACTTGTATTCGAACTAGTAAAAAAGCAGTTTGACTAGATAATCGAAAAGGGAAAAGGTCAGTTGTATACTTGAAAACAAATTGATTAGCCTTCCACTGGTAAAAATAAGCTACTTGAAATGCTTCAACGCTTTTAAAATAGCAAAAAAAATAGTGGCATATTAAACTCAATTTGTAGAATAGTTTAATAAACAAAAAAATATATTATCTCTAAAACAAGGATATGCAAAATAACGTAGGAGAAATAAATGAAAACATACTCTCTTTTGTGGAAGACGAAAGCATGGAGTGGGAAACGGTAGCACCGGGTATGAAACGAAAAATAATGGGCTTCGATGATAGGATAATGCTGGTAAAAGTAGCATTTGAAACAGGCGGAATAGGCACACTTCATCAACATCACCACAGCCAAATTACTTATGTAGTAGGCGGTGTGTTTGAAGTGGAAATAGATGGGGTAAAAAAGATTTTGAAGGGTGGGGATGTGTTTTATGTAGCACCAAACCTTGTTCATGGGGCAGTTTGCAAAGAAGAGGGTATGCTAATAGATGTTTTTAGCCCAATGAGAGAGGATTTTATTGCAACAACTACAGAGTAGGCATAGCTAGTTTACAACTAAGTTATGTGGAAGATGCAAAAACTATTTCTTATTAGTTTGGTGGCAATTTTGAAAACTTACTTTCTGAACCTGATAAAAACAAAAGCAGAATTTTATTGGCTAGAAAAAAATTTTTCAAACACATAGATATTATAAACACTGTGCAAACTAGGCAAAAAAAGGCAGTACCTACAAGGAGTAAAAGTATGCAGCATCTTGCTTTTGTATGTGTCTTGTTTGTCTTTTCAAGTCTTAATGTAAAAGCGGATACCATACCACCTACAAAACTGCTAAACCTTGCCCCTTGGAAATTGACTTTGCCTATTAATAGTAGTGGTGTGGAACAAATGGGTACTACCGCCATAAGCAAGGATAGTAGTAAGCTGCTAAAAGGTTATTTTTCGAAATATTTTTATGGAACACCAGATAGTGGCGTTGCTTTTTGGTGTCCTATAAATGGAGCTACAACTACTCCAACTGCAGGATCTAATCATCCAAGAACTGAGCTGACAGAAAATTATCAATGGACAATGGATAAGCCAGGAACACTTTCGGCATCTCTAATTGTAAATAAATATCCTAAAGACACCAGCGATATTATTATCGGACAGATTCATGGAGGGGGCGTTAGTAACACTGCTGCATTTGTTATGCTGCACATTTATTCGGGAAGTGTTATAGCCTATGTGAAAGGAACACTTACCAATAATGTAGGTACTCAAAAATCTACTTTATTAAAGAATGTTTCCCTTGGCGCAAAGCTAGATTATACCATCAGCACGGATGGCATCAACATAATTATCACTGCCTCAAGCCCTGGTGCAACTGGAACTGGTAATTGGAAAGTAGGTATTCCAACACCTTGGAATGGTATAACAGTTCGTTTTCAGGCAGGTTCTTATGTACAATCCACTGGTAAAGATTCAACTGATGGTGGCCTGTTGACCTTTTATAAATTGAATATCACGCATGGCAATCCGCTACCAATAAGCATTGAAAACTTTGAAGCAAATGTTCTAAATAATAAGCTGATTAAGCTAAACTGGAAAATGGCTTCAGAAAAAGAAAATGCTTCCATAGCAATAGAAAGAAGTAAAGATGGAATTTCTTTTGTGCCTATTGGAAAAGCTGAAGTACCCAAAGTAATTGGAAGTACAGGTCAGAATTTTTATAATGATATAAACCCTTTTTGGGGGATGAACTATTATAGGTTGGCATGGCAGAATATTGATGGCGAAAATCAATATAGTAAGGTGGTTAGTGCAAGTTTTAAGGAAGAAAAGGGCATCATATTTTCACAGAACCCGCTAACCAATACGGCAACGTTGCATTACAATGGCACGTTGGGTGCGGCTTTCTTGTACAATTCTGTTGGAAAGGTTTGTGCTAAATACACTATCTCAAAGGGGCAGAATATTATTTATCTAAATAAAATTACTGGTAGTTCTGGCATCTATTATTTAAAGGTTGAGGATAAGTCATTCAAACTTTTGAAACCTTAGTTCGTCAGTTAAACATTCAAAAAGTTGTCAATGAAATTTTTTTTCTTTTCTTTCATATTAATCAGCATAAATCTTTTTGCCCAAGATGAAATTGCGGCAAAAAAAGTAGCTTTTCCTGCTGGTTATATTGCCAAAATAGATGAGGTCTATACCACAGTAAATGATTGGAAAGGAAGAGAGGATATTTATTATAACCCAACAGCCACCAAACCTACGCCCGTGGTTTTTAATATTCATGGCGGCGGTTGGAATCATGGTACAAAGGAAAGCCAAACGGGTTATGGTAGCTTTTTTAGTAACGGATATGCAGTTGCCAACATAGAATATAGGTTAACGGGTGTGGCTTCGGCACCTGCCGCAATAGAAGATGTGCGTTCGGCAATATTGTATGTAGTAAAAAATGCCAAAGCCTTGAATATTGATCCCAATAAGATAGTAATCATGGGTGCAAGTGCTGGCGGACATTTGGCTTTGCTTGCAGGATTATTGCAAAACGATCATCGTTTTGATGCAAACTATAAGGATATAAACGGCTTTACCATTGCTGCCATTATTGATAAATATGGCCCTACAGATTTAACGGTTCCTGGTGTAGAGAAAAACAAATCGGCAGCAGCTTTTCTGGGTAGTTATTTAGGAAACAAGGATTTAATGGCTTCCGTTTCGCCCATTTATTATGTAAAGAAAACGAGTCCGCCCATTTTCATCGTTCATGGAGATGCAGACCCACTAGTTCCTTATCAACAGTCGGTTGATTTACACAAAAAGTTAGAAGAAGTGGGTGTAAAGACTGTCTTTATTACCGTTTCGGGAGGGAGTCATGGAGGTTTTAATAAAGATAAAAGCAAGGAGATTAGTGCATCAATAGAAGCCTTTTTGAAAGAGGCAGTGCATTAAATATCTATTGTAAAAATGGTTTTAAGTAAGTTTTTTTAGTAGGTTACGTTTAATAAATACCTCTCAATTTTAGGAACTAGACTGGAAGGTTTTGCGACGAAACTGGAAAGTTTTGCGATGAGACTGAAAGGTTTTACGATGAAACTAAAAGGTTTTACGATGAAACCGGAAGGTTTTGCGATGGGACTGAAAGGTTTCACGGGAAGAATAGCACAATCCTTCGCGTAAGACAACATTTTTTTGAATAAATTTTTGAATAATAAACAAACGGCTCTCACATTAAAAAACAGTTTTAATTAAACTAGAAGTATGAAAAAGTGGATTTGCTTACCGGCATTAGTATTTTTAATTCCTAATGCAAAATCTTTTGCACAGCAAGAGAAAAAACCGAACATTCTATTTATTGCAGTAGATGATTTGAAACCAATATTGGGTTGCTTTGGCGACAAATTGGTGAAAACGCCAAACATTGACCGATTGGCTAAAATGGGTACTGCTTTTCAGAGCAATTATGTTCAGCAGGCAGTATGTGGACCAACAAGGGCTAGTTTGATGACGGGTAAAAGACCTGATTACACCAAAGTTTGGGATTTAAAAACCCAAATGAGAGACATGAACCCCGACATCGTTACGCTTCCTCAGTATCTTATTACCCAAGGATACCAAACAATTGGTATTGGTAAGATATTTCACCCAAGTGATGCTTTAAAAAAGATTGATCCTGTGTCTTGGAGTCTGCCTTATATGTTTACAAAGGACGAAGATTTTGCTAATGGATTAGGCAAGCCTGCTAATGAACAATATCAGTTGGCTTCTACCAAAGAATATTTTGCAACGCATGAAAAAGTAAAGAAAGGTGATGAACCTAAAAAGAAAAAAGGGCAGGATGATAATGATGAAGGTTCTGGCAGTAGAAAAGGCCCATCAACTGAGTGTATTGATGTACCTGATGGTGCTTATGAAGATGGTGCAAATGCATTGCTTGCTAAAGCTAAGTTGGATGAATTGGTTGCTTCTAAAAAACCATTCTTCTTTGCAGTAGGCTATCATAAACCACACCTTCCGTTTGTGGCGCCAAAAAAATATTGGGATATGTACGACAGAGACAAAATGCCTTTGGCTGAGTTTCAAGAACACTCTAAGGATGGTCCTTTAGTAGCTTATACTTCTGCTGGTGAGTTAAGAAACTACACTGATATTCCTCCTTTTGTAACGATGGAAGCAGAATTGAACCGAATTGGTTTGAAACCAGAAAAACAAAAAGAATTGATTCAGGGCTATTATGCTGCCGTATCTTACTTAGACCATAATGTGGGTGTATTGTTGGATGAATTAGAAAAACTAGGTCAATTAAACAATACCATCATTGTTTTCTGGGGCGATCATGGTTGGCATTTGGGCGATCATGACCTTTGGTGCAAACACACCAACTTCGAAAACGCTACAAGAGCACCATTGATTATTGCGGCTCCTGGTTTGAAAGGTGGTGCTACTAAATCATTAACAGAACACATTGATATTTTCCCTACAGTTTGCGATTTAGCCGGCGTTCCTGTTCCTACTTATTTGGATGGAAAAAGTTTGGTGCCAATTATGAAGGATAAGAAAGCAAAAGTTCAGGAATATTCTATCAGCCAATACCCTCGTGGTGTGAAGAAAGAAGAAATGGAGCGTTTGGGTTATGAATCTAAAAAATTGATGGGCTATAGTTTACGAACTGATAAATATAGATTCACTATTTGGATGAATGATTTTACTAGCAAAGCTCCTTTTGATGCTAAAAAAGTTTATGCCAAAGAAATGTACGACTACGTAAAAGATCCTTTGGAAAAAGTAAACGTGGCTGATGCAAAAGAATATGCTAGTGTTTATAAAGACATGTATGGCAAGATGCTTGATTTCTTTGCTTCTCAAGTAAATAAATAATTTGTTTAGAATGACTAACCCGCTTCACTTGGGTTAGTCATTTTTTTTATTTTTAATTATAATATTACCAATGAAAAAATATACTCCAGTTTTAGTTGCCCTTATTTTTCTTTGTTTTAACGCAAAAGCACAGGAGTATATTACTGAAAAAAACATTAACTATTATCCAGATTCTATCAATAACAAAGACGAATACACTAAAAGTCAGTGTACGCTAGACTTTTATTATCCTAAAGACTTAAAGAATTTTCCAACAATTGTCTGGATTCATGGCGGCGGAATGACGCATGGCGAAAAGCAATTGCCCAAATCATTAATGAATAAAGGATATGCTATAGTTGGTGTAGAATATCGTTTATCGCCAAAGGTTAATGCCCCTGCTTACATAGAAGATGCGGCTGCGGCTGTGGCTTGGACATTTAAAAACATTGAAAAATATGGTGGAAGCACCAAACTTATTTTCCTTTCTGGTCATTCGGCAGGAGGATATTTAGATTTAATGGTAACGCTTGATAAGAGTTATCTGGCAAAATATAACATTGATGCCAACACTATTGCGGCGTGCATTCCATTTAGTGGAGAAGCCATCACGCATTATACCATTCGGAAAGAAAGAGGCATAAAAAATACCCAACCCATTATAGATAAATATGCACCACTCTATTTTGTACGAGCAGATGCACCTCCATTAATGTTGATATCGGGCGATAGAGAAAAAGAATTATTGGGCAGATACGAAGAAACTGCCTACTTGTGGCGGATGATGAAATTGGTAGGACATACCCGCACCACCATAACAGAATTAACAGGGTTTGATCATGGGGGCATGGCAAAACCTGCATACCCTTTGCTGTTAAAAGCAGTAGCAGACATTACTAAAGAAATAATGGAAAAGAAATGATAAAAAAAACGATCTCCTTTACATTTGGGCTAATTCTATTGCTAACAAGTAATTGCTCTTTTGCCCAAACTTCTACATTAGTCTCGTTAGATTCCACTGGAAAGTTGGCCTATAAAGCTGATGCAAAAGGAAACGTTGTTCCTGACTTTAGTGGGGTAGGTTATAAAAATGGAGAGGTCGCCATCCCCACTGTTGCAGTGGTAAAAACTGTTTATCCTGTTGCTGGAGATAATTTAGCCACTATCCTAAATGCTATCAACGAAGTAGCTAAACTACCTATTGGTGCGGATGGTTTTAGAGGAGCAATTCTTTTTAAAAAAGGATTTTATCCTGTTTCTGATACCATAAAAATCAGTGCAAGTGGTATCGTTTTGCGAGGAGAGGGTACAGACACTACCAATGGAACTCGTTTTCATGCTACTTCGCTTAAACAATATGCGCTTTTTAGTTTTGTAGGAACAGGCGGTGTTAGCACTACCGGTTCAAAAAAATATACTACAGACGCTTACATTCCTTATGGAAGTAATCAGTTGACGGTTTCTAGTAACAACAATAATTTTAAAATAGGCGATTCAATTTTAATCCAAAGAATCCCAGATTCTAACTGGATAAATATGCTTACGATGGCGCAATGGGGTTGGACTGCCTCCTCTTACAACGTTTCTTTCCAACGTAAAGTAACTGCGGTAAATGGCAATACCCTCACTTTCGATGCGCCAATGGTAGACATTGTTGATACTTCCTATGCCAAATGTTTGGTTACAAAATATAAGTCTACCCGCATGCAACAGTGTGGTTTGGAGAATATGTGCCTTTCCTCGGCATACACTTCCGACACTGCCGAAAACCATGCTTGGGATGCGGTAGATATAGACAATGCCCAAAACTGTTGGGTGCGTAATGTGGATGCCTACTATTTTGGTTATTCGAACGTGATGATGTATGCCGGAGCTAGCTGGATTACGGTAGATAGTTGCAAAATGATTGACCCAAAATCACAAATTACTGGTGAGAGACGGTACTCATTCAACATTAGTGGACAGCGTTGTTTGGTTAAAAATTGCTTTACCAGAAATGGCCGTCATGATTTTGTAACAGGCAGTAGAAACCCTGGCCCCAATGTTTTTTATAATAGTAAGGCCACCAAACAGCAAGCCGATATTGGCCCGCATCAACGGTGGGCTACTGGTACTTTGTACGATAATATTGTGAGTAATGGAAGTCAGAATGTTCAAAACAGAGAAAGCTATGGTTCTGGTCATGGTTGGGCTGGCGCACAAATTATGTTCTGGAATTGTACAGCTCGCGATATGATAATTCAAAACCCTGAGGGCGATGCTACCAATTGGGCTATTGGTTGCACGGCAAACATTACCAATGAGGGCGGCTTGGCAACAGAACCTTATGGCATTGTAGAATCTAAAAACAAACCCATCGTTTCTATTCCAAGTTTGTACTTGACGCAGTTAAATCAGCGGCTGAATATTGGCAATAAAAAAGCACAGAATATCTCTTTCGACACATTGGCAAACAAGGCATTGGGTGACACCGATTTTACCCCTACTTGTGCAGCATCGTCTGCTTTGCCCATCACTTTTACCAGCATGAATCCGTCGGTGGCTACGATTGTTAATGGTCAAATTCATATTGTGGGCATTGGCACGGCCATCATTAATGCTTCACAAAAAGGAGATACTACTTTTACTGCTGCGCCCGTTTATGGGCAATTGCTTACGGTAGTAAAATCATTGCCTATTCAATTAAAAAATATTAGTGCTACCCTCAAATCGAATACTGTTTTAGTAGAATGGACAGCTTTAAATGCGTCAAGCATTAAGCAATTTATCATTGAGCGTAGCAATAATGGCAATAGCTTTTCTGCTTTTGGCAGTGTTCCTTCAATCAATAAAAATTCTTTTTCTTTCACTGATTTATCGCCTATTAATACTGCTTACTATCGGATAAAAATGGTTGGCATTGATGGAAGCATTACTTTTAGCAATAGTTTATTGGTAGAAAAAGAAACAAATAAGGGCATCAGTATTTATCCAAATCCTATTACAAGTCATTTGAGTATTGCAGGATTGAGTGGTAAATCAAATCTTAAAATTATAAATGCAGAAGGAAAGAAAGTGTTTGAGCAAAGCACTGCTGCCAACAATTTAACCATCAGTTTGAGTGGTTTAAAGGCGGGCGTTTATTTTCTTTCTGCTACAGATGAATTGGGAAGCGTTAAGACTAAAAGATTTATTAAAGAATAAACGGCTGGATTTGGCAGATAAATATCTATAACCGAGGCCTCGGATGCGACATCCGGTACCTCGGATGCGACAAAAGATACTTCGGATGGGACAAAAGATACCTCGGATGCGACAGAAGATACCTCGGATGCGACAAAGGATACCTTGGATGCAAGATTTTAAAAGTAAAATATAGATAAAATGAAGATGAAACGGTTGTTGGTTATTGCAATGGGTATGGTTGTTTCGGCAAATACTATTGCGCAGGAACAGAAAAAGCCCAATGTGCTGTTCATTGCCATCGATGATTTGAAACCTATTTTGGGTTGCTATGGCGATAAAATAATTAAGACCCCAAACATTGACCGATTGGCAAAAATGGGGACTGTTTTTATGAGTAATTATTGTCAGCAAGCCGTTTGTGGACCTACTCGTGCAAGTTTGATGACGGGCAAAAGGCCAGATTATACTAAGGTTTGGGATTTGCAAACACCTATGCGCAACGTTAATCCAGATATTTTGAGCTTGCCTCAATACCTCATTACGCAAGGATATTCTACGCAGGGAATAGGAAAGATTTATGATTCGAGAGACGTGGATAAGGATTTGGATAAGCCATCTTGGAGCGTACCCTACTATAAAAATGCAGATGATTATTACGACAAACAAACAGGATTGCCTGTAAATGTGGAATATCAAGCAGCAGAATCTAAAAAACAAGCGGCTAAGTTTACAGCCGAAGCAGAAGCAAAAGGGCTGAAAGGAAAGGAGTTGAAGCAATATATTAACGAACGAGTACGCCCCACTACCGAATGTTTGGATTTGCCAGATAATGCCTACGAAGACGGCGCAAACGCTTTGAAGGCAAAAGAAGTGCTGATTAATTTGAGCAAAACACCTACGCAGCCTTTCTTTTTTGCAGTAGGTTTTCATAAGCCACATCTTCCTTTTGTATCGCCTAAAAAATATTGGGATTTGTACAATCGGGAAGAAATGCCAGTGGCAAAGTTTCAGGAGAAATCGAAGAACGGAGTAGATATTGCCTATCATAGTGCTTCGGAAATGAGGCTATACACCGATATTCCTGAACTACTTTCTTTCACCGATCAAAAGCCTTTTGGTATTTCTTTGCCTTTGGCGAAACAAAAAGAATTGATTCATGGCTATTATGCAGCCGTTTCTTACACTGATGCGCAAGTTGGAATCTTATTGAATACATTAGATTCTTTAGGGCTAACTAAAAACACCGTAATAGTTCTTTGGGGCGATCATGGATGGCATTTGGGCGACCATAATTTGTGGTGCAAACACACCAACTTTGAGCAAGCAACGCATTCGCCTTTGATAGTTGCTGCACCGGGTTATAAAGAAGGAAGTTCTATTTCGATGTCAGAACATGTTGATATTTTCCCTACCGTTTGCGAATTGGCAGGGGTAAAAATACCAGAAGTGGTGGATGGCAAAAGCTTGGTACCAATTATGAAAAATAAGAAAGCGAAGGTTATTGAATATTCGGTAAGCCAATATCCTAGAAGTAACCCAAAAATGGAAACTGGCAGATTGGGTTATGATAAAGCAGAATATATGGGTTATTCGATCAGAGATAATAGGTATCGGTTTACCATTTGGATGGATAAAGGGTTTAGAAGTACACAGCCTTTTAAAAAGGAATTGGTGATTGGAACAGAATTGTATGACTATAAAGTAGATCCTCTAGAAACGACAAATGTTTACAAGGATGCAAAATATGCGGCCATCTCGAAAGAATTGGAAGGCAAAATGATTAATTATTTTAAAACTCACGAAACAAAATAGAAGATGAAAAGAATACTTATTTGGACGGCGTTATTATTTACCACCTCGGCATTTGCACAGGAAGTAACCAAAGGAAAATTGGTGTACTCTAACAAAATGTCGAGCGAAAAAGACCTGAAAGGTTGGGCACTAGAGGGAAAAGCCAATGTGGAATTTAAGGATGGATGGATGCACATGTACTCTCCAAACGAGGAAAGTCACCATGTATATTGGTGCCCGAAAGATTTTCCTGCCAATTTTATTGCTGAATGGGATGCACAGAATTATAAAATAGATGCGGGCTTATGCATCATTTTCTTTTGTGCAAAGGGATTGCATGGAGAAGACATTTTCGATTCATCGATGCCAAAAAGAACCACAGGCGATTTTGAAGATTACATACGTGGTGCCATGAATTGTTACCATGTTTCCTATTATGCAAATGGTAGAGATCATCCGGGAAGATTGATTGCCAACTTGCGGAAGAATGCAGGTTTTCATTTGATAGAATCAAGCGAACCGGGTATTCCAATTAGCTACACGGGTGTGAATCATTTAAAAATAATTAAGAATGGCGCATCAGTTAAGATGTTTGTGGATGGAAGAAAAATAATTGATTGGGTGGATGATGGCAAAAAATACGGACCAATACTAGGCGAAGGAAAAATTGGTTTTAGGCAGATGCAATGGACACACTTTGCCTACAGAAACTTTAAGGTTTGGGAAATAGCTAAGTAAGTTGAAAGTCGTAAGTGAAAAGTTGAAAGTCGAAAGTCGTAAGTCGTAAGTTGTAAGTCAGAAGTTAGAAAGGCATTATATTTTTGACCCTTAACTTTCGAATTATTACTTTCAACTTACTAAGAGAAGAACATATATATGAAAGGAAAAAATTGTTTACTGGGAGTCATGGTTTTGCTTTTATCTGCTTGCTGTAGCCCTAAAATGAAAGGTGGCTTCACGAAGGAGTTCATTCATCCTGGCAAAGGATACACCAAGGCAATTGTGGTTTTAGTTAATCATACTAAAACAATTTATTTATCAGGATTGACGGGAGAGGGGACAGATTTGGCTTCTCAAACAAGATCTACTTATAACCATATAAAAGAAGAACTAGACTCGGCAGGTGCTTCAATGAAGGATATTGTGAAAATGAATACCTATATCGTAAACATGAATGCCGACAAAGTGGCAATATTTAGAGGAATAAGAAAAGAGGTATTGGGAGAACAAACTATGCCCGCAAGCACACTACTAGGTGTTCAATCATTGGCTGATAGTGATAAACTGATAGAGATAGAAGCGGTTGCAGTGGTTAGAAAAAAGTAATATTAACCGATTTTAATTGTTACGTAAGCAGCAATATGTAATCATTCTAGGTCTAACATTGCAAGAAGATTAAAATATATAAAACGATTTTATTTCTAATGTAATTTTAAATATAACCGCTATTTTTACCTGTAGGTTATATTTAATTTGCTATTGTTTAGCAACTTTAAGTTGTTAAAAACAAAATTATTTTATGGGTATAATTCAATGCTATGAGTTTTTTAAATACACTATTTAGTAAAAGCAAAGATGTTGAAGCTATCTTTCAGAAGGCATTTGAAGCAGAAACAAAGTATAATAATTTCGAAAGGGCTCTATCACTTTATGAAAAAGCAGCCAATTTAGGTTATGCAAAAGCACAATATTATTGTGGCTTTATGTATTTAAAAGGTAGAGGAACTAAAAGAAATCATCAAAAAGCACTATCGTTAGTAGAGCAGGCTGCCCAACAAAATCATCCTCATGGTCAATATCTTTTAGCTCAGATGTACCTAAGCGGCGAGGGCGTAAAAAAGGACGAGCAAATAGGTAATGAATGGATGGAAAAATTTAGATCACACAATCTTTTGAATGAAATAACGCTTTGTTTTCACAATTATTAGCAGCATTTAGTTTCTTGATAAATGTAGTAACCCTTCAGTCTTTTAATAAATAATCAAATTATACTTATCACTTCATTACACATAGATTAAATTAATATTTACTAACCCTACTTTATTAAACATTGAAAAAACAACATTGGAATACGTATTATTCCCTATTAGTTATTCTTTTGTGTTTTCTTTGGATAAGCCCGTTAGTGGCACAAGAAAAATCAAAACAGACCACTAACTATTCTCAAAGTTGGGCTGGAATAAATACAACCGTCCGTTTAAACAATAATTGGGGCTTTTCTGCCGATGCAAGCTATAGAACTAATGATTTCTTTTCGAGTCAATTTTATACCATTGCAAGGGTGGGAGTAAATTATTGGATGAACAACAATCTAACTTTTACTTTCGGATATGCACATCAATGGAATGCGCCGAAAATAAGAGGGTGGCAGACTACGGTGCATGAAAATAGGTTGTACCAACAAGTGTTACTCACTACTAAACTTGGAAAAATAACATTTACAAATCGATTACGCAATGAAGAACGATGGCAAGCAAGAATAATCAATGATACAGATACACACAGCCCAACTTTTACAAATAGAATTAGATATCAGTTTGCCGTAAACATACCAATAACGTCCAAACCTTATCTACCTTCCGTTTTAATATCCGATGAATTGTGTGTGCAGATGGGGCATACAGTAGTCTTTAATACATTCGACCAAAATAGAGCATTTATTGGGCTTAGAGAGTCTTTTACAAAAAATCTCTATTGCGACATTGGTTATTCATTAATAAATCAACAAAAATCTACTGGTTACCAATATGACCAAGACCATCTGTTTAGGATATTCTTCTTTTACAACCTTAATCTTAGTAAAGGAGAAGACAGATAACTGATTTTATATTTAATAAAGTTCATTAGAACTGTTTATACTAATGAATTTTCAATCTGCTTAAAACCCTCTTCGGCTGGCAAATGCTCCCATAATATTTGATAAATAGACGTCGCAATTGGCAAATCTGCTTGCACCAATTCATTGGTTTTATAGATGCACTTACTAGCATTATAGCCTTCGGCAATCATTTTAAGTTCTAGCTGGGCTGCCGTAACGCTATACCCTTTTCCAATCATGTTTCCAAAAGTTCGGTTGCGGCTGTAAAGCGAGTAACAGGTAACCAATAAATCTCCCAAATAAACAGAGGCTGAGTAATTGATGCTCTTTTGTTCTTCCTCACTTTCCTTATCCCAAACCATCTTTTTACAAAAGCCTACCATTTCGTGGGCACAGTTGGCAATGTAAACACTCAGAAAATTGTCGCCATAATCCAATCCGTGGGCAATACCAGCACCTAAGGCGTAAATATTTTTTAGTACTGCGGCATATTGCACACCCAAAATGTCGTGGTTTACTTTCGTATTAATATATTCGGTAGTAAAACAATCAGCAATCTTAGCGGCAAAAGCTTCATCAATACCAGAAAACGTGAGGTAAGAAAGCTTTTCGGCAGCAACTTCTTCGGCATGGCAAGGACCAAGAACCGTGAAATAATCCGTTAAGGAAACATTGAAGCTTTCGGACAGATACTGATTTAGTAATTGATTATTGCTTGGCAAGATGCCTTTAATTGCCGAGATTATTTTTTTTCCTGCCAATATATCTCTAGGCAAAGCAGACAATGCTTCTATAATGTAAGCCGAAGGAACGGCAATAACCAATAAATCTGAGTTGTTTATTACTTCTTCGATGTTGCTGCTAAGCACTAATTGAGTAGTATCAAAATAGGCAGCACCCAAATAGTGGGGATTGTGTCTTCTCTTTTTAAGTGTAGCAATGGTGCCCGTATTTCTTATCCACCATTGTATTGTGTTTCCGTTGTCGGTTAAAATCTTAGCCAATGCAGTAGCCCAACTTCCGCTTCCAATCATTCCAAATCTCATAGCAACCCTTTTTTAGTGGTTAGTTATCAGTGATAACTACTTCTTCTCTTCTTCAAATAATTTATCCTTTGCCACAACCTTTACCTTGTCGCCAGTTTTTATGGTTTTACTTATAAGAGTATAAGGTGCGGTTACAATCTCATCACCACTTTTCAGCCCTTCCGTAACTTCAATATTATTTATGTCCTGAATGCCAGTTTTCACCTTAGCCATTTTAACTGTTCCTTCCTTTTGCAAAACAAAAACTACTTCATCAAACACTTCCGCAGTAGTATCAACTGGAGCTTTTTCATCTTTTTTATCATTCTTTGGCTTATCGACTTTATTACTACGGGTGGTAACTGCATTCAGCGGAACAGACAAAACATTTTTCTTTGTTTTAGTCTGAATATCTGCACTTGCACTCATGTTTGGACGGAAAGGAAAGCTTTTATGGGGAACAATCAGATCCTTGTAACTATCCAACAACAACCGAATGTGTACTTTATATTCTGTTACATCTGTGGTTGAAGAAGTTAAAGACGTAGTTGGGTTGGCAATTTTATAAACTATCCCTTTAAACTTTCTTCCTGTGTAAGCATCCACTTCCACCAATGCAGTATCGCCAATTTTCACTTTTGTAATATCATTTTCGCCCACATCAACCCTAACTTCAATGCTACCCAAATCGGCAATGCGCATCATTTCAGTACCTACATTAAAACTATTCCCCGCCACTCTTTCGCCTTTTTCTACTGCCAATAAACTTACCACACCATCCATTGGGGCAGTAATTATCGTACGGCTTAAATCTTTATCTGCTTTTGATAATTGCGCTTTATTGCCCATTATATTCGCATCGCTACTTTTCAAACCTTCTATTGCCGCCTTGTAATTAGACTGTGCCGCAAGATAAGATTGTTGAGCAGATTCAAATTCGGAAGCGGCAATTACCTTGTCCTTTAATAGCTTCTGTTGTCTGTCATAATTAAGCTTGGCTTGATCCAAAGTAGCTTTCAATCCTGTAATACTTGCTTCCGAATTACTCTTTTGCGCTTGTGCTTGAACCAATCCTGCAGAAACCTGATCTCTTTGGGTGGCATATATATCAGCATAAATCTTTGCCAATACTTGTCCTTTTTTCACGGTGTCACCTTCATTTACATACAATCCTACTATCTCCCCGCTAATATCTGGACTAATCTTTACCTCTATTTCTGGATAAATCTTTCCACTTGCATTCACTGTTTCGGTAATGGTTCGAGCGGTTGCTTTTTCGGTAGCGACCAAAGTGCCTTCTTCCTTGCCAATTATTCCAGCTTTCTTCAAACCAAATAACCCGCCAAGCAATACCACTGTACCAATGATTATCCAGAGTAATGTCTTATTCATATTTTTTGTTTTAAACGTTATTCGGGAATCGGTAGTAATCGTAAATCGCAAGTGGACGCCAACAAACTCGCGATTCCCGCCTCTTACGATCTCTAAAGCCTCAATCCTTGACCTTTATAAAATTCCAACAGTTTCATCTTGAAAATGTAATCATATTCGTTGCTGACTTGCTGCAACTTAGATCGTAATAAATTATTTTCATTAGTCAATAAATCTATTGTACTAAGTAGTCCTAAAGCATAACGTTTGGTAGCAAAATCAAATACTTTTTGGTTACTCTCCACACTTTTAAGTCCTGCATTCTTTTTTTGCAAAGCAGAAACTGCATTAGAATATGCCGTATAGATGTTCTGCTTCAACGTCATATCAGCCCCTTCTTTATTCAGCAATTGTGTCTTGTAAGTAAGTTTAGATTGCTCGTAAGCTATCCTATATTGACCATTATTAAAGATGGGAACACTTACATTAAACCCTATTGTTTGACCAAAATTATTGTCTAATTGATTGCCATAGCCATTCCAAATCTGCCCAAAACTATTCTTAGATTGCCTGATAGAAACATTGGGAGAATTAATTAAGAAATCAGTGCCGCCAATATTTACCTTATCTCCATTAGGACTGTATCCATTTAAAGTATAGCCATCTATTTTATGGAATGAATTGTAAAAATTGGTAGAAAGATTTATTCCTAGCGATAAGGAAGGATACATATATGCCTTATTGATGGCAATTCCTTTTTCGGCAGCCTTTATTCTGAAACTATTCGCCCTTTGTTGTGGCTGAGTATTCAATGCCAACTGATAAACGGTTTCTGGCTGCAAATCTCCAAACGATAATACAGGAATGGAAGTAGCTTCAGGTATCACCACTTCAAAAGGGATAGCGGCATCAAGATTTAAAACACCTTTAAGAGACTGCACTGATTGTTGGTAATTAGTCTGGGCAGATATATAAGTGCTACTATCATTTGCCAATTGCGCTTCTATTTCTAAAGAGTTTAGCTCGGGCAAAGCACCTGCTTCTACTTTCTTTTTAGTAAGGTTTAATTGAATTTGTGTTTGTCCTATTTGCAATTGACTAATAATTACCTGTTCCTTAGCTGCCAATACCTGCAAATAATAAGTACAAACACTCAATGATGCATCGTTTGCCGCTTTTTCTACATCGGCTAGGGCTGCCTGTGCATTGAATTTGGCATAGGCAATATTATTGTTCAATCGGTTGTAATTGTAAACTTCTATACCCGTTTGTAATTGATAGTTTTGATAAAGTGATTGGGTATTACTGTAAATGTTTGTTGTTCTGTCTATAGATCGTCCGAACTGAACCCCTAAACCAGAACTTAAATTAGCGTTTGGATACTTTGCCAGTTCCGCTTGTTTTAGTTGCAAAGCACTTATACGTGCCTGAATATCCGCCTGTTTTACCGAGATATTGTTTTTCATGGCATAATCTACGCATTTGCGCAAATCCCACTTTTCTTGGGCAGTTGCTTGCAATACAAGCGTTAGTGAGAGTAAAAAGTATAATAAGGATTTCATAATCTTCTAATAAATGAACGGATTAGATGTAGTCAAATGTAGTTGCTTTTTCTTTTGATTGATAAATAAATTCTATATCCCTTTATCCTTTCCATGATAAAAACCATAATATACGCCAAAGAAAAGTGCCATCAGCGCAATGCCTGTTATGGCGGCACTCGGATTATATATCACTACCGCAGTGGCTACCACAAAATAGGCAAGCACAAATACTATACACAAATAAGGAGTAATGTGCTGAACAAAACCAGTAACCTTTTCATTGCCCTGCTTTCTTTTTTTCAGAATTAATAAGGCAGCAGCCGAAAAACTAAAGCCAATACAGTCTAGAAAAATGCTAAAGTCCAGCACATTATCCACCCCTTTTCCAAAGAAGGCAACAACTATGGCAATGATGGCAAAAGCCGTTAGTCCTGGCACTAAAGCTTCTGTACTTGGATGTTTGTAAGCGAATATTTCAGGAAAAACACCGTCCTTACTCATGGCGTACATTACCCTTGGGTTACTCAAAAGCGAAACATTTACATAACCCAATACACTCAAAAACATGCAGGCATCAAATACTTTTCCGCCTGCCTTGCCAAACCAAGTTTCGCATAATAGGGCGCCAATGGCTGTGGCATTTTTCATCTTATCAAATCCAATTACTTGTACATAAGCATAACTGATGGATAAATAAAGGAACAAAACAATGGCAATACCTGCAATAATTCCTGTTTGCAAAGTGGCAGGCGTTTTAGTTTCGCCTCCAAAGTTGATGGTTTGTTGGTAGCCGCCATACGTAAAGAAAACCGCTACTAGGCTAACCATGAGTAGTAATCCTGCGTTATGACCATTATAACTATACACTTTAGCATTTGTATTATAACCGTGTGGGGCAATATTTAGCCCTTTAAAACAGGCCGATATCAACAGAATTATCAATCCTATTTTCAGTAGCATCAAGATGTTTTGGGTACGGCTGCTGGTTTTTAATCCTAATAAATTAACGCCATAAAATAGCGCGATTGGCAACGTGGCAACTAATATATTAAACAACTCTCCCGATGGTTTTCCGAACAATAAATCGCTCACATAATCGGCTCCAATAAGTGCTACAACCGATATGGATGCTGCATTGCTGATAAGAATAAGCACATTTACGGTGAACCCCACCGAGGGATGGTAACATTCTGCAAACACACTATAATAACCACCCACAGAGGGCAAACGCAAACCAATCTCGGCATAAATGAGTGCACCAAACAAAGCTATGATTCCCCCAATGGCCCATGCGGCAAAAAAGATAGTGGGTGTTCCTGCTTTTGCGGCAATAGTGGCGGGCGTTTTAAATATTCCCATCCCAATTACCAAGCTTATCACTATCATGGTGAGGCTAAAAAGATTGAGTTGTTGTTTGTACATATAGTTAGTGTTCGTCGTAAAAATAGTGGGTAAATTCTATTGAACAATTAACCAAACTGACAAATTAGTATTTATAATTTTTCAGAAATCAGAGGGCTATTTTTCTTGGATGAGCGCATTATAATCTTCTACAGTAATATTTATTTCCCTGAGAATGTGCCTAAGTGGGATCTTCCAATCTGAATACCTTTATGATGGGGCAATGTAGTATATCTGCCATCTGGGTGGCGATAAAATATATGACTACCTTTTTGTCTTACAACACAAAAACCAAGTTTCAACAATAGTTTTTCAAATGCTGCTGCATCTATCATTTGCAGCTTGCTCATACTGCAACAGTTAATTGTTGAAAACCTACAAAAGAAGGCAAATCGTTTATTTCTTCTTCATTCATACATTCCAAACATAGAGTAATTACTTCCTCTAGGTTATTTCTCAATTCATCCAAAGAAGCCGCTTGCGTATGTGCACCAGGCAAATTTGTAACGATGCCCGTATACAATCCAGTTTCTTTATCCTTTTCTATATGAGCCGTAAAATTGAAGTTTTTCATCGTATTTATTTCTCTCAAAATTATAGGTAATTCCAGAAAAATGGAACATTATGTTTCTTGTTTTCCTCAACCTGTCGCTTTCTGACCTCCCGTGAACAGAATTATACTCAGAAAGCTACCGTCTAGCTTGCCACGAACAAAATTGTTCTCAGACGGTCGCCGTCTGAGCTGCTGTGGACACAATTATACTCAGACGGCCGCCGTCTGGGCTGCCGGGAACAGAATTATGCTTAGACGGCCGCCGTCTGGGCTGCCGCGGACACAATTGTACCCAGACGGCGGACTTTTTAGCACAACATGACCTAAATTCCTTATTTTAACTGCCCTTGCTTACCTTCGCCACGTGAGAAAATCTGTTTTATTACCCATTATTATTCTTTCTTTTCTACATTCCTTAGTGTGTGGGCAAGTAAATTTCGAGTTCAGGGGCGTTTGGATTGCCACGATTAGCAATATTGATTGGCCAAGAGAAAAAGGATTATCTGTAGAAGAACAAAAGTCTTCATTTATTAAACTACTAGATACGCATCAACGTAGTGGCATCAATGCCGTGTTTGTACAGATACGTCCTGCGGCAGATGCTTTTTATCCTTCGCAATACGAACCTTGGAGCGAATATTTGATGGGGATACAAGGAAAAGCACCTAACCCCTACTATGATCCTTTGCAATTTATGATTGATGAAACACGTAAGCGAGGCATGGAATTTCATGCTTGGATAAATCCTTATCGGGCTGTTTTCAATTTAAAAAGGTCTAATATTTCATCAAGTCATATTACCCATACACATCCTGAATGGTTTTTGGTGTATGGCAATACAAAATATTTTAACCCCGGCATTCCCGAAGTGAGGAAGTATGTAAGTGCCGTAGTGAGAGACATTGTGAGTAGGTATGACATTGATGGAATGCACATGGACGATTATTTTTATCCTTATCCCATTGAAGGAAAAGAATTTCCTGACGAAAAAACTTATCGAATTTATGGAAATGGAATGAAAAAAGATGCTTGGCGACGCAGTAATTGTGATAGTATTATTAAGAATATCTACGAAGTTATTTCTGAAACTAATGCTAGGGTAAAATTTGGTATCAGTCCTTTTGGCGTTTGGAGAAATAAGGGTCAGGACATTGAAGGAAGCAAAACAACTGCGGGCACTACTAGTTACGACAACCTATATGCCGACATCGTTTTGTGGCTAAAGATGGGTTGGATAGATTATGTGGCCCCGCAAATTTATTGGGAGTGTAGTAATAGGGTTTGTCCGTATAATGAATTACTCGATTGGTGGAGCAGACATACTTATGGCAAACATTTATACATTGGGCATAGCCTATATAAGGCAAGCCAAACACCCATTTTACCCGCTTGGAGAGATAAATCTGAATTGCCAACGCAGATTATTGCTTTGCGAGGACTAAAAGCTACACAAGGAAGTGCATTTTTTAGTAGTCAGGATTTGGTGCGAAATACGAATGGCTGGGCAGACAGTTTACATGATAATTATTATGCCCTGCCAGCCATTGTGCCGCCGATGGATTGGATAGATAGCACGCCACCAGCAAAACCGGTTGTTACTAAAGCCGCTAACACAAACTTTACTTTTAACTATTCTGGTGAGGATAAAATTAGAGGCTTTGCGGTATTTTCCTTTCCGGCAAAAGGGGAGGTTAAAACAAATAATGGCACATTGATAAAAATAATTAATGCACCACTTACGGCTAATTTCAATAGTAGTAATTTGATTGCGTATGCAGGCAACAGGTTGTTTGTTGCTACCTTAAGTATCAATAATAACCTCAGCGAATTTGTACCTGTAAAGTAATTTATTATGGAATAGGTAAATTATATGCTAACTATTTTAATCATTTCCACAACTTACAACAACTTCTTATAAATTGCGATTCATGAATAATTTTCTACATACTGAGTTTTATAATAACACAGTCGCCCTCTATTTGTGTGTGTTTTTTTCCATTGTGTTAGCCGCTATTTTAAAGCGATTAATCTCCAAATACTTTGCATCTATTCTATTTAAATTAGTAGCGCGTACAGGCAAAAAGCTAAACAAACTATCTTTTGTAAGTCTGATTATCGCCCCACTAGAGAACTTTCTATTTCTATTTATTTCGTTTGTAGCACTCGATAGACTCAATTATCCTAGCGAGCTCAACTTTAAAATATATAAAACCACTTTCTTCGGGGTAGTAGATTCTGCCTCCAGCATTGCGTTGGTGGTAACTTTTACCTGGCTTTGTTTGAGGGCCATCGACTTTGTAGCAACCGTATTAGAAGAGTCTGCAACTAAAACAAACGACCATACCGAAAGCCAATTAATCATCTTTTTTAAAGACTTCTTTAAGATGATATTGGGCATCATTGGACTATTAATGATCTTACAATTTGGATTTCATAAGGATATCGGCAATATTGTTACAGGCCTTAGTATTGTGGGTGCAGCCATTGCATTAGCCACCAAAGAAAGCTTAGAGAATTTGATTGCCTCTTTTATTATCTTTTTCGATAGACCATTTACAGTTGGTGATACCCTAAAAGTAAATAGCCTTACAGGTGTGGTTGAAAAGATTGGTTTGCGGAGTACGAGAATTAGAACTGAAGAAAAAACCTATATCTCGGTGCCCAATAAACAGATGGTTGATAGTATTATAGACAACCTGAGTATGCGCACACAACGAAGGGCAGTGACTAATTTGGAGATTAGTTTATCTGCTACTGCCGAACAATTGAAAGGATTAACTCCTGCTCTGAATAAGATTCTCCAACGAGAAGATGTAACTAGCTTTTCTGTTTTTTTGAAGGATACTGGTCAATATGCGCACAAATTTGAAATAACCTACTTTGCAGATGCAAGCCAAAACCCCAACGACTTTAATAGTATGCGCGAAGCTATAAATCTGGAGATAATTGCCTTAGCAGAAAAGATGAATTTACCATTAGCCAACAACAGTAATAGAATTTTCACCATGGAAAAAGGATCATAGGGACAACTTAGTCTATAAAACAACGGTTGGCTATCACCATTTTTGTTGCAAAAACGAAAACGTTTTCTCTAATTACCTTCAAAACAAGCTCATATAATACTTTTTATGCATAAATAAATGGATAAATTAAAATTTAATGGTAACAAACTGTCAATTATATGTTTGTATCCCCTAAATTTGAAACATCTATTTAAAGAAATAATTTATTAAAATTTTCGTTATGCACAAAATCGCGGTAGCAAAAGGTGACGGTATCGGTCCAGAGATTATGGATGCAGTATTAACAATTTTCAAGGCTGCGAATGTGCCACTTGAGTATGATGTGGTAGACATGGGCAAATGGGTATTTGATAAAGGCTTTAGTAATGGGATGACACCCGAAGCGCAAGAAACCATCGAAACGTTGGGCATCTTATTTAAAGGACCAATGGAAACCCCTAAAGGAAAGGGCGTTAAAAGTGTAAACGTAACAGCCAGAAAAACATGGAACACCTACGCTAATAAAAGAACTTTTCAAACACTGCATGGCGTTGATACCGTGTTTAGTAAAGCAGGAATTCCGATAGACATAACGATAGTAAGAGAAAATATAGAAGATACTTACGGCGGAATAGAACACATGCTTACGCACGATGTGGCACTTTGCCGTAGGTTTATTACCCGACCAGGTAGCTATCAAGTGATAAAGTACGCATTCGAGATGGCTAAGAAAAAGGGTGCAAGACGCATAACCTGTGGCCACAAAAGCAATATCATGAAAATTACTGATGGATTATTCCTAGAGGTATTTTATGAAGTGGCAAAAGATTATCCTGAACTTAATGCTGACGATGTAATTGTTGACGACTTATGTATGAAGTTGGTAACTAAACCAGATTTGTTTGATGTTGTTGTGCTTACGAACCTTCAGGGCGACATCGTGAGTGATTTGTGTGCTGGCCTTGTTGGTGGATTGGGCTTTGCTCCTAGTGCTAATATTGGCGACCATATTTCTATTTTCGAAGCAGTTCATGGCACGGCTCCAGACATTACAGGAAAAAATATTGCCAATCCTACCGCACTCTTGTTAAGTGGCATTGGCATGCTTCGCCATTTGGGATTGATGCAAACAAGTGCCATGATAGAAAATGCTTTATTATATACTTTGGAAAGTGGTATACATACAGGCGACTTCGGTGATAAGGCAATACCATCTGTGAATACTACATCATTTGCAGATGTGATTATAAGCAACTTTGGTAAAGAACCCGCAGTAAACCCTAAACCAATTCTTCCTGATTTATACGTTACACCAACCATCTTTAAACTAGAAAAGAATCCAATGTTGGAGAGTGTTTCTGAAGGTGAAGAGATAATAGTTGGTGTAGATTTCTTTATTGAAAGCAATGAACAACCTACTGAAGTGGCAAATAAAAGTTTGGAACACACAATGGGCATTGCTAAACTGGTTACAATAAGTAATCGCGGTACACAAGTTTGGCCTAAGGGAAGTGTGTTTACAAATTTGGTGGATCAGTATCGTTGTCGTTTTGAAAGCATTGATGATGCTGCATTAACTCAAACAGATGTTTTAGAACTAACAAAAAGAATGATGACAGACTTTAAAGTTTGCTCGTATGAGATGCTCAATAAGTTTGGAGAGAAGAAAGGATATAGTTTAGCTCAAGGACAATAAGTGCAAACTAAAGGTATTAAAAAAGGACAGCTTTCACAAAGGCTGTCCTTTTTTATTTATGGTTAGTTGAGTATTTCTTTCAAACTTTCTTCAACAGCTGTTATAGTTTTATCTAAATCCTCATAGCTTAGGGCATTGTTCAAAAACCAACTTTCAAAAGCACTTGGCGGAAGATAAACCCCTCGATTAAGCATGGCATGGAAGAACTTTTTAAAGAGTTCATTATTGGCTGCTGCTGCCGAAGCAAAGTCAGTAACAGGATGCTCACTAAAATGAATACTAATCATCGAGCCAAGGTGATTGATAACATAAGGTGTACCGGAGGCCTTCAATACTTTATCTAATCCTTCTTTCAGATACAAAGTTTTTGCATCGAGTTCTTTCAATATTTCAGGATTATCTTTTAGGATAGATAGCAATGTATAACCTGCAATCATCGCAATAGGATTACCACTTAATGTTCCTGCTTGATATACATTACCCAACGGAGAAACCACTTCCATAATGTGACGCTTGCCACCAAAAGCACCCACAGGCATACCCGCACCAATCACTTTTCCATAGGTTACAAGGTCGGCATCAATACCCAACTTTTCTTGTACACCACCCAAAGCCAAACGGAAACCAGTCATTACTTCATCGAATATCAAAACAATATTATGATCATCACAAATCTTTCTTAATCCTTTCAAGAAGCCTTCTTTCGGTAAGATACAACCCATATTGCCAGCCACCGCCTCTATAATAATAGCTGCAACTTGATCTTTGTTTTCATTCACCAATTGTTCCACTGCTTCCAAATCGTTGTAGGCACAATTGAGGGTATCGTTGGCGACACCAGCAGTAACGCCTGGCACCGTCTGAATATTAAAGGTGGCTACACCACTACCAGCTTTTACCAAAAAACTATCGGCATGACCATGATAACAACCCTCGAACTTAATAATTTTATTGCGCCCAGTATAACCTCTCGCCACACGAACCGCACTCATACAAGCCTCGGTTCCGCTACTCACCATCCGTATCAAATCTACATTTGGCGACATACTCTTTATCAGTTCAGCCATCTTTATTTCCAACTCTGTAGGCGCACCATAAGAAGTAGAATACACGGCTTGATCTTGTATGGCTTTGATAACAGGCTCGTAGGCATGCCCCAAAATCATAGGACCCCAAGAAGCGATATAGTCTATGTACTGATTATCATCGGCATCATATAGATAAGCACCCTTTGCTTTTTTAATGAAAAGTGGTGTTCCACCCACACTTTTAAAAGCACGAACTGGAGAATTGACACCTCCCGGAATGGATCCCTGTGCGCGAGCAAATAAGGTTTGACTAGTTGTAATATTTTTCATTGTGAAAGAAGTTGAAAGTATTTGTGAAGTTAATTAATCAATCGGATAACGTCTTTTGCAAAATAGGTAGCAATCAAATCGGCACCTGCTCGTTTGATGGATGTAATGGTTTCCAAAATGGCTTTGTCCTCATCAATCCAGCCCATCTTAGCAGCCGCTTTAATCATGGCATATTCGCCACTGATATTATAGGCACTCACAGGAATATCGACTGCATTTTTCACTTCACGTATGATGTCTAAATAAGATAAAGCGGGTTTTACCATTACAATATCTGCACCTTCTTCCACATCCATCAAAGTTTCTTTTACAGCTTCCAAACGATTGTGATAATCCATTTGATAAGTCTTTTTATCACCAAAGCCTGGCGCAGAATCAAGCGCATCCCTAAACGGGCCATAAAAGCACGAAGCATATTTGGCACTGTAAGCCATGATGCCCGTTTTGGTAAAATTATTTTCTTCCAATGCCTGCCGGATAGCCGCTATCCTTCCATCCATCATATCACTAGGTGCCACAAAATCAGCTCCAGCAGCAGCATGACTAACACTCATATTTGCCAAAACATCTACGGTAATATCGTTTACAATCTCTCCATTTATTACTACCCCATCATGTCCATCCGAAGAAAATGGGTCAAGCGCAACATCGGTCATAACTACCATTCCTGGCACTGCATCTTTTATGGCTTTAATGCTTCGTTGCATTAATCCGTCAGGATTAATAGCTTCAGTTCCATACTGGTTTTTCAGTTCATCCTTACATTTTACAAATAGCAAGACGCACTTCAATCCCATTGCCCAAAGCTCTTTTACTTCCTTGATTGTATTGTCTAAACTATACCTAAAATAACCTTGCATAGACGCAATCTCTTCCTTTACGCCCTCCCCTTCTACAATAAATAGGGGCACAATAAAATCATTTGGGGATAGAATTGTCTCTGCAACTATACTTCTGATAGATGGTGACTGGCGAAGGATTCTGTTTCTGCGATTAAGTATCATTGTATCTATTTAGATTAAAAATGTCTATTAAAATTGTCATAGTTTCTTAGTAAGTGCTCTATTTCATTGTGGAACTAATTTATTCCCTTAGGGAACTAATCTATTTCCTTGTGTAACCAATCTATTTCCATATAGAACCAATTTATTTCCTTATTGAACTAATCTATTTACTTATTGAACTAATCTATTTCCTTATTGAACTAATCTATTTCCTTATTGAACCAATCCATTTCCTTATTGATTTATTGGTCTTTTAACCTAAAAAATCCCTAGGATTCAAACAGGCCTGCAACAATTTATCTTCTTCGCTACCAGTAATCGGTTGATAATTGTATTCAAAACGAACTGTTGGCGGTAAGCTCATCAAGATACTTTCAATCCTTCCATTAGTACGTAATCCAAATAAAGTACCTCTGTCATGCACTAAATTAAACTCAGTATATCTGCCACGGCGTATTTCCTGCCAATGTTTCTGCGCTGCAGTGTAAGGAATATTCTTTCTTTTAGATACGATAGGAATGTATGCTTCTGTAAATTCATTGCCACAAGCTTGACCAAAACTCATCCAGAAATTAACATCGTTAGTCTCTGATGGACGCTGATAATCGTAGAAAATGCCACCAATTCCCCTGCGCTCATTATTACGATGAAAGTTTACAAAGTAATCATCACAATGCTTTTTAAAGGAAGGATAAAAGGTTTCATCAAACTCGTCGCACACATTTTTATAAGTTTGGTGAAAATGAATTGCATCCTCATCAAACAAATAATAAGGCGTTAAATCGGTACCACCACCAAACCAACGGTCAATAACCTCCCCGTTCTCGTTGTATAGCTCAAACATCCGATAATTGCAATGGACCGTAGGCACAAAAGGATTGATGGGATGTAAAACAAGGCTCAACCCGCAAGCAAACCAAGACAATTCCTTATCAATAACCTGAGCCGGAAGTTTCAATTGATTGCGCATGGCATCGGTAACTACTCCCTCAACAGCCGAAGTATTAACACCACCTTTTTCAAACACATTGCCATTGGCAATAACCCTAGTCTTGCCACCACCACCTTCTGGACGAACCCATACATCTTCTACAAAAGTGGCTTTGCCATCCTCTGCTTCAAGTGCAGCACAGATATTATCCTGCAAAGAGTGTATATAGTTTATCCATTGTTGTTTGATGCTCATATCTCTAAAACTCATCTTCGTTTTCAATTAGTTTTGCTAGTTGTTTTGCCAATAATTCTTTGTCAGGCAAGTATAATTGGTATTTACTAAGCAATACTTTATTAGTAATGCTATCAGTCGCGTACTCCACTAGAATATGATTTTTATAAGCTCCCAATATTATTCCAACTGGCTCATTATCGCCTTCTGTAGCTTCTTCTTTTTTGAAATAATTTAGGTAAAGATTCATTTGACCAATATCCTGATGATCTATTTCTCCTCTTTTAAGGTCTATTAAAACAAAACATTTAAGAATTCGATGATAAAAAAGTAGGTCAAGATAAAAATGTTTTCCTCCAAGACTCATCCTATATTGTCTGCCAATAAAAGCGAATCCCTTTCCCATCTCCATAATAAACTGCTGTAGATTGCTTATTATTTTATCTTCTAATTCTCCCTCTAAATATTTGAATTGTTGTGGAATATTTAAAAATTCCAATACGAATGGATCTTTTATTAAATCTTCGGGTGTCTCTACGGAATGACCTTCTCTAGCAAGTTTCAAAACGCCTTCTTTGTCTTTACTCAATGCTATTCTATGAAAAAGCATGCTGTTCATTTCTCTCCTTAGCTCTCGAACACTCCATTTTTCTTTTTCACATTGCTTACTATAAAAGCTAATTTCTAGGTCGGTATCAGCCTTTAATATTTCATAATAATGACTCCATGTCAATATGCGGGACACTGTCCCGCATATTGGGAATGCTAAATATAGCTTTCGGATATATTGTAAATTAGTGCGACCAAACCCCTTTCCATAAGCCAAACTTAAGTCCTTAGAAAGCCGTTCAAAAAGTTGAGACCCATATTCAGCCTTATCATTTCCTTTCTGCTCAAACTCAACAATATATCTTCCAATCTCCCAATAGGTATTTACAAGAATTGTATTTACAGATTGAACAGCTTTTAGCCGGCCGTCATGTAATAGAACTCCAATGTGTTCTACTAAAGACTGATATTTATTTTCTTGTATTTGCATAACTGCGAATTAGTAAAGAGTATAAGTTACAAAAGACTCATAACTCAAAACTCATAACTTTTAACTGTATCCACAAAAGCCTTTGCGTGATCCACAGGAACGTGTGGCAAAATGCCATGACCTAAGTTTGCAACATACCTTCCCTTGCCAAAAGCCTGCAACATTTCTGTTACTTCTTTCTTTATTACTGGGATTGGGGCAAGCAGTTTAGCCGGATCAAAGTTGCCCTGAAGGGTAATGTTGTCACCTACAAATTGTCTGGCAGTGGCAGGTTTTATGCACCAATCAATGCCCAAGCCTGCTGCACCTGTTGCTGCCATTACATCAAGACTTTGCCATGCCCCCTTAGCAAATACTATTGTTAACACTACATCTTTTAATGCTGCAACAATCTGCCTGATATAATGCAAAGAATAAGTTTCAAAGTCGTGCGGACTTAACAACCCACCCCAACTATCAAATATCTGTACCACATCTGCCCCCGCTTTGGCTTGCGCCTTTAGGTATGCAATGGTGGTATCGGTAATCATTTGCAGTAATGTGTGTGCTAGTTCAGGTTGGGTATAGCAGAACTCTTTAACCTTATCAAAAGTTTTTGATCCTTTGCCTTCCACCATATAACAAAGCAATGTCCAAGGTGCACCAGCAAAACCTATCAATGGCACACGGTCATTTAATTCTTGTTTTATTAGCTTTATTGCTTTAAAAACATATCCCAAAGTTTCTTCCACATCAGGCACACGCACTCTTTGCAAATCAGCAACGGTTGCAATGGGATTAGGCAATATCGGGCCTTTGCTTTCAATCAATTGTACTTCTAAACCCATTGCTTGTGGAACAACCAATATATCTGAGAACAATATTGCGGCATCTACACCCACAATATTAACTGGCTGAATAGTTATCTCTGCAGCCAATTCGGGTGTTTGACACCTTTCGAAGAAGCCATACTTATTTTTAATAACCATGTATTCTGGCAAGTACCTTCCCGCTTGACGCATCATCCATACTGGTACTCTTTCCGTAGGTTCTCCACGTAGTGTTCTTAATAATAAATCGTTTTGTAGCACTATCTTTAATTATGAATTGTGAGTTATGAATTATAATTTGCAAGGTCTTTAGTAAAATATTCAATTGCTTTCTTCACCAGATTATCTTTTTCGGGTGAATCTGCTTTAACAACAGTATTGGATGAATAGTTGGCAATTGCATTAGCCGTGGTATTACCAATGGCAAATAGAATGGTGATGTCTGCCGCCTTATTAACTGAAAAGAAACTATCCACTGCACTCGGACTAAAGAATAAGATGGCATCATAAGCAATTATAATTTCCTGAGGCGTAACAATTGTTTCATAAACAACCACTTCTTTCAGGGCAATTTGATGCTCCTTTAGTAGTTGAGGCAATTCATCTCTACGTATGTTTCCACAAAAGAAGACTGCCTCTTGTGTGCCATTAGCAATCATCCCCTCTGCGAGAGATAGGGCATCTTTTCCTGTTCCTTTAATGCTATCAGCCCCAAAATAATCCTTTATGATTGTTTTAGTAGTTCCGCCCATGCAGTAAATGTCCCAAATAGGTTTTATACCTTCCAGACTTTCAATGATGGCCTCTGCGGCATTCATGCTGGTAAAAACAATGGTATTCTTCGTTTCTGCTAAAGCCTGAATGCTTTCTTTTTTAGATTGATTGATAGAAACTGTTGTATCAATAAATGAAATACAATCTATCGAAATATCCTTTGATGCTGCTTCCTCAATTAGCAGTGTATCAATGGGGCGAGTACTTAATATATTGATAGAATGATTCAATGTAAAGTTTATAAATTATGATTTCTGTATGGTATCAATGATGGCTTGTCCGCCTTGTTCTAATAGAGACTTGGCAGCTAATACACCACCATTATCCGCATCCTCAAAAGAGATCATCTGCTCTACCTCCGCCTTTGCCGAACCATCTATTGCCACCACATTACCTCTAAAATGTATAGCACCATCTTTCACTTCGGCCAATGCACTAATTGGCGTAGAGCATCCACCCAATAATACCCTAAGAAAATCTCTTTCTATTTTAGTACAGATAGCTGTATCATTATCATTAAAATGCTGGCAAGCATCAAAACTAAAAGTATCTCCATCACGGCTTACTACCATTATTGCCCCTTGTGCAGGTGCAGGCAGCATCCAATCTAAATCAACACTGTTTTCAGGACGAAGATTAATTCGTTCCAATCCGGCAGCCGCAAATATTGCCCCATGCCAGTTACTTTCTGCTACTTTACGAAGACGTGTATTTACATTACCCCTCAAATTCTCTATTGTATGATTCGGGTAGCGATGCAACCATTGTGCCTTACGACGTATGCTGCTAGTACCAATAACTAGTTGAGAGTCGAAAGTCGAAAGTTGTAAGTCATCCATCTCTCGACTTTCAACTTTCGACTTACGACTAACTAATATGTCCTTATAGCTTGCTCTTTTCAACACAGCACTTTGTATTATTCCTTTGGGTAGTTGTGTTGGTACATCTTTCATCGAATGAACTGCTATATCTATTCTATCATTCAGTAAAGCCAAATCTAGGCTTCGGGTAAACACACCCTGAACACCCATTTCGTAGAGTGGTGTAACCAAATCTATATCGCCCTCGCTCTTTATGTAAACTAATTCAGCAGCATAACCATTCTCTTTCAAAAGGTTTTGTACAAGCGTTGCTTGCCAAACAGCCAACTGACTTTCGCGTGTGCCAATACGTATAACTCTTTCCATAATTATTGCTGTTAGTCTCCCTTTAGGGACGGAAGGGTGCTAGTTAGCACTGATTGCTATAAACTCATTAATAGCTTCTATATAGTTGCATCCACCCTTATTTTCCTTGCGCATGTTTTGCGCCATGTTGTTAATCACTTTCTGTATGCGGGTATTACAATCACAATTGTTTGTTGTGTGATGGCTATTAGAGTAGCTGATGAACATATCACATTCTTGCATAGCAATCAACTTGCTTTTCACAGCTTTAATTACAGGCACATTCTTGCGCATGGCATGCCACTCACTAAATTCGGCAATATGTTCTGCAATAATTGCTTTTGCTTTAGGCACTTCATCAATCCTCATTTGGAGGGTGGCATCATTTATTTTAGATAAATCATCCACATTTACCAAGGTAATATGTGCCAATTCTTTACAAGTGGGGTTGATATTGTTAGGTATAGATAGATCAATCAAAACCTTACTGTTGCTATTTGCAAATTGCTCTTTATTAAGGATTGGAGAAGACGCATTAGTAGCTACAATTATTACATCGGCTGCTTTTATTTCATGTTCAATCAATTCATAAGAACCTACCCTAAGGTTTAGTTCATCAGCCAATTCCTTTGCCTTATCTTCTGTACGATTAATAAGTGTAATGTTGGTATTATTTAAATAATCAACCACATTCTTGCAGGTGTTCCTTCCTATCTTGCCAGTACCGAGTAACAATATTTTCTTATCGCTGATGTTTTCTACGTTGTCTTTTAGAAATTGAATAGCTGCAAAGGAAACCGAAACGGTACCACCACTAAGCTGTGTATTATTCTTGATACTTTTTGATGCTTGGATAACAGAATTTACTAAGCGTTCCATATATCCACCAATGGAGCCATGTTCTTTTGCAAACTTGAAAGACTGTTTTATCTGACCAATAATCTCATAGTCGCCCAATATTTGAGAATCTAATCCTGCACCAACAGAAAATAGGTGTTCAATTGCTTCTTTCCCTTTTTTAATGTAGGCTAATTGTTTAAAGGTTTCTTTGCTGCCCGTTGTTTTAGCACATAAAAGGTTTATCAATGCTTTCGAACTGGTGGCCAAACCATAAATTTCGGTTCTGTTGCAAGTACTAATTACCATTACTTCAGCAATACCTGCTTGCTTGGCATCTGCTATCAATGCACTGTATTGTTCTGTGCCAATAGCGAATTGTCCCCTGATTGATGCTTCAGTTTTCTTGTAATTTATGCCTGCCGCGTAAAATTGTAGTTCCTGCATATTCAATACCGTTTAGGTGGTATGCCTTAAGTTACGCAAAAATAGCCTTTGTGGTTTCAGCAGAAATCCAACATTCGTCTATTTAATGTCATTTTTGTGTCATGTTTAATGACATAGAATTATTCTCACCAACTATATCGTTTTCTGTTTCGTAATTGAACCCGAACATTACATTTGCCAAATAGTTATTATAACAACAGGGTAATAAAACGCTAAAGGACTAAGTATGATTGATAAAAGCACGATTAAAACAAAGAGAGGTGTCATTTTAATGAACCTGGGCTCGCCAGATAGTACCGCTACAAAGGATGTACGGAAATATTTAGCCGAATTTTTAATGGATGGTAAGGTGATAGATATTCCGTATATGGTTAGACTGTTATTGGTTCGTGGCATCATCGTTCCATTCCGTGCGCCTAAGAGTGCCGAGGCTTATAGAACTATCTGGTGGAAAGAAGGCTCTCCACTTATTCAGCTCACCAAACAACTACAAACCGCTGTTCAGGCTACTATGGATGAACCCGTAGAAATAGCGATGCGCTACGGAAACCCAACGCCTAAGTATGCTTACGATAAATTGATTAAAGAAAATCCATCAATTGAGGAGGTTGTTTTGATGCCTTTATATCCACACTTTGCCATGAGTAGCTACGAAACGGCTGTAGACTACATGAAGGAAGTGCACGAAAAGCAAGGTTATCAGTTTAAGCTTACTACCGTGAAACCTTACTACAATAACCCGGATTATATCCATGCCTTTGCAGAACATATTCGTCCTTATTTGGAGAAAGATTATGACCATATCTTGTTTAGTTATCACGGAATACCCGAAAGGCATTTGCTAAAAACGGATCCTACTAAGCAGCATTGCTTGAAGGTGAATGATTGTTGTAGCGTAGATTCTGTGGCGCATGAAACCTGCTATCGTCATCAGTGTTTAACCACCACCCGACTAACGGCCGAGGCATTGCAGTTGCCACAAGATAAATTTAGTTACTCTTTTCAGTCGAGGCTTGGAAGAGATCCTTGGTTAAAACCATACACCGACTTCCGATTGAAGGACATGCCGAAGGAAGGCATTAAGAAGCTTTTAGTGATTTGCCCTGCTTTTGTGAGTGACTGCTTAGAAACTTTGGAAGAAATAGCCATTAGAGGAAAAGAAGACTTTATGGAAGCTGGAGGCGAGGCTTACGAAATGATACCATGCCTAAACACCGACCCACTATGGGTAGCCGCAGTAAGTAAATGGGTGAAGGAAATAGTGTAGACTTTTTATTTTACGTAAAACGTACAACTTAAAACGTAAAACTCATCTAACTACTTTTTTCCGATGGGTATGCTTGTTCAGTATTTTCACATTGGCAGATTTTACGGTATCTCCTTTTTTAGTTTTCCATAAATGAATACGGGCGTGTTCTGCTGCCTGCTCAATGTTTACTATGGGAAATGGATAATCTCTTCCAATAGAAATATTGGCAAACTGTTGTTCTAAGGCCGACATTTCCCAAGGAGCATGAATAAATGCTTCGGGCACATTGCCCAATTCTGGCACCCAATTTTTAATAAACAATCCCTTTGGGTCATGCTCCACAGATTGTTTTACAGGATTATAAATTCTGATGGTATTAACCCCCATTGTGCCAGCCTGCATCTGAAATTGAGGGTAATGAATGCCCGGCTCATAGTCTAGAAACTGTTGTGCCAAATGATGCACACCCGTTTGCCAAGGCTGCCAAAGATGATGCGTGAGAAAAGAAACAAGCATGCTTCGCATCCTAAAGTTTAGGTAGCCCGTTTCGTTTACACAGCGCATACAAGCATCAATAAGGGGCACGCCTGTTTGTCCCATTTTCCAGGCAGTTACATATTGTTCATTTATTTCTGTACGGATAGCATCGAAACCGGGATTCAGGTTCTCAAACTCCATCCTACATTCACTCTCAAACTTCTGAATAAAGTGACAGTGCCACAATAATCTCGAAACAAAAAAGGCAGTATTCCGCTTCTCATTCGTATTTTTCTTTTCTTCCTGAACAGCCTGATAAATCTGCTTTATACTAAGGTTTCCCCAAGCCAGATAAGGCGATAGTCGGCTACAGGAGCGTCGGCTTTCGGCTGGTTTAGGTATAAAGCGAGCATAATTTCTAATTCTATCGGTAATAAAACTAGTTAAATACCGTTGCGCAAAAGCTTCTCCACCAGGCTGAATAACAGAGAGATTGGATGGAGCATTATGAAATGTATAAAGCTCATTTTCAGAAAACACATTTGATAGCGATACGGATTTTATTACATTCAACTTGGGATACACAATGGGTTGTTCCATTGTTTTAAACCAATCCTTATTCCAAGTTGCCCTTTGTTTCAATCCACGCTGAATGCCGTTAGTAGGATATTCTTTCCAGCTAATGCCTTTGGTTTTACAATAGTTAGACACTTGCTTATCAATTTTAAAAGTAACTGCATTGCCAATTTCTTGGTAGGAATAGATGGTTGCTATTTCAAAATGTTCACTCAACTGCTGTAACACTTGAATAAAAGAGATGCAAAAAACGTGAATGGAGGAACTATAATTAGATAGGTTTCGATTTAAATCTTGAATAGACTGCTGCACAAACAGACGGTGACGGGTGCTAGCATCTGGGTATTGCCATATTGCTTCATCAAAACAATACACCAACAATAAAGGCAAACCATCATCAATGGCAGCTTGCAAAGGCAGATGATCTTTTAAGCGGAGATCACGTTTAAACCAAACGATGTTTATTTTTTCTGTCACAGAAAGTTAACAGCGCGAATGGTTGAATGGTTTATTTTAACTAGGATAAAATGGGTTGGGATAGGTACAAAAAAAAGAACCTCTACAGCAGTAGAAGTTCTTTTATGATGGTGGTGTGAGCCGTCCCGATGGACTTCCACACAAAAAGACTTATTTCCATGAAACTATTGATTTTATTGAATTCTTACACTTGTTTATACTTGTATACATTGGTATATATCGGTTCTTTTTTGTTGAGACCGCGCACGAAACTGTGCCGGACTACTTTACAACTTCCTGTTAGATGAATGGAAGTTATCAATTAGGTACTTAAAACCAGTTTTATGTTACTTACATTTTAAGCAATCAAGTTTTAATATTAAAAGGAAAATACAACTCACAACGATAACCATGTTGAGCATATTTCGGAATTTGGTCTACAGACATTTTTACAGCTTCCTTGTACGACTTATTGAATATTTCGACTCTTTCTGCTACCATCTTCAAGCCCAACCCACTACCGGAACTATTTCCTATTGAATTTTCAGGCAAGGTATTTTCGATTCCAATAATCAGATTATTTGAGTTATCTGATACATATACATCAATCCAAATGGTTCTATTCTCATTTGAATTTGAGTAGCTGTATTTTAAAGCATTTTCTACCAAAGGTTGTAAAATCATCGGTGGAACTAGTAGATTATATATTTTATCACTCAAATTCTCAGGTAAAAAATAAGTTAGTGCATCATCAATTTCAACCCTTGCTGATTCTAGTTGCAGATAGCTTCTTATAAAACTTAACTCTTCTTTTAGATTAACTTTCGGTCTATTAATATTATCGAGGTAATATCTATGTAAGTCTGAAAACTGATTAATAGTTCTTATTGCTGAATCATTTTTTTGCTGCAAAACAAGACTGTAAATAAGGTTAAGCGAATTGAAAATAAAATGTGGGTTTAAATTTTGTTTTAGCAACTGCAACCTATTCTCAAGTATATGTTTTTGATATAGCCTTTTATCTAGTACCATTTTGAATAAAAGAAATCCAATCATTAGTACAATCAACGTAAGACTTACATAAAAATATGGATTCGACTTTAGAGGTAAATTGATATTCAAATTCAATTCCTTAACTAGTACATCGTTTACAAAAACTTTTACCGAATACCCCCCATGTTCCAATCCACTTGCGAACTTGAACTCATCACTAAGGCTATAAAACTGGTTAACAAGTTTACCATCTAGATACAAGTCTAATCTTTTGAGTGTGTGTGATTGAAGCAAATAGTTTGATGACAATACATCAATTACAAATGGATTTTTCTCGTCAAGATCTGTTGTTGGCAACTGTGTTACCTTAAAATCTAGCTTATTGATAAAGGTATTTTCTTCTATAGGATTTATTCGGGTTAGATAGTTGCCGTGGTTGAAGTAAATGTATTTTCCGAATGACTTTGGTTCTTTCTCGTCGCTATAATTCCCTAAGTAAATATAATTTATTGGCAATCCTGTTTTTGGATTTATCTCTAAAAGACTCTTACCATTACCGCAGTACAACCTACCACAATTTGCAATTACCCACGTAGGCATAAACTGAGGAACTAATTCTTTAAGGTTTATGTTGAAAATAGGAATGGTAGAAAAATTATTAATATTTATCTTGTATCCACTTATTACACCACCTTGATTAAAAAATAGGGTGTCGTGCAAAAGTGTAAATGATTCTGCATTAAGTATTGGTAAATTTAATGAGTGAGCAATAGTGTCAAAATAGAAGAATCCACTGTAGTTCGAAAAATAGACTAGCCCATTATTAAGATTTTTGTTTAATGTAAGGTTGGTCGGTGCCTTGATTGTTCTAGAAACTTTAGTTTTAATGTCTACAGATAATATTTGGTCTGCATACTGTGCCAGTAAAATGATTCTACCATTCAAGTATTGGAACTTATTATATAAATTATTATCATACTTAGTAATAGGCATTTCCCAAACAGCTGCGTTTTGCTTATAAATAACCACCTTGGTATTATAAAGAATACATACACTATCATTGGAAATACAAATAATATCTTTTATCCTCATATTGGGTTCACTAATTCTTATCAGATTACGCCCAATCTTAATTTCCGTTTTATTTAAATAACCTAATGAGGCTTGCTTCTGATTGTACAAAACTAGGTTATCCTCATTGGCAGGTATAAAATCATAGTCCGCTGAAATTTCACAAGGTACTTTATACGATTCGTCAATATGTGGCCAGTAGAACAACCCTCTATTAAGTGTTCCACACCATAATCCATTTACTTTTTTATCGTAACAAAGGCTTTGACCATAAAAGTTTGGAAAAACATCTTTTTCTGTCGAAATATTATCTTGATAAATTACACCTTCTTGTAAGCTACCAACATCCCCAGAAGTTAAGAAAACATTTTTTTTAGTAATTGCTGCTTCCCAAACAGGACGAACTTTATTCCATTTATAGTAATGAAATTGCTGAATATCATTATTTCCTTTTGTTTTGAAGATAGAATAACTAATAGAACCACCTAGCACCAACATGCTATCTGAATTAGTCAGTGTAAAATAATGATCTAACTCCTTTGCATTATTCATCTCTCCAACTGTGCTGAGCAGGTGTAACGTATCGTTTTTTAAATAGGATAATTTAGATTTTAAAGGGGCATAGGCACAAGCGTAAATCTTATTATTAAACTTCGCAAAGTCTGTTACAAACCCAGATGGTAAATTAGTTACTATTTCATGTATTATCCAATGCCCATTTACATTAGTAAGGTATAATGTTTTTTTAGCTGTCCCTATATAAATTGTATCATCTATTAATTTTATTCTCCTGCACAAACCTATTTGGCTAGAGTCTAGATGTTGAGTGATAGAATGAGTTTTAAAATCAAAGAAATAGATACCATTAAATCTAGTGGCTATTACAGCACTATTTTTATAAAACAATAATGACCATACAGGTTTATTTTTAATGGCAACTGTTAGCTTTTTGTAGGAAGAATCAACGTCATTCAAAATAGTTAATCCGTCTTCAGTACCTAGCCAAACACTATTATCACGTGGGCATTTCTGAATTGCCCGGATAGTATTCGACTTTAATCCGTTGGAAATATCAAGTTCAGATTGCAAAAGTTTTGGTTGAGCATAAGCGTTACTAATACCAATAAAAATTAGTAGGTAGATAATTCTTTGAAGCCTTTTCTTGAAACTGGCAGACATCTATCGTTGTTTAGTAATAATTGGTTGCTATTAAAGCTCTTAATGTACAACTGATTTACAGCGTATGTTTTATGAATACGTGTAAAAGTATCTCCTAAATCAATTAAAACAGATTTTAGGGTTCTGGAAGTAGTAATAACTTCATTTTTAAGGTGAAATTTACTGTAAGGGCCATCACCCTCAACAAACAATATTTCTCTGAAATTTAAAATCCTTGTGTTTCCATGCTGTTTTACATGTATGACTGTTTTCAACCCAAACTGTTCTTTTTTTACTCTCTCCAAACAATTTCGTAGCTCCTCCTCCTTGATGGGTTTCAACAAATAGTCGAATGCTTTACACCTTAGTGCTTTAAGCATAAATTCGGAGTATGCGGTTACAAATATAACTCTCGTGTTTAGAGGAATACTAGGAAGCAAATCGAATGCAGACAACCCCTTTAAGTTAATATCTAGAAAAACTAACTGAAAACTGTAATTTTCTAGTAGTTGTTCAGCTTCTTTGTACGAGCTAGCAATTTTTATTGACTGTGTATTGGTAAAAAAAAGTTTCTCCAACAAAATTTTTAAAGATACTCTTCCACTTTCTTCATCGTCAACAATCAAAATATCAAATGTCATTACTTATTACGTGTTTAGGTTGTGCTATACTTTGTGTGAAAAAGATTTTTACTTAAATGTAATGGGCTTGTAAAATAGTATCAATTCTTAACTTTTTTACAAATCACCAATAAGCAATATACTATCTACTACTCCTACCATGAGAAACGATTCCTTACAAAGTTTAGAATAAGCAGTATTTGTAAATGTAATCCCTAGTATGTTTCATGTTCATAAAATTTATTAAAGAGAGTTTTTTCTTATTAAATGGAAGGTTTATATACCATATCATATCGGGTTAATAAAAAATATGTCTATTAAATAAGTTTATAATCTCTTGTAAGACCATCAAAATAGATTCGTATTTCAAAATTAAAAATGGGAGTCCAGAAACCCATCAAACGGGGCGTAACCGAAAAGCCTTATGAGTAGGGTATAAACTTTTAAAAAACATGAAAAAAATTGTTACAATTCTGTCTGTGATTACTCTTTTTGTCACGTGTGTTAATGCTCAAAAAACTGACGATCTTTTACTAGAATATGGTGCAAAGGCAGGCGTAAATTTCTCCACTGCAAAAACATCTGGTAGTGGAAGTTCTGGCTCAATATCTGGAACTGGTGTATTAATAGGCGGCTATGTTGCATTTCCGATAACTGATGTAATAAAAATTCAACCAGAATTATTATATGACCATCATAGTGGCACCGACAATGGAATGACAACTAACTTAAACTATCTAACAGTACCTGTAATTGCTAAATACGCCATTCAAAGTTCTGGCTTTTCGGTTTTGGCAGGCCCTCAAATTGGGTTATTACTCTCTGCAAAATCAAAAGAAAATGGAGAATCTATCAGTACAAAAGAATTTTATAACAGCACGAACTTCAGTTTGGTTATAGGTGCAGAATACGCTTTACCTGTAGGCATTAATTTTTCGGCTCGTTATAATACTGGATTATCAAACATCTCTAAAGTGTCAATTGATGGTAATTCAGAAAAGCTTAGCGCATTTGCTATCTCAATTGGATACAGATTATCTAAATAATAGAATAACAATCAATCTATGGATTGTAGATGTAGCATAAAGTGCAGCTTCAACAATATTGTTGGCTGCACTTTAATTCTTGATGTAGAACAATTATTTGTAGAGTCCAGAAACTAATCAAACGGGGCGTAACCGAAAAGCCTTATGAGTAGGAAATAAAGTTATGAGAAAATATTTATTTCTAGTATTAATAGCAATTACAACGATTGCTTTATCATGTAGTAAGTCGAGCAGTTCTAATTCTAACACGAGCAATTTTTCTGGTTCTTGGAAAGGGACATTTAGTGGAGACCATGCTGGCACGTGGATTTGTACAATAAACCAAAATGGGGATATGAATGGAGAGACCACAACCTCTGGCACCAATTATAAAACGACCATTAGTGGTACTGTTGCATCAAATGGTACGTGGAAAGCAGTAGGTGGCACCGATGATGGTGAAGTCTTTACTGGAAAAATTACAAATACTAGCACAATTGGTACTTGGACTAATGCCGGCGACCAAACAAAAGGAACATTTGTGGGCAGTAAACAATAACTATTACTAAATTTTAAATCGTTTTAGTCTTGACTTTACTACATTAACAAATATAGTGTAGACAAAGAATCACTAAGACTCTATTTCATCCTTTAAAAAAAGAAGTGCAGCTTCAACAATAGTGTTGGCTGCACTTTAATAAATTATAGTTTTAATATTTATAAAATGAAAAGATATATTGTAATAATAGGACTGTCATTTTTTGCTATCGCATGTAAAAAATCTAGTAGTAACTCAACTAGCTTGTCCGTTAAACTAAATGCAGTAATAAATGGAACAAAATACTCCTCAGAAAATACGAGTATCGCAATCTTTCAAGACCATCAATTAGGATGTTTGAACAGTAAGGAGTATGTAGTTACAGATGCTGGTTACATAAAAAACGCTCAATATGATTTGGATGTGTACATTAAAACAAACAGACTAGCATTAGATTTTACGACTAAAACAGGTGTATATAATTTAGTACCCTACATAGATGGAACAAATTCGTGCAATCTTGATATATCTGTTAACCTTAGCCGATCTATTAATGGTTCAACATATTACTGCACTTTACAATATACTGGGAAAGAAAGCAATATTACAAGTATTACAAAAGTTCAAGAAACATCAAGTGACGTTTTGTATAATATAACTGGCAACTTCAATTGCAACTTTAAAAGCGAAAATAATAACGCAATTATACCTGTATCTGGTTCATTTACTACACATGTAAGAGCCTACAAATAAATTACTTTGAATTAACTTAGAACAGTTGTTGTAAAAGTAAAGTAGAGTAAAATGGCAAAAAGATGTTCATGGTGTAATGGATTTATTGGTGATAAAGATCAATATTGGTATCATCATGTAAATATTAATGGTGAACAAAAAAAATCAAAAGAGAAATTTTGCTCACCGAAATGTTCTTATGAATATCCTCATCTAGTTACTCCAGAAGAAGAAGGTTGTTTTATTGCAACGACTGTTTTTTGTGATTACGAACATCCGGTTGTGCTAGATTTACGAAATTTTAGAGATAGTTATCTTAAAAAAAGAAAATGGGGATTAAGATTTATAAATTTTTACTACGTTAATGGTCCAAGATGGGCTAATATTATTGCGAGTAATAATGTTTTAAGATTAATAGCATTATTTATAATAATAAAACCACTTCATTTTATTTCCAAGGTAGTTTTACGTATGATAATGAGATAAACCTAGATTTTCATTCAAGTTCTTTTAATACTTAAAAATGTAGAAATGAGTGTAAGTCAGCTCACCCTAGAGAAGTTGTTAATTAAATCAATCACAACTCTTAAATGAAAAACAATCCAGCTTTATTATTTGACACGACAGTCGTGCTAAATGTATGTACTCTGTTTATTCTGTACTCATTGATTGTTTCGGGGCTAAATATCTCATTACTTAATTTAATTTCTGAATTATCAACAATAGCGAACGTTATTATCCCCTACACTATTATTGGCTTTATTATATGTCTCATTTACCAAACAGAATGTATTTGAAAATATATATCCATTGAAACTTAATAGTTCTTTAAAGTATTGATTGTATGGCATTTAATACTATGGAATCATAACTTAAACATCCTTTAAGTTATGATTTTAGATACATTTCATACAGAAGATATTTCATTAAAGATTTACCGTTGTACGTGTTGTTTTTACGTGTGTTCTTTAAACTATTATTTGCCACTAGGTAATTTCTCTTAGCTCTCCCTTCTTAACCTAATATGGTAATTAGTGTTTAGCTGTCGTAGTTTTTACGTGTGTTATTAAAGAGTAAATATTAAAGCTTACAGACAGACTATTTAACGATACAAAAAAGGCTATCACATTTGGTTGTGATAGCCTTTTTTGTATCCTTAGCTTACAAACTTTATTTATGCCTTTCTGCTTTTAGGTTAGTTTGTAAAATCAATCATAAATGCATCACTTATTACGCTTACACCAGCTGCATTTGTAGTGTAGTAATAAAGATAATATTTAGTGCCAGAAACAAGGTTACTCCAATGTTTCATTCTTTGTTCCGTCATGTTGTAACGAATACGAGGATAGGTTCCTGCCGGAAAATCGAATGTGCCTTCCATAAAAATAAAATTGGTTGGCAATAATGCACTTTCTACTAGTATGGCACCATACCTTGCCGCATTTGCTACTACGCTACATTCGGTCAACATTGCATTACCACCACGCCTTGTAAAGGCAAGTCCCTTTGCTTGTTTAGGAATTGTTCCACTCGATTTTACTTTACGTTCAGTAAAACCACATTCATCTATCATTGCCTGAGTGATGATAGGGAAATCATTTACATACCCCGATAACTTGTCGAGTAATACTACCAATGCGGCTCTTGTTTTTGTATAAGCACCCTTGCTTCCTGTACCACCAGTAATGTAGTCGCTACTAGCTTTTGTAAAGGCATCCTTTGCAAGTATATATTCTGCTTTAGTAACGGGAGGTGTAGGAAAATCGGCTGTGGCAACATACAGTCCATTAAGAACGGCAGTAATTATCTTAACAAAAAGCTCTTTGGCGCATCTGCGGTAATTGAAAATAACCTGTAACTTTTGCATAATAAATTTTATTTTTTGTTAATTTATTCAAAGTTATAGGGTCGAAAGTTACCCACCTAATTAAACAAGAGTTATTAGCAAAAGAGTTATACACAAGTTTCTATTATGATATATGTGGTAACTATAACCTATATTATACGCCTAATGACTCCACAAAAGCCTCTTTTTTGTAAATTACCCCTACATCCATGTAAATAGGTTGAACATCCATGTTGGATTGTTCTAATTTCTTGTTTTGGGGTAGTACTTTCTTGTTTATGCGCCAAACAGACGTGTTTTACCCCATTACCTGCTTGTGTGTCATAAAAACAAGAAAGTGAAAGCCTTGCCAGTTCTTGTTAAAGCACTAAACATTTGTGTAAATAGCAAAGAATTGTTTGCTTTTGGCTATTGCACACATGTTTTACCATAAAACAAGCAAATAATGGCTAAAAGCACCCTTGCAAAAGGCATTTACTTAGCTGTTGAACCGATTTACATGGATGTAGGGGTAATTTACTTTTATGTATAGGAAATAAACAGATTTGCCGCAGGTATTTACAGGAAAGCACAAGAGAAATTGAAATTATGATTACTGTTTTACATTTGCATAATAGTCTTGTAATCGTTTATATACTAATCTGATTTAGGTTTGCACACTAAATGGCTAAAATATTCGTTATTCTATAGATGACATTACAATTCAGCGAATCAGAGCTTTCGTTACTCAAGGAATTACAGCGCAATACTTCTGACAGGGATACCTATCAAAAGCTAACAA
>CANCVE010000011.1 GCA_947381435.1 Chitinophagaceae bacterium
ATAACGTTTTCGCAAATATATAAGGTTCTTACAAGTGTAATGCAAACATTTATGCCTTTTCTAAAAAGAAATAGGTCAGTATAACTAAATACTGACCTATTTTATATTAAATAAAGCGATTAATAATGTTCTCCAAGTACTCTTGCTTACCACTTATGGTAGCTGGTTCGCCATGTTCTATCGCATAAGCCCTTAATTCTTCCAAAGACAATTTACCTTCTTCAAAAGCTTTGCCTGCTCCTGTATCGAAAGAAGCATATCTATCAGCACGAATCTTTTTGTAGTCAGACTTATTTAAAATTTCATCAGCAACTATCAATGCCCTTGCAAAAATGTCCATTCCACCTACGTGTGCATAGAACAAATCGGCAGGATCGGTACTGTTTCTTCTAATTTTAGCATCAAAGTTGATACCGCCCCCTTGCAATCCACCACCTTCTAACACAACCAACATGGTTTCTACCAATTCATTAATATTATTAGGGAATTGATCGGTATCCCAACCATTTTGATAGTCGCCTCTGTTTGCATCCATGCTTCCTAATAGGTTATTATCTACAGCAACCTGTACTTCATGTTGGAAAGTATGACCAGCCAATGTAGCATGGTTCACTTCAAGGTTCAATTTAAAATCATTCAATAAATCGAACTTACGCAAGAAGCCAATTACGGTTTCACTATCGTAATCATATTGGTGTTTGCTAGGCTCGCAAGGCTTTGGTTCTATAAAGAAAACCCCTTTAAATCCATTTGCCCTTGCATAGTCTTTAGAAGCATGCAAAAACTTAGCAAAATGCTCTTGTTCACGTTGCATATTGGTATTAAGCAAGCTCATATAGCCTTCTCTACCACCCCAAAAAGTGTAGCCACCGCCACACAATTCAATAGTAGCGTCAATTGCAGACTTTACTTGTGCCGCACCATGAGCAACTACATGAAAATCGGGGTTTGTAGAAGCCCCATTCATATATCTTCTGTGCGAAAACAGGTTTGCAGTACCCCATAAAAGCTTTACGCCACTAGCAGCTTGCTTTTCTTTAGCATAAGCCACCAACGCTTGTAGGCGTCTGTCGTTTTCGGCAATATCATTACCATAATCTACCACATCCACATCGTGAAAGCAGTAAAAAGGAAGGTTCATCTTGGTTAAAAATTCAAAAGCTGCGTCCATTTTGTCTTTTGCACGCTCTACCGGATCGGCTTTCACGCTCCAAGGAAACAAATGTGTTGATTCACCAAAAGGATCTGCACCACTTCCGCAGAAGCTATGCCAATAAGCACCTGCAAAACGCAGATATTCCTTCATTGGCTTACCTGCTACAATCCTATTTTCGTCGTACCAACGAAAAGCTAATGGATTATCGCTCCCTAAACCTTCAAATTTTACTTGATTAATCCCTTTAAAAAACTCTTTTTCTCCTGTAATTACTGTACTCATGTTATTAATTGATAATTGTTAATTGATAATTGTGATTAAACTTAGTTTTATTGTTAAAACAATCACCCTCTTCCATTCTCTTTTCTTTTTTCTTTATTTTTCTTAGTGCATCTTTCCGTCTTCGCGCCTTTGTGGCGTCCTTTACTCTCCATATCTCCTATCTAATATCTACAATCTCATAACTGCCTTTCAAGCAATTCTTTCCACACCAGATATTCCGAATCATAAGCCGCATTAACGGTGGGTTCTATCAAATTGAGTGGTTTTGCGTTGGCAAAAGCTTCTTTTTCGCTCGCAAATATCTTCGCACCAATGCCTGCACCCTTTGCCGCACCCACACTTCCGTCCACTTCGTACAGTTCTACGGGTACATTGGTGGCATTTACGAACGCACTGATAAATACATCGCTCAAAAACATGTTAGCCTTTCCTGCTCGTATCACCGATGGCAATATTCCGTTCTCTTTCATGATGTCCAATCCGTATCTAAACGAAAAAGCAATCCCTTCTTGCACCGCCCTGAAGATATGTGCTTCGGTATGTATGTTAAAGTTGATATTTTGGTAATGCGCCCCCACCGTTTTGTTGTTGAATATCCTTTCTGCACCATTCCCAAAGGGTAATACCGACAATCCTTCAGATCCGATGGGAATTTGTTTGGCCGCCTCGTTAATTAATGGATACGATTTATCGGCAGCAAGCAATTTTCTGGTAAAACTATTGGCAATGCCCGTACCATTAATACATAGCAGCGTACCAATCCTCGTTTTTGCAGCGGTATGGTTTACATGCGCAAAACTGTTTATTCTACTTTGCTTATCGTAACTTAAAGTATCACCAACACCATAAATAACGCCCGAAGTTCCTGCTGTTGCAGCTACTTCTCCGGGTTGTAACACATTGAGCGACAAGGCATTGTTGGGTTGATCGCCTGCTTTGTAGGTAACAGGAATATTTTTTGCAAGAGATAAGCGTTCTGCAACCTCGGCACTCAATAATCCGTGCTCGGTAAACACATCTTTGATGGTAGGGATGATGGATGGATTGAAACCATAATATTCCATCACATCTTTCGACAATTCATTGTTCTTAAAGTCCCAAAAAACACCCTCCGATAGAGCAGAAGCCGACGTAGTGATGGTTCCTGTGAGCTTCATGGCAATAAAATCGCCGGGCAGCATCACTTTATCAATCTGTTCATATATATGTGGTTCATTTTCCTTCACCCAAGCCAATTTACTCGCCGTAAAGTTGCCGGGAGAGTTCAATAAGTGCGAAAGGCATTGTTCTTCCCCAATCGTTTCAAAGGCTTTATTACCATAAGGCACCGCGCGGCTGTCGCACCATATAATACTATCGCGCAGCACGTTCCCATTTTTGTCTACACACACCAATCCGTGCATCTGGTACGCAATACCTATCGCCGCTATGTCTTTCGGGTTGTAACTATTGGTTGCATTGGCCTTCAATATTGCCTGTTGCACATGTTCCCACCACATTTCAGCACTCTGTTCTGCCCATCCACTCTGCAAAGAAGTAATGGCGGTCTCCGTTTCGGGGTATTGAGCCGTAGTTATTGTTTTTTGTGTGGCTGCATCTACAATGGCAACCTTAATGGAAGAAGTACCTATATCTATTCCTAATAAAAGCATGACAAAAAATCGTTTATTTTCGAGGTGTAAAAATAGATACTGAACATTTAATAGGATACCACTTTTCAATGCATTTAATATACTATTTTAACCATTATAAATAATTAAATATTAAATAATGATTAATAAGGTAACTATTTTTAATCAATGAATGAAAATAAATAAGACTCAATCGATAATATTATTAGATTGATTGGTAATTAATTATTGTACATTTTATAATACCCTAAACTGAATGATGCTCCTGCACTCCTAATCAACCACAACCACGCATTCATTATTATATTCTACATTCTGATAGATAAAAACACCTCTAAGACCTTGTCATTTTACTCACGAACAACGAATTTTCACTCACGGTTTACGAATTTTCAGTCACGAAAGATGCTTTTTCACTCACGGATTACGAATTTTTTATCAACGATTAAGGTTATTCGTGTCAAAAAACGTTGTTTTTCTCCATAATTTAAGTGTTTTTCAGCCTGAAAAGACCCAAAACGTGTCAAAAAACGTTGTTTTTCACGAGAAAAACAACGTTTTTTGACACGTTTTAACTCATTTCTTGCGTAAATTTCTTTCTTCTGTGGCATAAAAAAGAAGGCTTTTGAGTGAATAATGCCTTTAATTGATAGAAAAAGAAAGAATGCTGAAGTTATTTTGGCAATTATCGCAACAATTCTTTTTACCCCATCAGCAATTTTATTATCCAATAACCTATTTCTCTGCATCCAATTAAATATATTCGCCCTTCACAGAGGTAAGTAATTTTTTAATGATTTTAGATACACACAATAGGATACATAATTACTTACGCATTTCGCTTACCGATAATTGCAACCTGAGATGCTTTTATTGTATGCCCGAAGCTGACTACTCGTTTATGCCTTCGTCGCAAATGATGCAGGCATCAGAAATAAACGAGATTGCTGACACTTTTATTAAGCTGGGCACTACCAAAATAAGGCTTACTGGCGGCGAACCCTTGGTGCGAAAGGATGCGGACACCATCATTAAAAACTTATCCTCCTACCCTATCAAACTTTCGCTGACAACAAATGGGGTAAGATTGCACGAATTTTTGGACACCATTCTTCAAGCAAAAATTACTTCGCTAAATGTTAGTCTGGATACGTTGCAAGCAGACAAATTTTTATTGGTCACCAAAAGAGATAACTTTAAAAGGGTTTGGGATAACATCAATTTACTACTAGAAAACAACATACGCGTAAAAGTGAATGTAGTGGTGATGAAGGGCGTAAATGATGGCGAAATATTGGACTTTATAGAGTGGACAAAACACGTACCTGTGCACATTAGGTTCATAGAATTTATGCCTTTTACGGGTAATAGGTGGATGGATGATAAAGTTTTTACATGGCAAGAAATTTTGGGGACAATTGAGACTAAATACCCTTGGATAAAGCTGCAAGACGAGGCTAACGACACAACTAAAAAATATATGGTGCCGGGACATGCAGGAACTTTTGCGGTGATAAGCACCATGACATCGCCTTTTTGCAGTACTTGCAACCGAATGCGCCTTACGGCAGATGGACGGATGAAGAACTGTCTTTTTTCGAAGGAAGAAACGGATTTATTGTCGGCATTGCGAAGAGGAGAAGATATTGTGCCGCTGATATTGGGTAATGTACAGGCAAAAGCTGCCGAAAGAGGCGGGCAATTTGTGGAAGACTTTCATGATCTGCAAGCAAAAAGAATAGAAAATAGAAGCATGATTGCAATAGGAGGATAAGCAGTTATTAGTTGTTAGTGTTTAGTGATTAGATTTTGGTGAAGAGTGAGCAGTAAACAGTGAGTAGTGAACAGTAAGATGGAAAGTAGTTATTTGTTGGATTTAATTTGGCTACTCTATTGATTTTTTGTTTTGTGTTTTGGTAGATAAGTACTTTAATGTACTAGATATTGTTAGAAATTTCATTGATTTATGTTGGATAAGTCCCTTTGGGGACGACATATTTTTTAATAGCTTAACATTAATTGGGATTGGATTTCGTACCTACGCCACTATGGTTCGTTTATGTGTAAGATTGCTACCAATATTTTGTACCTACGGTACTTTTCAGGGTTGTTTTGCACTAAAAACAAATATACTTTGTAATCTTTTTGTAAACCCTTGTAACCTTTTTTGTAAATCCTTGTGTTCTTTGTGATTAATTACCCAAAAAATAAAAAGACCTTGTGTTCTTTGTAAAAAGTCTTTGTGTTCCTTGTGGTTAAATTTTCTCTTTGTGGTTTATTAAATAATTAATTATGATTTCTGTAGGAGAGGCAAAAGATATTCTGGAAAAAAATGGAAAGGCACTGACACCAATTGTGATGCCCTTACATAAGGCCGTGGGATTGGTGCTGGCAGAAGACATTTTTGCTGCGGTAGATGTGCCAGGATTTAACCAATCGGCGATGGATGGCTACGCTTTTAGGTTTGATGATTGGCAAGAAAACGAAAATTTGATCATCGCCGGAATGGTGCAGGCAGGAAGTGTGCTAGAAGGCGAACTAAAGTCAAAACAAGCCGTGAGAATATTTACCGGAGCTGCTGTGCCAAGCGAAACAGATACCGTTGTGATGCAAGAAAAGGTGGTAATTGAGGATGATAAACTACTAATAAACGACCCTTTACTCGAAAAAGGTGGTAACGTACGCTTAAAAGGTGGAGAAATAAAACATGGTGACCTAGCATTGCCTAAAGACACCAAACTATCACCCGCCGGCATAGGTTTTTTGGCAGGAATAGGCATTAAAGAGGTATTGGTGTATCCTTTACCAAGAATAAAACTAGTAATTACGGGCAACGAACTGGTACAACCCGGATTACCACTACAAAATGGGCAAGTTTATGAGTCTAACTCGTATGCATTGTCGGCGGTTTTGCAACAAATGGGTATTCAAAATCTGTCAATTAGTTTTGCCAAGGATAATATGGAAGAATTAAAGTCGGTATTGGAGGCCGCTTTGCAAGAAGTAGATATTTTGCTGATAACAGGGGGTGTTAGTGTAGGCGATTATGATTTTGTGGCCAATACTTTAGCCGATTGTGGGGTGGAAAAACTGTTTCATAAGATAAAACAAAAGCCGGGTAAACCATTATTTGCTGGCAAACGGAATGACCAACTTATTTTCGGGCTGCCGGGCAATCCATCCTCGGTGCTAACTTGTTTTTATGAGTATGTGGTGCCTACAATAGCACAGATGATGAACGCAAAAACGAGTATTATTCAAAAAATAAATCTTCCTTTAAGCAATGTTTACAGCAAGAATGCTGGATTAACCCACTTTTTAAAGGGGCATTGCGCCAATGGGAAAGTTACGCTACTAACAGGGCAAGAATCTTATAAACTTAGTTCATTTGCTACGGCCAATTGCTTGGTTTGCCTAGCAGAAAACGGCACTCACTATCATGCAGGAGATATTGTGGAGGTACATTTGTTTTAGGTTTTAAGTTCTAGGTATTAAGTGGTAAGTATTAGGTATTACGTTGTACGTTCTAAGTTTTAAGTTGTACATTTTAGGTATTATGTTGTAAGCATTAGGTATTGAGTATCCGGATTTCTAATTATTGTTACAATAGTTTTGGGTAATTGTATAGAAACGTTTTTCATTGATTCAATAAATAAATTTTATTCGACTTTTTGATTTTAATAATCAAAAAGAAAATGGTTACTCTTGCTAAAATTTGGATTGATTTAGTAGCATTTATAAACGGAAATAGTAATCTTTTACCAATGTATATACGGTTTATTATTGGCTAGATACAATTAACCAAACTTAAATAGTCATTTTTTAACCAATTCAGTAAAATAGTTACCCTTAGATTTGCAGTTATGAAAATAAACAACGAAACAAAGGTTGGTGCATTGACTGCAATTGCAATTACGATGCTAATACTCGGTTTCAACTTCTTGAAAGGAAAGAGTCTGTTTAAAACAGGCAATTATTTATTTGCAAAATACACAAATACTAAGGGTATCATGGTATCTAATGGGGTATTTATAAATGGATTTAAAGTTGGGTCTGTTTATGAGATTGAAAATTCTGATCCTAGCCTAAAAGAGATAGTTATAACCATAAAACTTATTGATAACTACAAAATACCAAAAAACTCAGTAGCTTCTATTAAAGAGTCTGCCTTATCGGCGCCAAGTATTGAAATCATTATGGGTAATGCCCCTCAAAATCTAAATACAGGTGATACTATTGCCACTGGCGAGAGCCAAAGCTTGATGGGAAGCTTAGGAAATAAACTAGCCCCCGTAGGCGATCAGCTAAAAACTACCTTGCACAGTGTAGATAGCTTGGTAAACAATGTAAATAGCCTGCTAGATGCAGATGGAAAAGGTAATTTGAAGCAGAGTATTGCCAACATTAATAAGGCCACTGCAAGTTTGTTGGTATCAGCCGCATCAATAGAGAGAATGCTGAATGCACAATCGGGCGCAATTTCTCAAACAATGGCTAACGTGAATGGATTTACTAAAAACTTGGCCGACAACAACGATAAGATAACCAAAACAATGGCTAACATGCAAAAGACCACAGAAAACTTGGCTAATGCAGACATTGATGGCATCATAAACTCATTGAAAAAGTCGACAAATAAGCTAACCGACATACTAGAAAAGGTAGATAATAAAGAAGGTACTGTGGGTTTGTTGGTTAATGATAAACAGTTGTACTATAACCTTACCAATGCGGTGAGAAGTGCCAATATTTTGATGGATGATTTGAAAGTACATCCTAAAAGGTACATAAACATTTTGGGAAGAAGAGATAAAACACCGCCACTTACAGCCCCTTTAAACGATAGTGCAACACATCCGTAAATTGATAGAAATAGAACATACTTCGAGGTTAAAATATTGCATAAGCTTGCTGCTTATCCTAGTTAGTACTGTTGGGATTAGCCAACAGAAAGCAAAAGACACCACTAGATCGGGCAAAACAATTGTAATTATTAGTGCCGATAGGTACAATTTTCAAAACCTAGATTCAAACACTCAGTTTGTTTCGTTGGGTGGGCACGCTATTGTGCAACAAGAACGAACCTTATTCAGCGCGGACAGTATTGTGCTCAATCAAAAGCTAAATACACTAGAAGCGGTGGGCAATGTGCACATAAACGATGCCGATAGCATACATACTTATGCGCAATACCTGCGCTATGTGGGCAAAGAGAAGAAAGCATACCTGAGTAAGGGTGTAAAACTAACGGATGGCAAAGCAACACTTACAACCGAAGATTTAATGTACGACGTGCAACTAAAAACAGGCACTTATACCAACAATGGAAAGGTTGTAAACGGCAAAACAGTGCTTACTAGCACAGAAGGTTATTACTATGGTGAGACAAAAGATGTATATTTTAAAAAGAAAGTAGTACTGATTGACCCAGGCTATAAAATGTACACAGATACGCTATTATATAATCTTAACAGCTCTACTTCCACGTTTGTTACTGCAACAAAAATAATAGAAGGCAAACGTACCATTACAACAACGGATGGTTACTACGATACAAAGAAAAAGAAGGGGATATTTAATAAAAGAACGTTTATAGATGATAGTACTTATACGTTTGCTGCCGACAAAACTGCACTTGATGAAGGAACGGGATTGAGTGAATACCAAGGCAATGCGGTATATAGAAGCAAAGACACGGTGGGGGGCTATGATTTGATAGCAGGAAACATTAAGATAAATAAGAAAACGAGCTCATTTTTGGCAACAAAGAAGCCTTTACTATTAATAAAACAACCAAAAGATACCTTATACATAACAGCCGATACCTTATACTCCAGTAAACTAGATTTATTACTGAAAACAAGAAATGTTCCTACAGTAAGGGAAGTCACTACTGCGCCTATTAAAGTAAAAAGGAATATTAAATTCAAAAAAGGTGATACTACACAACTAATAGCGCCAATAGAAGACAGTTTATTGACTGATAAAGTATTGGTTAATACTAAACCATCCATCAAAGACACCAATAACAACCGCTTTTTTGAGGCATACTACAATGTGAAGATATTTTCTGATTCGTTACAGGCAGTATGCGATAGTATGTTCTATTCGCTAGAAGATTCTGTAATAAGGTTATACAAACAACCAATTGCCTGGGCACAAGACAATCAGATTACGGGCGATACCATGCTATTGTTTGTAGAAAACAAGCATCCTGAGCGACTATATGTTTATGAAAATGCGCTTACCATTCAGAAAGTGGCTGCCCAATACTACAATCAGGTAAAAGGGAATAGTATTAACGCTTATTTCTTAAAAGGGCAGATGGATCATCTTCGAGCAAAGGGAAATGCAGAAACAATTTATTACGGTCAGGACGAAGGCAATAAGTTTGTAGCTGTAAATCAGGCCAATTGTGATGTGATTGACATGTATTTTGAAAAGGTAAAGGACGATTCTAAACCACACCGCATCGTATTGCGCAATAACCTGAAGGGAACAGCCTACCCGATGAAACAAGTAAACCATGAGCAGCTAAGATTGCGCGGCTTTAACTGGCAAATTGATAAAAGACCAAAGAGTAAATTTGATTTGTTGGGGTTATAATAAAAAACAATCGGAAGGAAGATTCGACTGAATAGCATTTAAAGAATAATTATTTAATCTCAACTTACTTATTTAGCTATTATTCAATTAACTTATAGTAATTGTTCATATTTATTTTGTAGTATTACTATTACTTTGTTAATATTGCATTTGTTGGTATACTAAACACCCATACAACGATGAAACTAAAAACTTAGCAGGCTCTAATGCTGTGTATTTAGATTATCGCATTTTATTATGAAAAAAACATTGAAGCTTTTTTGCTACACCGCACTGTTACTACAACTATTTACCATTGAGGTTAATGCACAATCGAGCCCAGTTTCATCAGGTGGACAAGCAATTGGTAGTGGTGGTACTGCAAGTTATTCTTTAGGTGAAGTTGTTTATACAAGTCATTCTTCAACCAATGGATATTTAATTGAAGGTGTACAACAGGCATATACCAATGCTGAACTACCAATTTCGTTGTTAGAATTTAATGCCAATGTTACTTCTAACAAGCAGATTGCCCTAAGTTGGATAACTCTCTCTGAATTTAATAACCTATACTTCACTGTGGAACGTTCAACGGATGGTCTATCTTTTTCAGATGTAATAAAAGTTGATAGTAAAAGTAATAGTGCTAACAATCAAAAATACGAGACCACAGATGCGTCTCCCTGTAATGGCATTAGTTATTATAGGTTAAAACAAACCGATGTAGATGGCAAAAGCACTTATTCTAAAAACATTAAGGTTAACATTATTCCAAGCGAAGGTGAGTTATCAGCTTTTCCAAACCCTACTACTACTATACTTAATCTAACCATAAGAGAAGCAGCCTCAAAAAAGCTGGTATATATTATTTACACACTGGATGGCAAGCGGATAGTTGAACAAAAAATAACAAACGATTTAACAACAATACCTACTTCTAAGCTTGTAAATGGGGCATATTTATTACAAGTAAAACAAAACGGAACCACCATTAAAACATTTAGGATTATTAAAAATTAAAAAATAATGAAAAAAGCTCTATACTTATTTATTTTTTTACTTGTTTCTGCCAGTAGCTTCTCTCAGGTACCCCAAGGGATAAGCTACCAAGCAGTTGTACGTAATGCAAGCAATGTGTTGGTATCTAATTCAACCGTTAGTGCATTTATAACCATTCAAAAAGACTCTGCCAATGGTACTCTTGTTTATGGAGAAATAGACAATGCCACCACAAATGCAAATGGTCTTTTTAGTGTAGTGATTGGAAGAGGACAATCGCAAATAGGTAGCCTATCAAACATTAATTGGGGCAACGGCGTATATTATATTAGGTCAGCTATAGACCCTGCCGGTGGCACAAACCGCACTATTGTGGGAAGCAGCCAAATATTGAGTGTGCCATATGCATTATATGCAGCTAATGGTACAGCCAATGGAAATAAGGTTGGTGATATGCAGTACTGGGATGGTACCAAATGGACTTTGATTTCTGCTGGCACCAATGGTAGTGTACTTACGCTTTGCAATGGAGTACCTACATGGGGCGGCTGCGGAGTAGTGGCTACGATACCCACTGTTACTACAGCTACTGCAAGTGCTTTAACCAGTAGTGCTGCCACACTTAGTGGCAATGTTACTTCCGATGGCGGTGCTACCGTAACAAGTCGAGGATTTTGCTACTCTACTAATAGTTTTAGCCCTTCGCTTTCTAATAGCACAGTTGCCGTAGGTAGTGGCACAGGTGTGTTTAGCACTACTCTTTCTAGCCTGGCACCTAATACCACTTATTATGTTACGGCTTATGCCACCAATAGCGTTGGTACTAATTATGGCACACCAATAAGCTTTACTACAATTAGTAGTGGTTTGGCCACTATTACTACAACTGCTGCAAGCACAATAACAAGCAATAGTGCAGTATTAGGTGGAAACATTACTTCAGATGGTGGTTATACTATTATTAGTCGGGGAATATGTTATGCTAGCACAACTGCAAGCCCTACATTGGCAAACAGTAGTGTAGCAGTTGGTAACGGTACGGGTTCGTATAGTACTAATGTTTCAGGTCTTACTGCTGGCACTACGTATTATGTTGTTGCCTATGCTACCAATAGCTTAGGCATCACTACTTATGGAGCACCTGTAAGCTTTAATACGGCTAGTGCTATTATATTGCCTACTGTTACTTCATCGGCTGCTAGTTCTATAACAAGTAGTAGTGCTATACTTAACGGTAATGTTACTGCCGATGGCGGTGCGAACGTTACTAGTAATGGTTTTTGTTATTCTACAACAAATTCTTCGCCTACATTAACCAACAGTACAGTGGCAGTTAGTAGTGGTGCAGGCGCATTTAGTTCAACACTTTCTGGACTAACTTCTAGTTCCACTTATTATGTTACTGCCTATGCTACCAACAGTGCAGGCACATCTTACAGTGCCCCAATAACATTTACAACTTCTAGCAATGGATTGCCATCTATAACTACGACTATAGCCAGTTCAATAACAAGTAATAGTGCTGTTCTTGGAGGTAATATTTCTAACGATGGTGGTTACACCATTCTTAGCCGTGGTATTTGTTATTCAAGCACAAACACTAGTCCTACTTTGGCTAATAGTATTGTTACCATTGGTAATGGTATTGGTGCTTACACTACAACTGTTACTGGTCTTACTGCAGGCACCACTTATTACGTAGTTGCTTATGCCACTAATAACCTAGGTATTACAACTTATGGAATGCCCGTAAGTTTTATTGCAAGTAATAGTAGTAGTATTATATTACCAAGTGTTACAAGTTCACCTGCAACTTCAGTTACTTCTACAAGTGCACTAATTAACGGGAATGTTACTGCGGATGGCGGAAGTGCTGTAACAAGTAGAGGTATATGTTATTCTTTCAGAACAGTTAACCCAACATTAGATAATCCTAACATAGTAACTAGTGTAACCTCTGGTAGTGGAACTGGCAGTTTTACAATTAACATTACAGGACTACTTCCAAATACCACTTATGTATTCACTATTTACGCAACTAATAGTGCAGGTACTTCTTATAGCACGCCAATAAGCTTTACTACAGGGGCTACTACAACAAACTATACTATTGGTCAAGCTTACGGTGGAGGAACAATATTTTACATAGATGGAACTGGACATGGCTTGATTGCTGCTCTTAGCGATCAAGGCACTGTACCTTGGGATTTAAATAATTCTGGTGGATCATTTGCAGTAACTGGTGCTACTGATACTAGCTTGGGAAGTGGTCTAAAAAATACAACAGCCATCAAGACTACTTTACTATCAGCTGGTTCTTACGCTGCAAATATTGCTACACAAACTGCAAATGGTTATAGCGACTGGTATCTTCCTTCTTTGGGAGAGTTGCAATTGATGTATATCAATTTGGCTAGTGCTAAGCTAGGTAATCTGTCTTCAAGTAACGTATATTGGTCTGCATCCGAGTATTCTGCTGATGCTACACATCAGGCATGGGTAAAAGACTTTGGAAATAATAGCATGTATGGTTATTGGAAAAGTAATAAAGCCAATGTGCGTGCGATAAGAAAATTTTAATCGAATAATAACTAAATACAATACTGGCATCGTAATTAAGATTTTATGATGCCAGTATTGTATTTACTAATATGATTGAAAAGTTTACTAATTATAAGGAACATTACGATAAAGTACATAAAGAAAAAATCAAAGAACTCAAAAGTTTAAAGTTCCCAAATGGTAATTCTACAATAGGAATAACCTTCAATCTTAGTGTTCTAATGAAAACATTTGTTTTGCTTATGGCTAAATACCCCTTGAGTTGTAAAAAATATTTTTTAATCCATCATGTTATTTTAAAATAGAAATATGGCTTATAAACTTTATTTTCGTGTGGATCAAAATTATAAGAAGTAGACAATATGTTTGAATTAGCTAAGATTACGAGAGAAAATATCAAAAGTTTAGTTGCATACTCTTCTGCAAGAGATGAATTTAGTGGCACAGCCGAGGTATTTTTAGATGCAAATGAAAATAGCTTAGGTAGCCCTTTAATAAAATGGTATAACCGCTATCCAGATCCTCATCAAAATGCAGTAAAAACTGCTTTAAGTGCAATAAAAGGCATTACTACTGATCATATTTTTCTGGGCAATGGAAGCGATGAATGTATTGACTTACTTTACCGTTGTTTTTGCAATCCGGATAAAGACAATGTAATTATTTGTCCTCCTACTTATGGAATGTATCAAGTAAGTGCAAACATCAATGATGTTGAACTAAGGATTGCTCCCTTGCTTGAAGATTTTCAACTAAATCTGGCTCATATTGAAACGTTAGTTGACGAAAATACTAAAATAATATGGTTATGTTCACCGAATAACCCTACAGGAAACTCTCTTAATAGAAGTGACATTGAAACTGTATTGAATAATTTTAATGGACTAGTTGTAATAGACGAGGCGTATATAAATTTTGCCAAACAAAAGACATTTATACAAGAACTTGGTGAATACCCTAACCTAGTTGTGTTACAAACTTTTAGTAAAGCTTGGGGATTGGCAGCATTACGCTTAGGAATGGCATTTGCATCGAAAGAAATAATAGGAATACTTAATAAAACGAAGCCACCCTACAATATTAATCAAGCCACACAGGAACTGGCACTTAAAGCATTGGAAGAAGTAGGGCAAGTAAATGATATGATTACTGAAATTGTGGATATGCGAAATGCATTAGCTGATGTTTTAATGCAAGTTCCTACCATAGAAAAGGTATATCCATCTGATGCAAATTTCTTATTAGTAAAAATTAAAGATGCTCATAAAGTGTATGAATTCTTACTAACAAAAGGAATTGTGGTTAGAGATAGAAGTAATGTAAAGCTTTGTGAGGACTGCCTTCGTATTACTATTGGAACAGAAAAAGAGAATACAATATTGGTAGATTCACTTGCAGAATGGCTATCTTAAAGTGGATAGCAAGATATTTACTACTCACTGCTACCCCATCTATATGTCCCAACTTCTAATCCTGCAAGATCTAATACTCGATCTACTACAGTTGCAGCAACATCTTCAATAGTGGCCGGTCGACTGTAGAAAGATGGTGTTGCAGGGCATATAATACCGCCAGCAAGTGTTATGGTTTCCATATTTTTTATATGAATCAAATTATAAGGAGTATCTCTAACCATCAGTATCAGCTTTCTTCTTTCTTTTAATATAACATCCGCGGCCCGAGTCACTAAGTCATCACTAATACCATTTGCAATACGTCCTAGTGTACCCATACTGCAAGGTGCTATAATCATTGTGTTATATCGAGCAGATCCTGAAGCGAATGGTGCCGAAAAATCAGTTTTCTGGTAATAGTTAAATGGATATTGTTCATAAGAATTATTACCAAGTTCAGTTATCCAAACTTCTTTCGCATTATTACTCATAACTATACCTACCGCATCCCATTGATGCTTTAATAGCATCAATTTATCTAGTAACACTTTAGCATAAATAGCACCACTAGCACCCGTTATTGCAACTATAATCCTATTCCTGTGTAACATTAAAAATTATTTGTTAAACCAAAAGAACAACCTATAATAAGATTGGTTGAGTTATAAAAAGAAATAGGCAATACCTAATTACATTGTAATCTAAATATTTTTAAATTTTTTATTACTTGTATTGACGATTGTATACCTATTGTTCAACCTGCTTCTTGCACTTCCAATTGAGAACTGCCAATCAATTTTTATCTGTTGTTTATTTCTTTGTTCCACTATATGTTTTATCTGTTCCTCTAATTGTTGCATTGTAGGAATCCTTCTGTTCAGGCACTGCTTTGATAGTGCGGAGAACTCTATTTCTATCATATTGAGCCAAGATGCGGATTTGGGGGTATAATGGAACTCAAACCTGGTCCGCCAGTGCCTTCGCCTCATCGGCAGGTAGGTGTTCATAGAATGAACTTGTATTGTGTGTATTCAAGTTGTCCTGTACCACCTTAATTTTAATGGCATCGGGATAATTCTCCGCTATCACCCGCATGAACTGCGTATATTCTTTCTTCGTCCTTTGTGCATATACCATTGCCGTCCTTTTACCCTGCAATGGTTCTATTGCTGCCAGGCAGCAAGAACCATTTTTTTCATAACTGTAGTGCTCTTTGGCAATCTTGCCAGTTTGCGTTGGGATGGGGGCTACAGTGTCGCCAATCAAGAAACAAGGCCTCTCATCAAAACACACAACAGGGTAGGCGGCATCATAAGGCTTTGCATAAACATCCAACTCGTCTTCCATCTTTGACAAGAGGCGGCATCTACTTTCGATATGCACCAACTCACCTTCAAATGCGGCTTGATGTCGTTTTTTTAAGTATGTCAGCCACACAACTATGTGAAATGGTATCACAATAGTTCAACTCCACAATCTTGTCTGCCAATAACCTCAGGCTCCATCTGGCAAACCCTTCCGGTGATTCGCTACAAGCCAATGCCGTAATCTTTGCACGCTGTGTACCATTTATCCTCGCCGGGCGACCTGGCTGCTTCGTCATACAGACAAGACAAGCCACTTTCCTTATATTTGGCTATCAAACATTAAATGGCAGGATAGCTCAACCCTACTATTAACCGCACATTACCTATCGTTTGGCCCTTATCCAGTTCCAACAGGACTATAACCCTTTTGGACACCTTACTACGCAAATTTGTGCTGTTGCGTAAGGTTAATAATTCTTCCCTGTCACTATCAATCAAACTAATTCGTGGACGTATCATTATATCGTTTATTATATTAACGAAATAATTTCCAATTTTTTTAATTTACATTGTACTAATAAGATATTGCCTATTGACTAAATTATTAAAAATAAAACTACTTATGATCTGGGGATGTGGAATTCATTGATGGAACAACCATAGTTGCCTTCACCTTCATTACAACCCTTCTATTTTTAGCTCTATTGGAAGGGCTATCTTTATGATTAATGAAGTCTGGCGCTACTGGTGTAGACTTACCATAAGATTTTAACCTCAATCTCGACTCACTAATACCATTTTGAATCATGTAATCCAAACAAGCTAAAGCTCTTTGACGTCCTATTCTTAAGTTAACCTCATCTGAACCAACAGCATCTGTATGACCACTTATATTCATTTCTAAAAATATAGTTGGATACGTTTTCAATATCGCTAATAATTTATCAAGTTGTTCAATACCTTCAGCATTTAAATCTGTTCTATTGAAATCAAAATGAACCGTAACGGAATCGCTTTTATTGATATTGTCTATTACATATTTAACAATCTTATCAGTGGTAATTGGAGCAGAAGGGGTGCTTTTCTGATCAGCCTTGAATACTTCCATACAGTAAGTATTCTTGTAGATGGTATCGCTTTCGAGTGAATCTGAATCTAACTTAAAGTGAATATCCTTATCATAATAGCCTTTCTTTTCAAACCAGAAACCATCGATTGAATCATTCAATTCAAATTTGAATGTACCTGCATTTGAAGTAGCCAATACAACGTTCTTGGTAGTATCTACAGAATTTAAAACCGTTACAAAGGCTTTAGGTAGAGGTTTCTTGGAATCACAATCAATTACAGTAGCCTCTAAGTGTTGCTTATGATAAACCTTCTTAGATTTTGTTAAACAAACTTCTATAAGAAAGGTAGTGTCAACATACAAGTCAGGATTATACCTAAACGATTGTGTTCTGTCATTATACCCCTTTCTTCTAAAAGTTAAACCCGAAATTGAGTCTGAAAGATTCAATAAGAAAAGACCATTAGTGTTGGTACCCATTTTAAGGTTTCTAGTAGTATCAATTTGGTTATTAACGATAATTGAACCATAAGGAATTGGTTTACCAGTTTTGCAATCAGATAATAATCCGTCAACCTTTTGCTTAAATATTTTTTTAGGTAATCGTTCAATAGAAAAAACCTCTAAACAACATTCTGAAGCTCTGTCAGAACTTACAAATGCTCTTCTCATAAGTGAGTCCTTTGATGCACTAAAGAAATAGTTATCGTCTTTAACTGAGTTGATCGGCGCTCCCAAATTAACTGGCGTAGATAAAGAAGTCAAATCGCCAGTTGCAGAATACAAATCAAATCCCCCCATACCAATTCTACCATTGGTTGAGAAGACTAATGTTTTACTAAATGTGTGGTAAAAGGGGGCTTTGTCGTCGTCTTTTGTATTAATACTAGAAAGATTAAAAGGTTCTCCAAATCCAGAAGTATCAATGTTAGATGCCCAAATATCGTATTTACCTATACCATCAGGCCTGTCAGAAGCAAATAATAAGTATTTGCTATCATCAGTAACAAATGGTTGGTTTGAGTTATAACCAGACTTATTAATTTTTTCATCCAACTTTACAGGATCACTCCAACTGTTATCATCTTTCTTCTTACTAACATAAATGGCAGAATTAATTTTTCCACCTACCCCCTCCCATCTAGTAAAGTATAAAGAATTTCCATCAGCAGAAAGAGTTGGCGTTCCCTCATTTGTAGAAGCTAACGATGGGAATTTAACCAAAGAAGATTTGCCAATAACTTCGTCATTGGAAGAAATTGTATTAAAAAAGAGATGATTTACGTGAGCGTTTACTTTACTAAACTGGCCAACTGAATCTATTATCCTAGCAGAAGTAAAAACCAAGGTTGTATCATTTAGAACTATTGGAGCATAGGCGCCTTCAATTTGGTTTACATCTCCCTTTAACTTGTGCAATGCAAAATCTGGAGGACGCTTAGTTTCCACTTGCTGCCTTATGAAATTGATGGTATTTAATTCATTATTTGCAATTGTTGTATATTCTTGATCGCCCTTTGCATTTTCTTTTATGAACCTTCTTATTTCCTTATCCGCAGATTTATATTGCCCTATTGCTCTCAAACAGATGCCATGCCATAAACGAGTAAGTGGAAACTTTGGAGAACGCATTTCTATAACTTTTTGATACCATTTTTCAGCAGATACAAAATCGTTTAATAATCGGTAAGATTGTCCTAAGTTATAAAAAGCTAAATCAGCATCCTTTATATTTTCATTCACCTGATCTAATACAACCAATTTCTTTTTCTTATTGTTAGAATAAGGCGCGTACAAAGCAGGCGCTGTCCTTAAACCAAGGTAGATTTCATAATTAATTATCGCATTGTAATACGAACTGTCCTTATAATAATTATTCGCTGTCTTAAGTGCAAAAGAGGATTGTCCAATTGCATATTGTTGGAAAAGAATAACGAGTGCTGCAAAAAATATACGCTTCAACATTAACTATATCGTTTATAGAATTACTAAATTGCTCATACTAGAATCGAGGACATTTGAAATATCCCTTGTCTGATGCCTTCTTATTTGAATACATCAAAGAAAACTCATAACTGCTAGCTCCCTTAGCGCCATTTCCTAATTTGGATGCATTTACATCATAACTTAATCCAATGATTAAACTATTAAAATTTACACCAAGGTATGGATAGATAGCATCGTTTAAACGGTAATTAATTCCTGCCATTAAATCCAAATCATCAGTTACCGAAGTTTGGTAATAACCACCCACCATAATTTCATTTGCTCCCGCTTCTTTCATAATTAATGCATTTGGAACAATACTTGCTCTATCAGAAAGCAGGATTCTAGCACCACCATGTAAAGTAAGCCTCATCGGGACTTTACCATTATTCACACTGGTATCAATAAACATATCTTTTGCTTGGTTAAGGTGAGCTGCCGAAAATCCCCCAAAGAAATTTATTTTCTTATCAGGATCACCATCATAATAAGCCAATCCTGCACTCATATCCAATGTAGTGGTGCCTTTCTTGCCAGTTAAATTTGTTAAGTTATTATTTACATAACCAAAGGATTTAACATATTCATCACCCCATCTTGCATTTGAAAAGTCGAAGCGTCTATTTACTAATCCAGCACTCATGCCAAATGAAAGAACTTGTAATCCTTCTTTTCCGAACTTGATACCTGAATAGGATATAGAAGCCAAACCATTAAAATACCTGTAACCTCCATCCCCTGCACTCTGTTGCATTAAACTTAGACCAAAATTGATGTTCTTGCTTGTAGTAATATCTGCCATTAATCCCTGTGTAGAAAAGGCATTGGTTATGCTACTCCATTGATTTCTGTTAATGGCAGCAACACGATAGTCTCCATTTATGGCACCAGTTAATGCAGGATTAAGCCATAACGGGTGCATATAATATTGTGAAAAGTGAGGATCTACCTGCGCTTTTGCAAGGGAGGTAATCCCTAAAACAACTATAAAAAAAACTTTCTTCATTTTCATCTTTTTACTATCGTACTAAATTTACAGACCCTTTCTTAGTAATTGTATTAAGCTTATTATCTACATCTTTTACTGTAATTCTAGCCGTATACACATATACCCCTGCAGGCATTTCTTGACCATTATACTTTCCATCCCAACCTATTCCATCTCCACCAATGGTGTTTATATCAGTAGTATGATAAACTAATGCACCCCAAGGGCTATATACATTAAAATCTATTGCGGTGATAAACTGACCAAATATTTTGAAAGTACTATTTTCCTTTTTACTATTTGTAGTAGGACTGAAGAAGTTCGGAATGTAGATATCGTCAAGTGGTTTCAAAATATTGATTGCCACTCCCGTAGAAGCCTTACATCCCGCATTATCAGTAATTGTATATACTAATGAATCTGGACCGAACGTCTTTCCTGTAACAGAAACTGTCTGTCCACTTCCAACTATGTTTGAATTAGGATTTGGATAAAAACTCCATACCCCCTTGTTGACAGTTGAATCATGAAAACGGATTGACAATCCAATAGGAACACTTAATCCATCCAAAACATCAATTTTAGCAACGTAAGGAGTTGTGACCCTTATTGGTAATGTAACCGCCGTATCGCACCCATTAGTTATAATTTGGTACTTAACAGTGTCTGTACCTACCGAAACACCACTCAATTCTCCAGTAGAAGTTATTGTTGCTTTACTGTTATATAATGTCCAGACACCACCTGTAAAACCGTTGTTAGATAAAGGCAATGTTTTTCCAACACAAATACTGCTATCTATCAGACCAGTGATTGGTGCTATTCCTGGAATTGCATTTACTGCTATTGGACTCGAAACGGAATCCCTACAATTATTGGCGTCTACCACTACATATTTAATGGTGGTGCTTCTACTAGGAGCTAAACCAATTACAACGCCATCTGTTGTAATCCCCGCTATGGATGGGTCTAACGAACTCCAAGTACCAACAGCACCAATTGCTGCGCTATCTTTTAGCGTAATTGTTCGTCCATGACAAACAGCGACAGAACCACCAATAGCTGGTACAACAGGTAAGGAATTTACAGTAAATACCTGACTTACAGAATCATGACAACCTGTAGTTTTATCTGTCACTTTGTAACCAACATTTGCGGTACCAGCTGCTAAAGCTGTTACGAATCCTTTGTTAGTTAGGCTTGCAATTGAAGTTTTGTCTATACTCCAGTCCCCTTTTATTACTGCTGCATCTGTAAGTGTAGTGGTATCCTTTAAACACAATTTAAAATTACCAGCAATGAGAGGAACTACAGGTAAGCTATTCACCTTGATATTTACATAGTTAGTAGAATCTGAAAGATCTTTCAAAGTAGAGCCACATCTGTTAACTGCTACAAATAAGATGGTTGCATTTCCACCGTCAACTCCTACAAATACCCCTTTAGCATGGTTTCCATCTATTGTTTTCAAATTGTTGCCGTCTTGCTTTATCACACTCCATGAGTAGGTATTTGCCCCTCTGATGTTATTGGTAATGGTTAAAGTATCTCTAGAACAAATAGGATTATTGTAAGTATAGTCTCCCTTTACAGGTTCGCCCACAATAATTACTGTATCAATGTGGTAACTTCCACATTGCTGTGTAATAGTATACCTTATTGTTGCTAACCCACCACTAATACCCGTAACCAATCCACTGTTTTGGTCGATGGTTGCTAAATTAGTGTTTAAGCTTTCCCATACACCACCAGTTGCGTTATTATTCAGTTGCAATGAATTGTTGTTAGGTTTGGTACAAACAATGGTATCATTTGCAGTGATAGGATACTTGGTTGGGGCAGTAATAACAGTAATAGACTTTGAGGTGCTGAAGGCCCCACAGGTATTTTTAACGGTATAGTAAATAGTTGCTGTTCCTACTGTTTTTCCTGTTGCAATACCAGTAAGAGAATCGATGGTAGCCACTAGAGTATCAGCCTCTTTAATTGACCAAACACCACCTGTAATTACATCATTTTTAAAAGTATTGCTAGTACCTACACATAGGTTATTGGCTCCATCGATAGTACCTGCATCTGTAGGTGGCCCTACTTGAATAGTTACACTACTAGAAGCATTAACCACATCATTTGTACAATTATTATAAGCGGTATAAGTAATGTGGGCAACGCCAGCACTTACCGAAGTAACCAAGCCATTTGTATCTACTGTTGCAATATCTGTTCTATCACTTAACCATGTATGCGCAGTATCTCCATGAACGTAAGCCGTTAATTGAATAGTCCCATTAGGAATTAAACAAATAGTCTTATTGCCAATAATAGAATCAATTACCGGTGGCCCAATTACCAATGTATCAATCCTTACAGTGTTACCACAATCTTGAGTGTAAATAGAGTCGTAGATATAAACCTTACCATTACCAACTGCTGTTACGATGCCTGCATTTTGTAAAACAATACCATTTTCATCCTTGATTTCATAATTCTGAACAGTAGCAATACTATTATCACTTGTATACCAATGTCCCTGACTAGATGCATTATAAATGGTATCTATATTATTTGGTTCAGCAATACAACGGAACTTGTAGATCATAGAGTCTTGGGCAATGCTACTCAAGCTAACATTAATTGATAAATTAGCAGAGTTTGAACAGAGCGTTGTTGGATCAGTAACTGTGTAAGCCACGTTTGCGCTACCTTCTGCCAAACCTGTAACCTTTGCAGAATCAATTCCATTCATTAACCCAAACGGATCTACTTTTATAGTTGATGGTGAATTTACAGACCACACACCACCAAGTGTTGTTTCGCTTAAGCCTTTGAATGAACCCACACAAACAGAAGGAGCAAGTGAGCCATCACCTAATATTTCACCAGTAATAGGTGCAACAAAAGGAATAGGGTTCACAGTTATAAATATTGCGTTACTTGTATCATTAGGGTTTGCTAAACAAGGTTCCCCACTATGCATCACCACAAAAATAGAATCCAACCCTACTGGCATATCTCTAGCAGAAATCTGTAATGGCAGAGATATACCAGCTGGTTGGTGTAAGTTACCATTTATATATATGTCAAAATTAGTTGCTGGATTATTTAAAGACCTATCATCCTTCCCTGGATCTAGATATAATGTAAAAACTTCGTTTTGACAAACGGACTTTTTATTTACTGTCGAATCGATAGAGATAAAGGTAGTATAAGGATCTGTAATAATCACACGTAACCCAGCCCAAGCGGTATCATGAGGTTGTGTACAGGCAACACTGCTTCTTACCCTTAGTGTAATAGTGTCATTTGCAACAACCTGATTGTAAACATAGGGAGTACTATCATATACATCTTTACCATTTAATGTCCACAGATAACTAGGTTTTGTACCTAGGTTTGTTCCCGAAGGTGAAAGCAACACACTAGTTACATTATCGTTTTTACAAAAAGGAATGTTTTGACTTGATGTTATTGTAACACTTACCGGCGGCGGATAAGGATCAAAAGTAGCAATGTTGTAAATCTTTAATTCTGAAGTATCGCTTACTACAAAACATTTGTTAGTAGTATTGATAATCTGTACAGCAATGGTGTCTGCACCATAATACAAACCTCCATTACTGATAAAGCGCGAAGTATCTCCAATGGAAAAGACGGTATCCGTACCAATTCTTGCACTATCCGTACCTGCATATAGCGATACTGGTCCATTTTGTACAATCACACCATTTTTATACCAGATAAACTTAGGGTTGCTACCAGCACCATTCAAACTATCTGTAGTAGCAGTAAACTGTACACTATCTATAAACGGTCTCATACACAATCCGAACTGTGTTGCTTCAATCTTAATCACAGTTGGATTAACAACAGGAATAACATGCATGTGAATGGTGTCACTAATACTAACTAAAGTATCTGGAGGGATGGTTAAAGTAGAGTCATAATACGGGCAACTCTGTGTTTTCTTAGCAATCAGTACAGCGTAAACAGTTGAGTCGCCCAATGCACCCGCAAAGTTGTTTGCCACAAATGTTTTCTTCACACCATCTGTATCATGATATAGTAGTGTATCTCTAAATGCCAGTGATCCACCCACAAACCACTCTAGTTGATACCTTGCCGATGTATCCATCTTGTCTAAAATCGCATCCGTACTAAGTACAGCCCTGAAAGTGTCAATACCATTAGCACAAATAGAAGAATCTCCAGATATTTTTATGGTAGGAACAGGGATAGAATCTAACCCTCTAATTATAATGGTATCGTACAAATCTTTTTTTACTATACACGGTACATTACTATTCATGTGAAAAAGTAGCGTATCAACACCACTTACTATATTACTGTCAATATAAGTAGAATCAAACGAGACCACAACCCCATTTCTTATCCATTCGTATTTATCTGAACTAGATGAGGAATCAGGATGTGCGTGAAACTTTGCCCGACTTCCCTTACAAAATCCCACATATAGGAGCGATGAATCAATAACGCCTGATGTATCAATAAAAAAATGATTGTAAAAGGGTTTTGAAAGGGTATCTTCTACCGTTATAGTAGCATGCAGAGGCGGTGGTACCGCAACAACACTTGGTCTTGTGTAATAACCAGTCGCGAAACTGTTTTTTCCTGTAATACACTTTAGCTCAGTGGTACCTATTAGTGTAATGAGCGAACCCTTTTTTAAAATAACTGTAAGCGTATCGCCACCATAGTAGGTAGTATCGGTAAGGCCAGCGCCATTTACAGTAAAAATGGTATCTGCTACTCCATCTACATACCAAGTAAAATTAACATCTTTAGGATTGAGGGTAAGTCCACCCTTTGTTAAAAGCACTTGTTTAGGAGCACACTCGCGTACAGTATCATATATAGGTTTAAGGGTTAAGGTATCAAACCCAATTTGGAATATTTGCATCCTTGGATCCGCAGAGATAGTGAATTTAAACGGACTAGTTGCTGGTATTAGTAAAGTTTTAATCCAATCATTTGTTGCATTCAAATTATTAGCAGGAAGATCGGCTCCATTTACAACTAAACCAACTTGCCAATCACTAACCGAGGTTGTGAAATTTGGAGGATCAATTGGATTCTTGAGCAAGGCTACCACACCTTGCTTATTTGAAAATCCAAGTCCCTGCGGTGATGGCAAAATCGAGTCTCTAGAAGGAATAGAAGCAGTGTCTACATTGGCACTATCTATTATTTCGAGACTACTAAGCGGTATCACATGAAAATTGGGAATAACAGCTGTAAAAAAAGATTTAGGAATATCAGAGTTTATATTTTTATCATTATAAACCAAAATTTGAGTTCCAAAAGAGATAGAATCCCAAGGAGCCTTTGCTGGAAATCTATATTTACCGGAACCAATTCCCCAATAAGTATTACCTCTGAATGTGAATGTAGAGTCAAGATTAGTATCATAAATGGCAATACCACTTAGGTTAGCAATACTATCGCCTCCAGTAGCTTCACTACACGTGTTTTTTCCATCTACCAATAACTGTATATAATCATTTCCGGGCGTATATCCTTTAGATACCTGAGTGGTAACCAACTTAAACTTGGGTGATTGAGCCGCAGCTGACAAGCAAAATGATACAAATAGGAGTAATAATATATTCTTTACCATAATAAACAATCATTGAAATAGCCACGAAAGTACCAATAATACCAATTTAGCGATTAACTTTTTTTTATATTCCTCGATTTTAATGGCTTTTATGTGAAATAATGTCAACAAACTATAACGTTTTATAGCTCAAACCATTTATTCAACTGCTTCAGACGACTATTGAAAACGTTATAAACAAAAAATAAGCGCGCTAGAACAGGCTGAAAATTGTGGAGATAGTCAGTACCAATATTACAACACCAATAAAGTATCAGCATCCCCGATGTCTTGCTGACGAAGGAAGCATCTAACCAAATAAAGATCAATTACATTTTGTCGAGTAAAAGGCATTTCCATTTCAAAACAGGTTTATGTAGCAAAATAAGTTTCTTCGTAAACTCAGGAGGACATTGCGGGGCTATGGTGCAGTTGGTAAATTTCTACTTTTTCAGCTTTTTCTGTCAAAAAACACTCGAAAATGCTAACAAAATCACAATACTCGCAACAATAAAAACTTTTTTACGTCTGAATCAACTTTTTACCAGTGTATCATTGAAAAGTAATTAAATACTTATCCAATTATTACACTCACCTTTGAAGACAAATAAAAAGGCATTGAAAATAGGGTGTGTAACCGGATACAAAATGCCTCTAGTTCTTTGAATAAAGCATCTAATTTTAGTATAGACGCACGTGCATTCAGTTTGGCAACGGATGATACCAACCCAGAAACAGGCGTTTATATGTTAAAATGGTGTAAAGTTGGCACAAACACATAGAGGTTTGGCTTGGTAACAAGCAAAATGAAACTGATTTCAAGTGCTTTGAAACAAAAAGCTCAGGCTAAAATTGGGAAAACACAGATAATCCATTAAAAAACAACTGTATTGAGTTTGAATGCACGTGCATCGAAACTCAATACAGTTGACATTATGTTAAAACCGTGCATTTCAAAAAAACTTTAACACCAAGTGCTTCCATTAAAAATTTTTCCCTCTATTTTCTGTATTGATGGCTTACGAAAACATGGTTTAACAAATATATTTTAAACAATTTTAAATCGTAAAATCATGTCACAAGCAGTATTAGGTTTCAGAGGATTAACAGTAACACAAATTGTAGTACGCACAAGAGAAATTGCGGATGCCACTGAGGGCAACGCCAACTATACCACGCCAATTCCTACCCTACTTCAAATTAGAGACTCTGCTAGTTTATTGGAATCAAAGTACAACCTTTCCCGCAAGAAAGGCCCAGCAGCTACAAATGTGATGAAACTTCAACTGAAGGCACATAGAATTTTGATGGTTAAATTTTTAGCTTACATCCAGCAAGCAAGTGGTGGCGACGCTACAAAGATAGAAAGTGCTTCATTAACCGTAAAAGGTGGCCCTACATCATCCCAAGTACTCGGCAGGGTATATGGTTTGAAGGGGAAAACAAGCGAAATGATTGGTCAGTTGATATTGTCTTGGGATAAATTAGTTGGAGCAAACCGTTATGTTGTTCAATCAAGTCCCGATAACACCACTTTTAAAGACACCGAAGATACACCCTCAAAAACTACCGTAACCATTAGCAATCTTCCCCCAGGCAATACAGCCTATTATCGAATAGCTGGCATAAATACGCATGGGCGTGGAGCTTATAGTATTCCAATAAAAGTAAGTGCCGGTGAAGCATAATAGGGGTTTAGTCTCCATAAAAAAACACAAGTACTGATAAATAGAAACAGCTTTTAGTGATTCACAACAATACTAGTATTTGTTTCATTTTAAGTTTATAAAAGACTACTGATTAGGATTTGCCTTTGATTTTGTCTCCACTAAACAATTCTGGCAAAGGCAGTCAAACCCTGTGCTTGATAAAATGCTCCTTGATGCTTCATCGAATTCAACACCATAACATTGGCAGTTTACAATATCACCCACATTGCAGATAAAAGCGCTGTTGCACCTGGGACAATGTTTCTCTTCTGGCTTTTCCATTATTACAAACTGAATTAGGTTATTCCAATTAAACCTTCACAGTTGCAGCCAACCAAGCCATTACACCGATGCCAGTTTCGATGGCGCTTTCATCTATATTGAACTTTGGGGTATGTACATTATGAACAATTCCCTGTGCTTCATTACGTACTCCAAGTCGGTAAAAACAGCCTGGAACTATCTGTGTGTAATAGCCAAAATCTTCAGCACCCATACGTATTTCGGTTTCTTCTACCTTTTCTTTTCCCATATAAACATCTGCCTGTTGCCAAGCCGCTTCTGTAAATGCGGGATCATTATCAACCGTAGGGTAACCAACATCTATCTTAAAATCTATTTCTGCACCCATCGATTCTACCAAACCAACCGCTTGTTTGGTCATCAATTCATGCGCTTTAAAACGCCAAGCCTCATCCATTGCCCTAAATGTGCCCATCATTTTCACCTCACTCGGAATCACATTAGTGGTATGTCCGCCCTGAATACTACAAATACTTAACACAGACGGAGAAAGCGGATTACAGTTTCTACTGATAATCTGTTGCAGACTAACAATCATCTGCGAAGCAATTAAAATAGTATCTGCCGTTAGATGAGGTGCCGCCGCATGACCACCCTTGCTGCGGATGGTAATATATATTTCATCGGCACTTGCCATCACCCTACCCTTTCTAAAACTAAGTTTGCCAACTTCTAAACTAGGGTTTACGTGTAAGGCAATGATGCCTTGAGGACGGGGATTATCCAACACGCCTTCCTTAATCATATAGCTAGCACCACCAGGGTTGCGTTCTTCACCAGGTTGAAAGATGAGTTTTATGGTTCCTTCAAAGTCGTCTTTTATTTCATTCAATATCTTGGCTGCACCCAATAAAACCGTGGTATGCACATCGTGACCGCAGGCATGCATCACTCCCTGATTCTTCGATTTATAAGGCACATCATTTTCTTCGTCAATGGGCAAGGCATCCATATCGGCACGTAAAGCGATAATACGGCTCTCTGGATTCTTTCCTTTTATCAATCCAACAACTCCTGTTGTAGCTTTTATCTCGAAGGGAATACCAATGGCAGTCAGTTTATCCTGCACAAATTGACTAGTATTAAACTCTTGGTAACTCAATTCTGGATTGGCATGAATGTGCCTCCTGATAGCAATACTTTCTGGAGCATAGTCAGCAGCCAGTTGTTTTATTTTTTGTAATAACATCTTTTTTAATGTTTAGTGATTAATGTTTAAAGATTAATATCTAATCACTAAACATTAATCATTAATTACTCACTGATCATTATTCATCGTATATTCAACCGCATCTTCTACCACATAAACTCCTTGTGGATATATTTTACTCAGTTGCTGACGGAACTTCTCAGCATCATCTCTATTAATAAAATTGCCTATCCTTACTTTAAAATAAGGAGAGTTATAGGTAAGATAAGCCTTTTGATCAGTAAACTTGGAGAGAACTTCAGACTTAACCTTATTTGCCTGATCTCTATTGGTAGTACTTAGAATTTGAATTCTGTAACCCTTGTAAAGTCCAGAGCTAGTCATCATACTTGTACGCTTATTTATTTCTGCTTGCTTATCGGAAAGTACATCCAAACGAGGATCCTTTCTTACAATGATGGTATCATTGGCTAACAAATGACTACTTGCTATTAAAATTGCGATGAGAAATACGATGTGTTTCATGGGTAACTTTTATAGCTGCAAAGTAAATAAATTATAATAGTCGAAAGTGAAAAGTCGGAAGTCGAAAGTAGGAAGTAAAGAACGGCTCACAACTTTTGACTAACGACTCACTACCTAAAGTAAAAGTGCCGCAATTGTATAATCGGCAATGAGAATTAATATACATGAAACCACAACAGCACTTGTACTGGCACGACCAATTTCGAGAGAGCCACCTTTAACATTAAAGCCATAATAGGCCGGAATACTGCTTACAATGAAAGCAAATGCGTAAGATTTGTAGAAAGCAACCGTAATGTTATAAATGTTTAAGTTTTGGCGAAGACCAATATCATATAAATCTGGGGCAAGTATACCGCTAAGGTTACCCGCCATCTTACCACCCCAGATACCTAAGAAAGCAGAAATAACAATTAGCCCTGGAATGACCACTAAGCCAGCGGCTATCTTAGGGAGTATCAAATAACTTTTTGGATTAATCCCCATTATTTCTAAGGCATCTATTTGCTCGCTAATGCGCATATTACCCAGTTCGCTCGCAATCTTACTTCCTATAACACCCGCCAAAACAATACTTAGTACGGTAGGAGAAAGTTCTAGAATCATACTATCCCTTACAATCTGCGCAACGGTTGTCATAGGAATTAGGGGACTCACTAACTGATAGGCCGTTTGTACCGTTGATACCGCACCTAAAAACAAGGAGATGATAACAACAATTGGCAATGCTCCAAAACCAATTTCAGCACATTGATGCATGAATTCGTTCCAGTACATCTTGTTGTTTTCAGGTTTTGTAAACATGCCTTTCAGCATCAATATATAAGCGCCTATATGAGAAAATAACTTCATTATTTTTTTAGTTGATAGTCAAAAGTCGATAGTTACAAGTAACATGAGTCTTACTATAAAAACAAATATATAGATTAGACTCGTTACTTACGACTATCGACTCTTGACTTATTACTTCTTAACTAGCTTTTGTCTTTCATCCTTCCCCAATATTCAGAAGCATTAACTATTGGTTCAATATCCGTTTTGCATTTCAATTGCGCATCAATTACTGCAACCAATGCCATGTTTACAATACTTCTAACAGTACTTCCTAACTGCAATACATGTACAGGTTTTTTCATACCTAATAGTATTGGTCCAATAGCATCTGCACCACCTATCTCCTTCATCAGGTTGTAGGCTATATTTCCAGCAGTAAGGTTAGGGAATATCAGCACATTTACATCGTGTCCTACCAACTCACTAAAAGGATAGTTATCCTTTAATATTTCATTATTGAAAGCCAAACTAGCTTGCATTTCTCCATCAATAATCAATGTTGGATTTTGTTCCTTTACCAGCTTTGTTGCTTTAGCCACCAAATTAGCTTCATCACTATTACTGCTACCAAAATTGCTGTAACTAAGCATTGCAATACGTGGAGTGATGTTCAGGTTACGAACTTCGCGCGCTACCATCACCGTAATATCTGCCAATTCTTCGGCAGTAGGATTAAAGTTTACAGTAGTATCTGCCAAGAAAAGAGGACCTTTCTTCGTTAATAATAAATACATTCCTGCAATCTTCTTCACCCCATCTTCTGTTCCTATAATATTCAATGCAGGTCTGATTGCATCTGCATAATTTCTGGTCAGTCCACTTATCATTGCATCAGCCTCACCAGTTTCTAGCATCATACAACCATAATGGTTTCTATCCTTCATTATCTTAACGCTCTCGTACTGATTTACTCCTTTACGACTTCTTTTAGAGAAATACAGCTCACCAAACTCAGTCCTTTTTGCATCCATACTTTCAGAGCGAGGATCGATGATTGGCAAATCTGCAATATCAATTTCATTCTCTTCCGCAATCTTTTTTATCTTGTTTTCATCACCCAAGAGTATCGGATAAGCAATTTCTTCATCATATACAATGCTTGCCGCTTTCAATATCTTAATGTTATCAGCTTCGGCAAACACTATACGCTTAGGCTCTTTCCTTGCTTTACTACTAATTGCTCGCAACAATTGGTTATCTAGGCCAAGTCTTTTATCCAATTCTACCTTGTACGCATCCCAGTTTTCTATTTTCTTCTGTGCCACACCACTTTCTATTGCAGCCTTAGCAACTGCTGGGGCCACCGTACTCAACAAACGAGGATCTAATGGTTTAGGAATAATATATTCAGTTCCAAAAACGATATTCTTCTGGTTATAAGCCATGTTTACCAAATCTGGCACAGGCGACTTTGCCAATTCAGCTAAAGCCAATACAGCTGCCAACTTCATTTCTTCATTAATCTTGGTTGCTCTCACATCTAATGCACCCCTAAAAATGTACGGAAACCCAAGTACATTGTTTACCTGATTAGGATAATCGCTTCGCCCGGTTGCCATGATTATGTCTTTACGAGCAGCAATTGCAATCTCATAAGTAACTTCTGGATCAGGGTTAGCCATTGCAAATACTACTGGGTTTGGTGCCATGCTCTTCAGCATCTCCGATGTAACCACGTTTGGCACACTTAATCCAATAAATACATCGGCACCAATAAAGGCAGATTCAAAAGTCCAATCGGCACTTTTTGAAGCGAATAATAGTTTATTAGCCGATAATCCTTCCCTTCCTACATGAATAATACCTTTACTATCAAACATCAGGAAGTTTTCGGGCTTCGCGCCCAATGCCACATAAAGTTTGCAACAAGACATAGAAGCCGCACCCGCACCATTAACGATAATGCGGACATCCTGAATACTTTTACCTTGAATTTCTAGTGCATTCAGTAAAGCAGCCGAACTAATGATAGCTGTACCATGTTGGTCATCATGCATAATAGGAATCTTGCACTGCTCCTTTAGCTTTTCTTCTATATAAAAACATTCAGGGCTTTTAATATCTTCCAGATTAATTCCACCAAACGTAGGTTCTAAAGCTTTTACTATCTGAACAAACTTCTCTGGATCTTTTTCATTAATCTCAATATCAAAAACGTCTATATCTGCAAATATTTTGAACAATACCCCTTTTCCTTCCATTACAGGTTTACCTGCTTCCGGCCCTATATCTCCCAATCCGAGTACGGCAGTACCATTACTTATCACAGCCACCAAGTTTCCTTTGGCAGTATATTTATATACATCTTCAGGGTTGTGGAATATTTCCATACAAGGAGCAGCAACTCCGGGACTGTAAGCAAGGCTAAGGTCGCGTTGTGTCTTAGCTTCTTTGGTTGGTATTACTTCTATTTTGCCCGGTCTTCCGCTGGCGTGGTACTCTAATGCCTGTTCCCATTTAGCATCTTTCTTGTCCATAAAACATTTTTTAGTTAGCAATTAATATTTGGCGTTTTCTATTTAGTGCCTATTATAGTTTCAGTGTAACTGTTAAAATAATTGGCATCAACCAAACCAAGGGTGCAAAGTACAGGTAAATGCGAAAAGCAAGGGTGACTATTCTCAGTAAGCGTTTTCGGAATTGTTAATTTATTGCTTCCGAAAAGAATTATAAAGGTTTCAGAAATTAGGAATTGAATAATAACGGTGCTTTTAGAAATAGCGATTCGGACAAGCTACGCTCGATATCATTACCAAAATAAGATTGAATGCCATTAGCTATCTAAGGCAAAGTTTGTAGTAAACTGGAGTATTTTGAAAGTAAAATGGAGAGTTTTGAAAGTAAAATGGAAGGTTTTGAAAGTAGAATGGGTGGGATTTAAAGTAAAATGGAAGGTTTTTAAAGTAAAATGGAGGGGATTTAAAGTAAAATGGAGAGTTTTGAAAGTAGAATGAATGGTTTTGAAAGTAAAATGGAGAGTTTTGGAAGTAAAATGGGTGGAGAATACTTTCAAAACTTTTACAATTCTTAAGAATAATGTAAGATTATAAGCTTAATAAAAGAAAAAAAAGTGTTATTGTGTGCATCCTAAATCATTTCTTTAATATCCTTTCCACAACTGAAAAGGGCATTTCTATATCTCTATCTAATTTTTTCTATTTAAAGTTTATCCTTTCTTTGCTTCCATCATCCGCATTTGCTTGGCATCCTGCAAGAAGTCGGAGGCAAATATGAACTTGTTCAACAGCTCATTATCACTAAAAATAATTTCTTTATTGCTCCCTTCCCACTGTTTCTTTCCTTTATGAACATATACAATATTGTCGCCTATCTCCATTACACTATTCATGTCGTGGGTAACAACAATGGTAGTCATATTGTATTCCTTAGTTATTTCGTGTATTAGTTTATCAATTAATAAAGACGTTTGTGGATCAAGTCCAGAGTTTGGCTCATCGCAAAATAGATATTTTGGATTCAATACGATGGCCCGGGCAATACCAACCCTTTTCTTCATACCACCACTTAGCTCTGAGGGGAACTTCTTGTTCGATCCCACAAGGTTTACCTTCTCTAATACTTCATTAACGCGTTTCTTTTTCTCGGCAAGTGTCTGCTTCGAAAACATATCTAATGGGAACAATATATTCTGTTCAACCGTCATACTATCAAACAGCGCAGAACCCTGAAACAACATACCAATTTGTCTGCGCAATCCCTTTCGTTCATCATCGGACATGTCAATAATATTCTTTCCATCAAATATTATCTCACCGCTATCTGGTTGAAATAATCCCACCATACACTTTGTCAATACTGTCTTGCCACTACCACTTGCCCCAATAATTAGATTGCACTTGCCAGTTTCCATTACAGCAGTAATATCGTCGAGTACTACCCGACCATCAAACGACTTTTGTATGTTACGTATTTCTATCATCGCGCTGCAAACTAAGAAATGAAATTTATATTGACGGAGATTGTTTTAAGTCGAAAGTCAAAAGTATAAAGTATTTCTAATCGAAGCTAAAACACACAACTTTTGACTTTCAACTTTCCACTTTTGACTTCTTACAATACTTCCACCTGATTCCTCAATAAATCCTCAAACACATCCCTTCTTCTAATCAAATGAAAAGCCTCATCCTTCACCAAAACCTCTGCTGGTTTGTAGCGGCTATTAAAGTTACTACTCATTTCAAATCCGTAGGCGCCCGCATTGGCAAAAACCAAATAGTCGCCCTCCCTTACTTCATGCAGTTTTCTGTCCCACGCAAACGTATCTGTCTCACAGATATTTCCTACCACCGCATAGTGTTTTTCTTCTCCCTCAGGATTGGATATGTTGCTGATGTTATGGTGTGCATCATAAAACATTGGGCGTATCAGATGATTAAATCCACTATTTACACTCGCAAAATGAATAGACTTTGTCTCTTTTAAAACATTTACCTGCGTAATTAAATAACCTGCACCACTCACCAGATACTTTCCCGGCTCAAACCAAACCTGCAAAGGCTTGCCATTGGGATTAGGATGATTGGCAAATGCCTCACCTACCTTTTGTGCCAATAATGCAATGTCGGTTTCATGATCTCCTTTTTTGTAAGGCACTTTAAATCCACCGCCCAAGTCGATAAACTCAAGTTCATTAAACAGAGGAATTATATCGAACAAAACTTCAATACCTTTAATAAATACTTCCACATCCTTAATCTCGCTACCGGTATGTATATGTAACCCCTGCATAAAGAGATTGGTTTCCTTGATGATAGCCAATAGTTCATCTATCTGATCGATAGGAATACCAAATTTGCTTTTATCATGACCTGTAGATATTTTCAGGTTGCCACCCGCCATGATGTTGGGACGCAAACGCACACCTACAGGATAGCTATGCCCGTACTTTTCGCCAAACTTTCTGAGGTTAGAAAGACTATCTATATTGATATGAACGCCCAAACTTTGCGCTTCTTCTATCTCATCGAAGCCAATACCATTGCTGGTATATAATATCCTCTCTGGCGGAAAACCTGCGTGTAAGGCAAGCTTTACTTCGTTGATAGAACTACAATCAACGTTGGAACCCAACTGCAAAAAGTGTTTGAGAATATTGATATTGGTTAAAGCCTTACAAGCATAGAATATCTTTACATCTTGCCCTGCAAAGGCGGAAGTAAGGTTATTATACTGCTGGGCCATTTTTTCTGCGTGATAAACATATACTGGCGTGCCAAAATGTTGCGCAATGCTTGTAAGCTGTTGATTTGATAAAGTCATTCTTCTATTAATGTTTTAGGAATAGTTTGTTTAAAGCTGTCAGGTCTATTCGGTTGTATCTAGTTCTCCATCCTTATTTACTACGATGTTGGAAGCTTTTCCATCCTCATCGAAAGTTTCTGTTCCAGATGCAAAATCCTCTGGCATTACGATGGTACCTTGAGTAAATTGTTCGGCAAGCACTTCTCTAATCTTAGGTAAATCGTCCGCAGTATTGATGCCGAAATAATCCATAAAGTTCTTGGAAGTTGTATATAAAAGCGGATGCCCCGGCATCTTCTCATTACGCCCAGCTATCAGTATCAGTTCCTTTTCAAGCAATTTCTGAATACTGTAATCGCTATTCACCCCGCGAATGCTTTCCACTTCTCCCTTGGTTATAGGTTGTTTGTAAGCAATGATGGCAAGTGTTTCTAAAGCTGCATTCGATAACCGTTTCAGGAACTTATCTCCATTTAGTTGTGCAACTGTTTTATAGTAACTAGGTTTGGTAAGAAACTGTAAGCCTCCACCACTTTCTTTAACTTCAAATGGATAAAACTCTGCACTGTATTTTTCTCTTATTCCATCAATGCAAGTAACCACCTGATCGAGAGATACCCTTTGCTCCATAAAACCAAAAGCATTGTTTATGAGCTCCACAATCTCCAATGCCGTAAGGGGTTTGTCGCTTGCAAAAATCAGCACTTCAATATGAGGTATTATTTCGCTTAATTCCATTTGTAGAGTATTTTGCCACAAAGACGCTGAGTCTCAAACTAACACTAAGAACTAAAGAGAAAAAGGCAGAAGGAAACGTTATGTGCTTCTTTCTGCCTTCGTGTCTTTGTGGTGAAAAAAGTTTTATCCTTCTAATGCTGCTGCACCACTTACAATTTCTGTAAGTTCGGTAGTGATGGCAGCTTGTCTTGCCCTATTGTAGCTAAGTTTCAGGCTCTTCAACAATTCGTTAGCGTTTTCGCTCGCCTTATCCATTGCCGTCATTCTTGCTCCGTGTTCGCTGGCATTACCATCCAAAACGGCTTTGTATAATTGTGTATTTAATATTTTGGGCATCAACTCAGCAATCAATACATCTTGTGCTGGTTCAAAAATAAAGTCAGCTTTCTTAGCTCCAGCCTTAGGAGTTACCTTAGGAATTGGCAAAAACTGCTCAGCCTTAAACTGTTGAGTGGCAGCATTTTTAAACTCACTATATATCAATTCTACTGCATCAAATTCTTTACCTTCAAACGCTTTCATCGCGGCAACGGCAGCAGCTTGTACGTTCTCGAAGTTTAAGTTCAGGTATATATCTTTAAAGGTTGCATCTGTTTTAAAGCCAGACTTAGTTAAACTTTCCCATCCTTTCTTACCTATGTTCCAAACAGTAATGTCGCCTTTAGAAAATTGAGTCTTATATTTTTCTTCGATAGTAGCTTTTGCCATCTTCACCACGTTAGCGTTGTATGCACCGCATAATCCTCTATCGCTAGTGATAACTATCAACAAAACTTTTTCTACTTCTCTTACTTCAGCTAGCTTAATCTCAGTATTACCATCAGAATTACTTACGATATTACTCAACATTTCTTGCAACTTTTGGGCGTAAGGCCTCATTTGGATAATAGAATCCTGTGCCTTACGAAGTTTAGCCGCACTTACCATCTTCATTGCCTTGGTAATTTGTTGCGTACTCTGAACACTCTTAATCCTGTTACGTACTTCTTTTAATTGAGCTCCCATTGTATACTTTTTCTTGTTTTATGTAGACCGATCTGTTAGTTTAACGGACAGTAAGTCACTATTTCGAGCGGCAAAAGTAACAGAAAACAGTTTATTATTTTCTATTGTTTTTAGTGCGTGGATAAATGTTGTATTAAACTAAGAATATGACTAAATAATAAGTAGGGCATTTCTACATCTTAAACAGGAACCTTTTCTTTTTCAAAAGCAATTAGCCTATAAAACAATACTTTTTGTCAAAGCTGATTAGTTATTTTATCAACCCTGACATTTTGCACCTCAATAAGTCAAAAATGTGGAATAACCTTTTAAGTTTTTATCAATTAACATAAACTAACTAGGAATGATTGCTATGACATAAACAAATTTTTTTCAGCAATAAAAATTAACAAATCAGGCTGCCACTTTGGTGTTATCCACATAAGGCTGCTGCTTTTTTATTACTGCCACCACCCTTAAAAGTAACTTGTTCTTGATTGCATTCAATACACTTCTGCTATGTTTCCCCTCCGCTATTTTCCTGTCATAATACTCCCTGAACTCCGGGTAATTCCTGATGCAGCTCAATGCCGCCATGTGCAGGATTGCCTTCAGTTCCTTGTTTGCCATCGGGTGCACCTTGTTTTTTCCTTTCACCGACGAACCACTGGTTTGCGCAAATGGAACAACCCCTGCGTAGCTGGCCAATTGCTTCCCACTGGGCTTGCCTGCAAAATTGTTGGTACAGCATATCAGACTGGCGGCTATCACATTCCCTATGCCCGGTATTGTATTCAACAGTTCATAATTCTTATCAATCCCTTCCGTATCCTTTATCAGTGACGCTATTAGCCCATCTATCTTTTGCATCGACTTTTCCAACCCCTTCAAGGCAGCCTCGTTTGCCTTTTCCATTACTTGCTGTATATCCTTATCGTTACTGTTCTTTAGTTCCTTGAGATATACCTTGATCGCATTAAGTTGCCTTTGCAGCATGCTTCTAGATGTCATCAAATCCTTTAACTTCAAATGGACCGGATCCAGTGCCGCCGTTGCTTTCAGGTCTTCCGCCTGCTTGTAGGCATAATCGCACAGGCGTTTGCTGTCTATCACATCGTTCTTTCCCCTGGCTATGCCAAAGCTCCACTTGATGTGGGCGGCATTGCCAATATGGATGGGTAACGAATGCTCGCTACAGTAGCGCCATAACCGCCTGTGGTAGATGCCTGTGTTCTCAATGACCAACAATGAGTTCTCATCAAAGGGTACGCTCTGTTTTACCAACAACTTGTGCATGAGGGCAATGCCATCTGCCGTGTTGTCGAACCGTTCCGTCACCACTGTCTGCCGCTGATGATTTATCACCTTCATGAACGACAGGTCGAACCACGACTTGGATACATCAATCCCCAAATAACACTTTACATTACTTTCCATAATTTTACAGCTTTAAATGTTTCATTTAAATGACCTGACCCAATTTGCCCCATCGTCCTAGTCCTTAATAATGGGTAATGAACCCTAATTGCTATATGGACACCAAGGGAAAATAGCAGCAAGGGATTGTATCATTCCATAGGTAATTAACCTTGACGTGAAAATAATGAGCCCTTGCTGCGGGTTAGGTTATTCACAAATTAATGTGAATACCCAAAAGAAAAAAAGAAGCAAAAAAAGAAAACCATAGTAGTAGTAATATTTTAACAGTTAATTGCTAAAGCAAATCTAAAGGACGGGGAAGATTATGGAGAAGAACGAAGCCAAAGGAAGTTCTACGCTCAAAGCGAAGACTTCCTTTACAAAACCATCATTCCTTAAAATTACTAATAACGAATAGACAAGTTTATACATAATCCTCCTACCTAAAAGAATTGGGAAGGTTAGTTTTAAGCAACTACTTACATTTGCGGCTCAAAAATTTTATTGGTCGTTGATGAGATAACATCAACCAAAAAAGCTCTTTTATGAATAAAAAAGTACAGTCGGCACTCATTTCTGTGTTCTACAAAGATGGATTGGCATCGTTAGGTAAAGAATTGCAAGCGCAAGGCATTACCATCTACTCCACTGGAGGAACGCAACAGTTTTTAGAAAACGAAGGCATCACTTGCGTACCCGTAGAAAGCCTTACCACCTACCCATCCATCCTTGGTGGAAGGGTTAAAACCTTGCACCCATCTGTGTTTGGTGGCATATTGGGCAGAAGATATGTAGCGCAGGACTTGGAAGAAATGAAGCAATACAACATACCAGAAATAGACTTGGTAATAGTTGATTTATACCCTTTTGAAGAGACTTTGAAAAACACGACCGAAGAGGCATTGATAATAGAAAAGATAGATATAGGCGGGCCATCCATGATACGTGCCGCTGCAAAAAACTTTAAAGACGTTGCCGTAATAGCCGCCAAAGCAGACTATGGCGTTTTGGAAACGTTACTGAGAGAACAATCAGGAAGCCTAAGCATCGAGCAGCGTAAGGCATTTGCAGCCAAAGCATTTGAAGTAGTGATGAACTACGATATTGCCATCAGCAATTATTTTAATCCTACCAACACTACCTTCCAAACAAGTTCGCAAAAGCAAGTGCTTCGTTATGGCGAAAACCCACATCAACAAGCTACTTTTTATGGTGATTTAAGCAATAGTTTCACGCAGTTGAATGGTAAGGAATTATCGTACAACAACTTGGTGGATGTAGATGCTGCTATACAATTGATTGGTGAATTTAAAGGAAGTGAGGCTGCTGTATTTGGAATCATTAAGCATACCAATGTATGTGGCATTGCTGAAAGAACTACTGTAAAAGAAAGTTGGGACGCAGCACTTGCGGGTGATCCTGAAAGTGCATTTGGTGGCGTATTGGTAAGTAATGGAACAATAGGAAAGGACACTGCCGAAGCAATTAATGAGATATTCTTTGAAGTTTTGATAGCCCCTGCTTTTGACGAAGACGCATTGGTGGTACTAAAAAGTAAGAAGAACAGGATTTTATTACAATTGAAAGAAGAGTCTAATGGGACTAATAATGGTCAGTTCAAATCGTTGCTTGGTGGCACGCTTTACCAAGGAACTGACAACGGAAACTTTGCCGCTTGGAAGGAAGTAGGTGGACGACCAACTACCGAAGATGAAAAAGCAAACTTGGTATTTGCCAACATCATCTGCAAGCACTTAAAGAGTAACGCCATTGCTTTGATAAAAGATAAACGCTTGGTAGGTAAGGGTTGTGGGCAAACGAGCAGGGTAGATTCTTTGCGTCAGGCAATAGAAAAAGCAAAACAATTTAAGATAGATTTAAAGGGTGCGGTATTGGCAAGCGATGCGTTTTTCCCTTTTAATGATTGTGTTCAGATGGCACACGAAGAAGGCATTGAAGCCTTTATTCAGCCAGGCGGTTCCATCAGAGATAAGGACAGCATTGAATATACTGTTCAAAATAACTTGGCGATGGTTATTACCGAGTTGAGGCATTTTAAGCATTAAGATAATCGGGATTCGTTAAACGAAAATCGCAAGTTGAGGCAACTCAACTTGCGATTTTCGTTTCTACCGATTCCCTTTCCTTTTAAAGTTTTATATCCATCGCTCCTAAAGCATTGTTTATTGTTTCCAATTCATCTGCACCTAATTTAAAAGAGACAGCTTTTACATTATCCAACATCTGTTCAGCATTTCTAGCACCAACTAAAACTGAGGTAATGGCAGGTTGCTGCATAGTCCAGTTGATGGTTAATTGCGCCAAACTAATACCCCTAGCATCAGCAATTGGCTGAATAGTTTCCAACATCTTCATCACTTCCGCGTGATTGTGTGGCTGAAAATAAGGCGTATTTGGTCTGTGGTCACCTTCTCCAAATTGATGTCCCGGTTTTATTTTACCCGTCAACAATCCCTTTTGCAAAGATGTGTGCGGTAAAATGCCAATGCCGTGTTCCAAACAAAAAGGAACCAATTCTTTCTCAATGGCTCTGTTTACCATACTATAACCCACTTGATTGGTAGATATCACGGTGCATTTTATAGCTTTTTCCAGCAATGCTACAGGTGTATTACAAACACCCGCAGCCCTAATTTTTCCTTGTTGCTTTAGTATTTCCAAGGCTTCCATTGTTTCTTCAATGGGGGTTGTGCTATCTGGCCAGTGCATCTGCAATAAGTCGATATAGTCTGTTTGCAAGCGTTTAAGGCTTTGCTCACATTCATAAATTACGCTTTCCTTGCCATTGTACTTATATACTTTAATTGGATTGCCATCATTATCTTTCGTATCAAAAGTAAAATCGCCAGTGGTCACATCCCAACGCATTCCAAACTTGGTGAGTATTTGCACCTTATCACGCTTGCCTTTAATGGTGTTTCCTACCACATTTTCACTGTGCCCCATGCCATAAATGGGTGCTGTATCAATAGTGGTAATGCCATTATCTATTGCGGCTTCTATTGCTTTGATGGCTTCACCTTCATCGGCGCCGCCCCAAAACCAACCGCCAATAGCAAATGCTCCGTAAGTAATTGGTGATAGTAAAATGTCAGTACCGGGTAATTGTCTTTTTTCCATGGTGATATAATTTAAAATTGATTGTGTAGATTATTTTTTGGGTGAAAAAATGAATATTGAGATGATAGACAGCGGTAGCATAACGGTTCCCATTGCAAAGAATAAAAACCAGTTGCCGCCTGCTGTGATATACGGAATGGCGAACATGCTACTGATAGTTCCTAATACGGCTGCTGCACCACCAAGACCGGCCAATGAGCCAACGGTTTTGCCAGTATGAAAATCGCTGGCAAAGGTTTGGATATTAACTACTGCAAACTGAAATCCACCCAGTATGAATGTCATTAGTATTACAGCAATCAGGGCGGTAGAAGCATAAGCCGCGGCAATCATTGCAGGCAACGTTATACAAGCGCCAATAACAATAGCTGTTTTTCTTGCCTTACTGATTGCAACTCCTTTCTTTATAAGTGATCCTGAGAACCATCCTCCTGCAATTGCTCCAATGGCAGCACCAACATAAGGCACCCATGCAGAAAAAGCGATTTGTTTAATGTCGAGTTTAAAAACTTCCCCCAGATAAATGGGCAACCATGTTACAAACATCCACCAGATGGGATCCAGAAAAAACCTGCCAAGTATCAGTGCATAGCTATCCTTTCTTTTTAATAATTCTCCCCAACTTTTTGCTTTGTCATTAAGTGTTTTCGTTTCAGGTTCCCCACTTAGTATGTATTCTTTTTCTTCATCGGTTATCCAAGGATGGGTAGCAGGAGAAGTTTTATTGATAATAAACCAAGGGATTAACCATAGAACTCCTAATGAACCTACCACAATAAAGGTATGCTGCCAGCCAAAAGCGATGTAAAGCATCGAAATAATAATGGGCGCAAGGATGGAACCCACCGAACCTCCCGCACCAAAAAGTCCTTGAGCAAAGGCACGTTCCTTTACTGGAAACCATTCTGCATTGCTCTTCACTGTACCAGGCCAAGGGCCTGCTTCTCCTAAACCAAGCAATACCCTAAAAGATATTAAAGACGAAACGCCTGTGGCAAAACATGTTGCCATATCAGAAAAGCTCCAGAGGATTACAGAAAAAAGAAAGCCTTTTCTAGTACCAACCCTATCATAAATTTTACCTGATATTAGCTGACTAGTGCCATAAGCAAACATGAAAAACATGGTGATGTAAGAGAGTATCTTTTTAGATTGTTTGCCCATCTCTGCAGCATTTGCAGTAGCATCCACCAAGCCAAGATCAATGGCAATTCCTCCTTTTTTAATGTATTGAATACTTGTGTTGTCTTCCTTTTTTACAATAAACTCTTCGTTTACCGTCTTTGAGCTGCCGTCTGTATTGTGTAGTGTGTAGCTTTTATTGGCAAGATTGAAAGTTGCATAAGCTGAATTGTTTGCCTTACGGCTATCATTAACCAAATTGTAGTTTACTTTGGTGTTGGTAATCCACATATAGTTTAGCGTTCCCCGATCCAAATAGTTGATGATGGTGATTAAAACTATCAAACCAAGCACAAACCAACGCAACCCTTTTACTTTCATTTTACTTCAATTTAGGCAATGAGCAATCATTAAAACCATTTAAGGCAACTAGAGTTGCTTTAAAGCATTAGATTTTAAATTAAAAAGACAGCGTGAAGTTAATTACCTAAAAAATAAATCTCGGAAAAATCAACGGTAGCGTTTCCGAAAATTGATTGGTAGTTTAATTTAAGTTATTTTATTGTCAGGTTGGTATTAAATAATTACTTCCCGTTACTATGTTTTGTAGTATCAATAGTAAGCAATGTCTTTGTCTTTTTAATAACTAAAGGCACTTTAGGTTTTGCAACTTTTGGTATAAACTGCTTTTTCACACTCACAGTTTGACTTCTTAAAAAATATAGCGTAGGTAGCCCTATCAGGATGTCCAACACATTTACTTGTGATTTAATGGTGTAATCCTTAGCTCCTTTGGCCATCTTTTTAGCATCCACGGTATTCAAAGAAGATAGTCCCCACAACAAATACCACTTCTTTTTATGAACTGTTTCTGTATTTGTTTTAGGTGCGCCTTTTCCAATATCCATCTTAAATGTATAACAGGAGGATAGAGTTGTTACCATTATCAACAATATAAAGGCTGCTTTCATAATAAACTTTATTAAGGGACGAATTTATAGATATAAGGCTCATGACTAATTAAATTCATCAAATACTTTGTTTTTATAGTGATTAAAGATAGTTTTATTTTAATAAGTAGCAAAATTACTACAGAGATATGAGTGTTTTAACGGAGTATAAATAGGGTTATTTTACGGGGTTGTCACTTGTTGCCAGAATGTATTTTTGCATCATCCTAAAACAATAAGATTCATACGTGGGGTGTGACATCGAATTTAGAACCGGGCAAAACAAAAAAGGCGGCCGACTCTCCCGATAGGCCGCTTTCTTATTTAAACTTGGGAGATACCGAAATAAAAGAGATCGCAGCAGTAGTTGCGGTCTCTTTATGTTTTAGGTGATTAGTTTAAAATTATTTGTACTCCTTTGCCTGTGGCACTTACATTTGCACGATTTTCTAAAAATAAATTATGCCTAAGGACAATTCAATTAAATCGGTACTTATCATTGGTTCAGGGCCAATTATCATTGGACAAGCTTGCGAGTTTGACTATTCTGGTACACAAGCAGCACGTAGTATTCGTGAAGAAGGAATAGAAGTTATTTTGATAAATAGCAACCCTGCTACTATCATGACAGACCCAATGATGGCTGATAGGGTTTACTTACTTCCATTGACAGTAGAGAGTATTGAAAAGATTCTACAAGAAAATAAGATTGACGCTGTTTTGCCTACAATGGGTGGACAAACTGCCTTGAATCTTTGTAAAGAAGCTGACGAACAAGGAATATGGGAGAAGTATAACTGCCGTATGATTGGGGTAGATGTTGCAGCAATCGATACTGCTGAGGACAGAGAAAAGTTCCGCCAATTGATGATGAAGATTGGTATTGCTGTAGCGCCAAGTCATGTTGCTAATAGCTTTTTAGAGGGAAAAGAATTTGCACAGAAAATAGGTTTCCCATTGGTTATTCGTCCTTCGTTTACTTTGGGTGGTACTGGTGGAGGCTTTGTTCATACTAAAGATGATTTGGATGCTGCCCTTGAAAGAGGATTGAAAGCTAGTCCAATTCATGAAGTATTGGTTGAAAAAGCAGTATTGGGATGGAAAGAATATGAACTTGAATTATTGCGTGATAAGAATGATAATGTAGTAATTATCTGTACTGTAGAAAACCTTGATCCAATGGGTGTTCACACGGGTGATAGTATTACAGTGGCTCCGGCAATGACATTGAGTGATACTGCTTTTCAGGATATGCGTAACAAAGCAATGTTGATGATGCGTAGTCTTGGAAACTTCCAAGGTGGTTGTAATGTGCAGTTTGCACAGAATCCTCAAACAGAAGAATTGATTGCCGTAGAAATTAATCCACGTGTAAGCCGTTCATCAGCATTGGCCAGTAAGGCTACTGGTTATCCAATTGCTAAGATTGCTGCAAAGTTGGCCATAGGATATACACTTGATGAATTGAAAAATCAAATCACTAAGACTACCTCAGCTTATTTCGAACCTGCATTGGATTATGTAATCGTAAAGATTCCTCGTTGGAACTTTGATAAGTTTAAAGGGGCAAACGATACACTTGGCTTGCAAATGAAGAGTGTGGGTGAGGTTATGGCCATTGGAAGAAGCTTTAATGAGGCATTGCAAAAGGCTTGTGTTAGCTTAGAAAATGGTGCTATCGGTTTAGGCTACTACGGTAAAAGCTTGATGAAGAGCGAAGAGATTGTAGAATATATAAAGACGCCGAAGTGGGATAGAATATTCCGTATAAAGGATGCTTTAATGCAAGGTTCTACCATTAAAAGTATTGCTCAGGCAACAGGCATTGACCGTTGGTTCTTGTATCAGATTAGAAAGATTTGTGACATAGAAAAGGAAGTTGCTAACTATCGTTTGGAAACATTACCTGATGACTTATTGAAAGATGCTAAGAAGAATGGCTTTAGCGATGAGCAAATTGCCAAGATATTGCAAGGCACTTGCACAGACGATCAGGTGTACGAAAAACGTAAGAGCCTTGGTATTACTCGTGTTTACAAAATGGTTGATACTTGTAGCGCGGAGTTCGAAGCAAAGACACCTTACTTCTATAGTACTTTCGAGAACTAAGTAATATAGATATTAACTATCAAATATTAGTTATAAGTTAAAAGAAAAGGCCCTTGAAGCAAATGTTTCAAGGGCCTTTTCTTTTTTTGTATGCTAATTACGTTATCTTATAACTCCTAGTTAATATCTCATATCTATCTACACTCCCAACGAATCGTACTTTACAGTCTTTACCCAAAGGTCTTTACAAGCCGAAACAAACTTCTGATGAATTGGGTCTTTATGGTAAACATCTATATCGCCGGGTTCATCAAAAACCATCAATAAGGATACATGATAATTCTTCAATGGGTCATCGGCAGTAAACTGTTGAGGGACCCCAATATGGTGATACTTTATTTGCTTCACCGTTACCAATTCATGTAAACCTTCTATTAGTTTTTGTTTATCGGCTTCATTATCTGGATTCTTTAACCAATAATAAACCACGTGCATCAAACTCTGCTTTTTGGGAGGAGTTTTGCTACTTATACCTGAAGCAGTAACCGCAATTGTTGCGAGACTTGCAGCAGCCAAGAATTTTCTTCTAGATAATCTATTCATGTTTTTCAGTTATATGGTGCAATTTTGCGCAAAAATAATGGATATTGAGGTTCATCGTGAAAAAAGAAAGAGCGAATCCAACGAATGAACCCGCTCTTTTAACAAACATTATATAAAAACAAACCTTATTCTGCTTCTGCAATAACTTCCTTTACTTCAGGAATCATGCGTTTCATCATCCCTTCAATGCCCGCTTTTAGCGTAATCATCGATGAAGGACATCCGCTACAGCTTCCTTGTAACATCAAGTTTACTGTTCCTTCTCTATAACTTCTAAATTGTATGGCACCACCATCCATTTCAACGGCTGGTTTCACATAGTTTTCCAACAATTCTTTTACTCGCTTCACAATATCATCATCATCTGCACTAACCGTATTGCTAGCTTCTTGCTTCGTTTTGGCAACTTCTTCTTCGTTTACCACAACGCCACCATTCTCCAAATATTCTTTCAAAAATTGTTTAATGGTAGGAATTACATCTTGCCAATCGTCGGTATCGCTTGTTTTGCTAAGCGTAATAAAGTTACTAGCTATAAAAACGCTTCTGATAAAAGGAAAGCTAAACAGTTCTTTTGCCAATGGAGATGGGCCAGCAAGAGATTCATCTGCAAAGTCGATGCTTTTACCCGGATACAAAAGTTTGTTTGCCACAAACTTCATTGTTTCCGGGTTTGGGGTCATCTCGGTGTATATGCTGATGATGGGGTTGCCTGTTTTAATCATAATAAATCTATTTAATTGGCAAATATAACAATCACAATTCAGGTAAACTGTCATGTGGAGGTCAGTATCCTTTATTAGACAGTTAAATTTCGCCTATCGAAAAGCTAGGAGTATAGCTAAACACATAGGCATATAGACACATAGAAACTATAAAAAAGCTGAATGATTTAAGTTAGCATAAGTTATATCTATTGTTTTCTGACACTTTCTCAATAGCTATGTGACTTTAATGCCTATGTGGTAAGATATTAAGATAAAACGGTAATTAAGCCTTTAATGATAGCTCCAAGTTTTACCGCTTCAAATATTTTGCTTTCGCTGTAACCGTGTTGTAACACAGATGCCTCGTGTGATGTAACACACATTTCGCATCCATTTAATGACGAAACTACTAGGCTTACCAATTCGAAGAAAGCCTTACCCAGTATAGGGTTCATCATGATGCTCATCTTGATTCCTGCTGGTTGATTAGCATAAAAATCTTTTTTCATGAAGTGACGGAAACGATAGAAGATGTTGTTTGTATTCATCAAAGAAGTACAAGCCACTATTTCCGAAATCTCTGCGTCGGTAGCACCCGCTTCCTTTGCCATTTTGGTAAACGATTCCTTTAGTAAATCGAACTTTTCATTTATCGCTACGCTCAATGCTAGCAATAAAGCTTCCTTTTTATCTAGGTATTGTGCATTATTCAGCACATTACCTACATTAATTTTAAGGTCTTTTATAAATCGTGCATCTGTGTTTATCAATGCCAATGCATTGGCCGAAGGCGTGTAATTAGGTATTTGTAACTCGTTCAACAAGTTTACAAAGGTTTCATTCTGTATCATAATTCACTTTTTAGATATTAGATATGAGATAGTAGAAATGTGTTGCTATGTTTAATAACTAATATCTACTATCTCATATCTCAAATACTTAGTTTGCTGCTAGCTGTGCAGTTAATGTTTCTTGACCGTTTGTCCAGTTGCAAGGGCAAAGTTCATCAGTTTGTAACGCATCCAATACGCGTATAACTTCTTGAACATTACGGCCTACGCTTAGATCGTAAACGCTTACCCAACGGATGATACCTTGAGGATCTACGATGAAAGTAGCACGGTAAGCAACTTTTTCGCCATCTGCCAATATGCCCAATTCTTCTGCTAACGACTTAGAAGTATCAGCCAACATCGGGAATTTAAGGTCTCTCAAATCTGCGTGATCTCTTCTCCAAGCTGCGTGTACAAATTCGCTATCGGTAGAAGCACCAATCAAGACTGCATCTCTATCAGCAAAATCGCTGCTCTTTTTGTTAAACTCAGCTATTTCGGTAGGGCATACAAAAGTGAAATCTTTAGGCCACCAAAACATTACTGTCCACTTACCAGAAGTCTCGTTAGAAATTTCTACAAACTCCTTTCCTTTTTCGATAGATACTACTGCTTTCTTTTTGAACTCAGGAAACTTACTTCCTACTGACAATACTTGATTGCTCATAACTGTTATATTTATTTGTTTAATTAGAGTGCAAATATCACTACATTTTTTGATAGTATATAATTGATAAATATTATGAATTGATAGAAAAAAACTATTGAACGATATTGCAATACGATATCAATTTAACTTACAAAAAGTTTAATGTTGAAAAGCGAATATTGAATCGATGTAATATTCAATTAATTTAGCAACAGTTCTTATTTAAGAAACGCACATTTCTCATTCTAAAAATTGATATGAATAGTAATAGGACATCTATATTTAAAGTAAATGTTTTGTTTGCTTTTCTATTTTGTTGCCAATTCTGTTTTGGTCAAAAGCAACAATATTGTATCAATTTTCCAAGTTTTAAAGCCTATGTAAATAACATCTTGGTCGATTCAACAAACCATTGGTCCGAATATCCTAAACCTCCAAAAGTTACAGATGAAGTTTTGTTGGGTATGGAAAATGAAATTATTGCTGATGATTCTGCAAGATATTTTTTAAACCATTTAAGTTTTAAAAACTACAAGTGGGCCATTGACTATGATAATGCGTTCAATTATTTTAATAAAAAGGATTATACCTACACAATTTTAGCTTTAACTGCACATTGGAATCCTGATTTAAGGGTTTCGGCTCTAACTCAATTGAATAAAAAAATTAGAATAAGATCATTCATTAATTCTGCAAAAGCGAAGAATGGTGAATGGAAAAAGTTTGATCCTATTGCCATTCAGTTTTTAATTAATCTGTTACAAAGTAACCCGCTTCTGATTAATGGTAGCGAAAATGCTACTATTCATGGCTATTATATCTCCAATATTTTATGGAATCTAGACTTACTTACTGGAGAAAATATAGTGGGTGAAAATAACTTTAGGGAATGGTATAAAAATGATTTACAATTATCAGCAGCAGTATTAAAATGGAAAAATCATATAAAGTAATTTTATTTCTGACACTTCTCCTCACCGCTAAAAGTGTATGTTATCAATCTGATACAGACTTTTGTAAGGCAGTAAACCATTTAAAATTCAGTAAGGTTGAGCGCATTATCAAAAGGCAGATAAAAAAGAAAGAGAATGGTTTTGTATATTATCCGGAAACTAATGGATGGGTTAGTAGAACAAGTTATTATTCTAACTACGCGTTTTTGATAGAATGGTTAAAAAAGCAAGATTGTGTGGATGATGCTTTTTGGGATAAATGCCAAGTAAAGGAAGCAATTTACCCCGGACATTCTACTATTGGTGTTAGGTTTAATACGAGTAAAGGGATTATACAAAAGTGTTTTGTTGTACAAGAGGGCACTACTGGGCAAGTAAATATTGGGGGATGGAGGCCGCATATTTATAAATATAAGCATATACTAGTGTACAAGAAAATGTATGATTGTGATGGTTTTATAGAGCAACAAAAACATCTCTGCGAAAGAAAATAATGTGTAGATGGGGGTCATATTTGCTTTAACAACCTATATTCCATTTAGAGCTTAAAATACTTGATTTACAATAAGCATTTTCAATAAAAAGAGCCTGATTTCAATCCGAAATCAGGCTCTTTTATTATACTTCCTAAAACCTAGTTACTACAAATTACTTCCAATGGTGTACCCATAAAGCCAACGGTATCAGCGCCATAAGTCAAAACATAATACACGTAGTAAGCAACGCCTGGTGTGAGGTTACTAAACTTTTTACGCTTCATGGATGTGCTGCTTGTAAAGATATTCATGGTACAGCCTGCGGGTATTTTTAGTTGCCCTGTTCGGCTAAGTGTTACGCCTAGGGGCATTACTCCTCCTTCGCAGATGATGGCAAAATAGCCAACTTTAGGACCATAAGATTTACAATCAACAAAGAATTGCCCCGTCATTCCCTTTTTAGAAATCATTCCAACAGCCAATGCTCCAGCCAATATCAATGAAGCAAAATCTTTTCTTTCCGTTGTTGGCAATGGTGTCAATGCCAAAATAACAATATCACCCTTAGCAATCTCATCTATATAAGGTGCAAACAATACGATACCATCTTTTAAAGCCTTAGTTGCAGCGGTATATGCTGGTTTAGCCAATTTGCCACCCGAACTAGCAAGAGCCTTAGTAGAGGTGAAATTTGATATCAGTGTTTGCAATTCGGCAGGTGTCAATGGCTGATCTCCTATAAATAATTCCCCTGTCATAGAAACTTTTAAATCCATACCCATTTGAGCCAGATTTTTCAAGGGTGTTGATCTTATTTTTGTTACACTTATTGTTACCATAATTGTTGTTTAAAAAATTAAAAATTATTCTGTCTATCTACAAGTTCGTAAAAAATCAAAAAACACTGCTTGTCTCAATGTTATTACCACTAACGTCATTTTTGTCACTACTTGTCTCAAAGTTGTTACTACTAACGTCATTGTTGTCACTGCTTGTCTCATTTTTGTTACCACTAACGTCATTGTTGTTACTACTTATCTCAATGTTGTTGTCACTAACGTCATTTTTGTTACTACTAGTCTCATTTTTGTTGTCACTAACGTCATTGTTGTTACTACTTGTCGTTATCGATGTTATTGTAGCATAAATGCCAACTAAACTGGTGGTTGAAAAGAGGATTGCGCAGGATACATGATGCCATTTGCAAGTAAAGTAATGGGGTGATATATTGAAATCGTTAGATACATTGTTACCTTTTATTTATAGAGCAAAACTCGCTCTGCACCTAGCATTTATCATTATACTATTTATCAATTAATTTACATGATTCACTGATTTCTGGGTTGATAGAGTATTATAATGCTAGATTCTCTATTAATCATGGAGGTAATATCAATCAAAATGCTTTTAGTGAAGGTTCTATAAACACGGGATGGCTTGAATAGGGAAGTATCAAATGTTGTAATATTGTATTGAGGAGCGAAATAGCAATCAATGAAATAAAAATGATTAAAGAATTACTATCAAATATTTCACCATTAGACGTTTTGTTTTTTATGCCCGTGTGTCAATGTATTGGGTATATAGTTCTGGATTTATATAAACAGAATAAATGGAAGGTCTTGATATTAGTATTGCTTTTAATTATGTATATCTTCATATTGCCAGGTTACTATATTCCGAAAGTATCAAAAAAAGATAGTTGTGGTATGCCATACATTGCAATTACACTTGGATTTTGGGTATTTGGAGGTGGATTATCTATAATAACTCATATAGTCTATGTGCTTTTAGCAAGATTTGTCAAAAATGGATCAAAGAATTAAACGGTAATTGTTTCGTTATAAGTACGGAGGCGTGGATCGAATAGAATAAAATGGCTATGAATATTCAGCTGAAAATTATGACACATTAGAATGATGTTAGTTAAAGTTGTAATATTGTGCATTGGTGTAAGGAACACAAACAAGGCTATAAAACAATTACTATCATCTACTAAAATAAAGCAAATTCTTATGAAAAGAGTTTTAATGTTATTCATTATTTTTTTAATTACCAGCTGGAGTGTATCCGCTCAGGATACAGATAAGAGGAGTAGTTACAAATTGAAATACGGGATAAAGGGAGGTATTAATATTGCAAATGTTGATGAATCGCCAACACCTAAGGTTGACACTAAAAATTTAATTGGTATAACTGGAGGAGTTTTTATAACCATACCAATTGATAGTAATTTTTCTATTCAACCAGAATTACTCTATTCTCAAATGGGGGCAACTGTTTCTGCTAGCGCATTGTATGGTGGAGATCAAAAATTGGTTTTATCCTATATAGATCTGCCAATACTGGCTAAATATGATTTATCTAAGTCTATCGGACTATATGCAGGGCCACAGATTGGCTATTTGAATTCGGCAGTAATTAAATCTGCAAATTCTTTATCTTTCTATCCAAATAATGACTTCTCGTCACATGTAAAGAAAATTGATGTCAGAGCCATTATAGGCGTAGATGTTTACTTCTCGGAGGTTATGTATCTGTCTGGACGCTACCAATTAGGGCTAATGAATGCGTCGAGCAGCACAGATGGCGTGACAGATAAGAATAACGCCTTTACAATTACACTCAACTTTCCTCTATCACATTAATTGTATTTTTTTGATGATTAATTATAGTGTGAGTGATTATAATGTAGTTGCAATAAATATTCTAATGCAGAAATGACACGTTTTAAGTTATTACTTATTATTTCACTACTTCTCTTTAATTACACAAAAGCTCAAGTGAAAGATGTTTTTCATACAGAATATGATTCGACTGAAACAGCATTTGATAATTTTACTTCTGGATTTTCAAATGTGTTTCATGAGCATAACAGCACTTTTAGAATTAGAGTGAAAGATACTGGGAATGGTAATGAGAACCCAATAATTTTTGAAAAGTTAATAAACAACAAATGGTCGTTTATTGACAGCTTAAATTACACCTATTGTTTTACCCATTCTGTTTTCTTTAACATTAATCATGAGGATTATGACTTTGATGGTGCAAAAGATTTTATAGTTGAATATCATTGGAAATGGAATAAGAATAATGAAACAATTAAACTTGCATACACCTTCGATAAAGTTAAGAAAACGTTTAAAAGAATAGGTTACTTCTCTGGAAAGCCAAAGAAAGTTAAGGGGTATTCTGACTTATACTATGATGAATGGAATGATAGATACAATGATTGGAGTTACTTGTTTACATTAAGAAACAACGAAAGGGTTAATTTAGGTATTGCAGAAACTAAGGTAAAACTAAACAAAAGCGCAGATGAGATAATTAGTATTCCTCAATATGTTTCAATAAGGAAAATGACAAACACAACAGATATTGAAATATTGAGGCTAAACAATAAGCAGCTTTTCAAATTCAATTACGGAACATATTGGCTTAAGAATGCAAAACAATTTTATGATGATGCCTCCAACAAAATAAGAACTCAGAAAAATGAATTTCCAAAATACTTCGAACCGATTGAATAATTATTCTGATTAAAGCATTGCAAACACAAAAACGCTCGACTTCATCACGAAGCCGAGCGTTATATTATGCCTTTAAGTTTTGCTATCACTTTTTTTAGAATATTGAATTGTGAGGTTGAGGAGGAAAGTGTATTTTTACTAAAATAGATATTATGGAACGGAGTACCATCATTAAAAAGAAAAAATTAATAGTTGAAGTCCAGAAACCTGAACAATTGCAACAATCAATCACTGACAAAACAACTTCAAAGAAAAAGTTATCCCTTACCGAAGGCAAAGCACATGCTTATCAATTGATTGAGGCATGGGCAAAAGGAAAGTAAACATACTAGAACAAGCTGCCACTTCAGTTGCTGAGATTGCCTATTTTATTGAAGGAAAGGGAATGCCACTTACCGCAAAAAGATTTGTTGATGGCGTATTTGAATTTTTTGCTACAATATCCATTGATGAGTTAGACCATCGGTTATGTAGTTATTCAAGATGGAAAGACCTAGGATATCAATGTGTGGGCTACAAGAAAAAATATGTAGTGGCATACCTTAGCCTACAAACCGAAATAATCATCTGCGACTTTGTTGTAGCCAAATTATTGAAGGATTAAAAAACGCCCGACTTCATTACGAAGCCAGGCGTTTTAATTATAAATTATTACCTATCCATTAATTACAGCCAACCACCTATAAAGGCATCATTAACTGTTTTTACGTTCTTTAATCTTTTAGCACGACCTACATGCTTTATCTTTTGAACTATTAATGTTACCAACATTAGTAATATGAAAGGTAGTATTGTTAGTCCCAATAAACTAATCCATTTACCACCATACATCTTGCGCATTGGACGGCGTAAACGTTCTGCAATAAGGTACATACTCGGTACAATAATCAACGTCATAAAGAAGGCAAATGCCAAACCAAAGATGATTGTCCAGCTTAATGGTTTCCAGAATACCACGTTGTCTCCACCAAAGAAGATGTGTGGTTTCAGTTCACTAAACAAAGTGATGAAGTTGATATTGAAGCCTACAGCGATAGGGATAAAACCTAGTATCGCTGCCAAAGCGGTTAACAATACAGGTATAATACGTGTTTTACCAGCTTGCACAATGGCTTCTCTTGTTTTCATTCCCCTTCCACGGAGTTCATCCGTAAACTCAATTACCAAGATACCATTCTTTACCACAATGCCCGCAAGACCAACAATACCTAAACCTGTCATCAATACCGAAACTTCCATACCTGTAGCCGAGAAACCAAGGAATACCCCGATAACGCTAAAGATAATTTCGGAAAGGATGATAATGGACTTGCTAACGCTATTGAATTGTAATACCAAAATAAATAGTATTGTTCCAAGTGCTATTTTTAATGCACTAAAAAGGAATGCACCTGTTTCTGCTTGTTGCTCACCTTCACCTGTTTGCTTGATGGTTACCCCATCTTGCAAGCCTTTAAACTTGGCAATATGACCCGCCAATACTTGGTTTACACCTGTGGCATTGTACCCCTGCGTGGTTAATACATTGGACACTAGGGCTATCAAACGCTTTTGGTTTTTGCGTTTCACACTACCTAAAGTGCTAGAAGGCTCGAACGTAACCAAAGAACTTATAGGGATGCTCTTGATAGCACCACCAGAAGCAAAGTCGCGGAAGTATATCTTCATATTTAGTAACTCAGCCAAGTTTTTACGTTGTATTTCGTTGTTACGAAGCTGAATCTTATACTCTTCTTTTCCTTCTTTAATCTTAGAAACTTCCTTACCAAATAGGGCAGTCCTAATGGCCAAACCAATCTGTGCAGTAGAAACACCTTCTATTAATGCACGCTCACGATTGACTTTCAAGGTAATTTCTGGATTGGTTAAATCGACACTCATCTTCAATTCCTCCACACCCGGCACCTGAATAGAATCTAGATAATTCTTTAGAAGATTAGCCGATTTAATCAATGCATCAAAATCTTCACTAGCAATTTCTATATTGATTGGAGGATCAGTTGGCGGTCCACCACTTTCTTGGTCAACGGTAATCTGCGCACCTGGGAATCCTTTCATTTCTTTACGGATAGAATCCATATAAGGTCTTGTAGCTACTCCATTACGTTTCTCGAACTCCACAAATGAAACCTGTATTCTACCCAGTTCGCTTCGTGTACTTCTATCGCCACTGCTAGGGTCATTAGCACCTAAAGCCACGTTGCTGATAACGCTTTCTACTACTGGATTCTTCTTTCCATTATCCAATCCCAATACTTTGTTTACTCTTTTCTCTAATTCTTGGGTGATACTGTCCGTATAGTTTACGTTAGTACCAACTGGTAGTTTGAGGTAAACATATATCTGGTTAGGATCGCCCTTAGGGAAGAAGGTAATAGGGATTCTACCAGAACTAATTGATCCAATAAAAATAAATAGGGATACAAAGAATAATGCGATAGTGCCTAATAGAAGATAAACAGGTTTCCAACCATCCAATGCCCAACGCAATAAGTTTTCGTAGTGACTCATTATCCAAGGTAAGGCCCTGTTTTGGAAACCATGAATAGCATCATCCAATACATAGCTATTAAATATCATCAATAAGCATGATAAGGTAATTAGGTTTGCAAAGAACATGTTAAGCGTAGCACCATTTACTTCGATTTCTACAATCACTTTAGATGTGTGTGGGAAAAGAGTAGAGACATAAAGTATTAGTGCAGATGCCACAAGGAATAAGAAAAATGGTTTCTTAAATACATCATTTTTTTTCTTTATCCCCTCATCATCAGCATGGTTCATAAAGTCAACCGCAAATACTGGGTTCATTATAAATGCCACCAACAATGAAGCTGCCAAAGTAAATATTAACATGGTAGGTAAATAAACCATGAATTTACCAATGATACCCGGCCAGAAAAGCAACGGGAAGAACGGAGCAAGTGTGGTAAGCGTGCCCGCTAATACCGGAATAAATACCTCGCCAGCAGCCATACGAGCCGAAATGGTAGAAGATATTTTTCCTTTGCCTTCTACAAATATCCGGTGCGTGTTTTCTATTACCACAATGGCATCATCCACAATAATTCCTAGCCCGAAAAGTAAGGCAAATAGTACGATGAAGTTTAGGGTAACGTGAGTGCCTACTATCAAGTCTGCTCCCGGCAAGAACACAAACGCCACGAACATACTTAGCGGCACAGACAAGGCCACAAAGAAGGCGTTGGTAACGCCCATAAAGAACATCAGGATAATTAATACCAAGATGAAACCAATGATAATAGAGTTTACTAAATCGTTAAAAGAGGTACGTGTCTTAATACTTAAATCGCCTGTTATTACAGCATTTAAGTTTTTAGGATAGATAATGCCACGACTTTCTTCCACAATCTTTTTAACGCCATCACTTGTTTCAATTAAGTTTTCTCCACTACGTTTAATGATGTTTAACGTAACCACATTTTTGCCATCCAATCGTGCATAGCTTTCTCTTTCTTTGGTAGTATCAACGATAGAGGCAATGTCTTTAAGATAGATGGGGCTGCCAGAAGTATTGCGGATGATAATCTTTTCAATATCAAAAGCGGTCTTTAACTGACCTTTCAATTGAAGGTTACGTTTCATGGTACCCACATCTAGCAGACCACCAGAAATGTCTAGGTTTTCTCTTTGCACAGCATTGCTGATGTCATCAAAAGTTACACCTGCACTTTGCATACGGTAGTTGTCTACATTAATCTGAAACTCCCTTTCTGGCGCACCTACTACATCCACACGAGTAATTTGCGATAAGTCTTCCAGTTTGTCTTTCAGGTCATCGGCATACTTTTTCAGGTGCACCAAATCATAGTCTCCACTAAGGTTTACATACATAATTGGTTGCTCACTAAAGCTCACTTCCAATGCGGTAGGAGGTTGTGTAAGATCGGTAGGTAAGTCTTGTTTAGCCTTATCCACCGCATCTTTTACCTTTTGAAGCGCTACATCAGTCTTTACATCCGTATCAAACTCTACCATGATAGCACTGTAATCTTGCTGAGAAGTACTGGTAAACTTTTTAATCTTGGCACCAGTAATACCCTTTATTTGTTTCTCAATAGGGCGCGTTACCAAGTTTTCAATGTCCTTCGGTGAGTTACCTACATAAATTGTTTGCACATAAATAGTAGGGATAACAATATCGGGAAACTGCTCTTTGGGCAGCGTAAGAAACTGTGTTATACCTGCCAACGACACAAAGAGCATCGCCAGATAAATGGAGGTCTTATTATTGATACTCCAGGTGGTGGGGCCAAACTCCTTGAATTTGTCCTTTATATTTTCTAATACACTCATAAGTTTTAAATTTTACCACATAGGCACAGTAGGCACATAGTGGGATTAAGAAAAAAGAAGTTCACATTAGATTATTATTCTAATCTTGAGTATAGTTCATTAACCATTGTTTTTTGTCCTTCTTTGTAAATGTTGGTACAATTAAAGTTTATAATTACTCCTTTGGGCTTTTCTAAAAGCTTCATGTATGTGAGTAATTGAGCTAGATTAACGGGATGAATACTGTCAATAGCTTTTAACTCAACAATAATTTCATCTTCTACTATCACATCCAGCCGTAATGTAGCACCTAATATCTTACCCTTGTAAACAACGGGCACATAGACTTGAGATTTATACGACAATTGCTTTCTTATTAATTCTTCGATAAAACAAGATTCATAGATGCTTTCTAATAAGCCAGGCCCTAATTCCTTATGTACTTCGATAGCACACCCTATGATTGAGTAGGTTAAATTATCAATGTGCTTCTTAGTCATTTATCTATGTTTTCTTTCTTTATTCTTAAGGAAACTATGTGTCTATGTGCCTATGTGTTGAAGCTATTTAGTGGTTAACAACTGTCCTTCATACAAACCTTGGTAACCTTCGGTAATGATTACATCACCTACTGCGATTCCACTTTTAATTTCAAGTTTATCAGCATAAAGATCGCCGATGGTAACAGGCTTTTTCTTCGCTACAAGCTTTGAACCTTCTTGTGCAGCCACCATTACATACTTTCCTTTTTCATCATTTTGTAAAGTATTTACCGACACAGTAATTGCTTTGGCATTAGTGTAATCTTGAATGTTTACAAGCGCAATTTGGTTAGGATGAAAACTATTATCAGACGGAATCTTAGCTTCTACATAAAAGCTTCTACTATTTGCATCTATCAGGTTACTTGCTACTGTTACAGTTGCTTCAATAGTTTTCTTAATATCAGGTAGATTCACTTTTATTCTACTTCCTACATGAACCTTGTTTATGTAGTTTTCTGGAATGTTTACAACCACCTTCAAGTCGCTCGCATTTACAATTTTTATTTGTGGTGCATTACCTAAAACACCAGTAAATGCTTCACCCACACGAACATTAACTTCATCGGCAACACCACTTACATCTGCATACACATTCGTAAAGTTTAATTGCTCTTTAGAAATCTTCACTTGTTCTTCTGTAGCCTTTAATTGCGATTCAAGACTTTCAACATTGTTTTTTGCAGTAATCAACTGTACTTCTGTTCCAATATTCTCTGCCCAAAGACTCTTTTGTTTTTCATACATTGTCTTAGCAAAATTCAATTGAGTGCGCAATGTTTTTAAACCTTGCTCGCCAGCTGCTAGGCTTTGTTTTGCTATTATATTATCCAATTGAAGCAATAATTGTCCCTTCTTCACTTCGTCTCCTTTCTTTACAAAGATTGCTTTCACTTGTCCGCCACCATTTTTAGGCGTTACATAGCTAATGTTTACGGCTTCTACTTTTCCTTCCAAATCAATAAAATGACTGAATGGTTGTGGTGCAACAGTTTCAATTGCTACCAATTTAGCTTTCTCTGCTACTACAGATGATGGATCAAGCTTGGCAATCTCCGCTTCCAATCCTGCAATCTGTGTTACCAAAGCAGTTTGCTGTTCTTTCAGTTTTGCCAATTGGTCTTTCTTTCCTTGTATGCCGGCATCACCTGCTTTTTTGCCGCCACAAGCTGCCATTGTGATTACTGAAATTATCAGTATTGTTGTTCTTAATTGTTTCATGTTATCTATGATTAATTGTGATTTGAATGAAATGAATGATTCTTTCTTACTTAATACCTTCAACTCTTGACTTTCGACTTTCAACTCTCGACTAATCTAAAGCTTGCCTATTGCCTTTTGATAATCTACTTTAGCGATGATGGCACTGTACAATGCATTAATATAATTAGTCTGAGCAGTAACAAGATCCGTTTGAGCCGCAGTTATTTCCGTATTACTACCAGTACCTACTTCAAACTTCTTTTTTGTCTGATTATACACTGTCTCAGCTAATACCATATTTTTCTTCTGAAAGTCAATGGTAGCAACTGCCGTCTTATAATTTAGGGTTGCTTGCTCCACGTCACTATCAATGGTGTGTTTCAGGTTATCAATGTTGTTCTCTGTTTGCTTCAATTCAATTTTAGACTGTTTCACTTTTGCGTCTTTTGCGAAACCATCAAATATTGGAATAGAGATATTCAATCCTACCCAAGATGCGGGATACCAATCTCCCTTTTGCAAAAAGTCGAAACTGTGCCTGTACGCTTGCTTTGCATAAGTACCACTAACCGCAACAGTAGGCAAATACGAAAGTTGGTAACGTTTTATGTTGTATTCGTTAAGTTTCTTACCAAGCATGGCATATTGGTATTCCTTTCTATCACTGTATTGGTAAGGAGCATCTTGCAAAATACCATCCTTTATCTGTGCTTCGCTTAGGGTATCAGTCAATTCTAACACCTCCTTTGCAGGCATACCAATCAATGTTTTCAAGCCCAGATACCCTATGTTTATGCTGTTTACAATGCTAAGTTTCTGTGTTTTTAGGTTAGTTACTTGCACATCAATCTTGTCTACATCTAGCTTTTCGGCAAAGCCAGTTTTAAACAACTCCTTGGCATCGTGTTGTAGTTTTTCAAGCCTAGAAATGTTGGCATCTATCAAGGCAATCTGTGTTTTACTCACTACCAATTGATAATATACCTTCTCCACATTGGTTTTAATTACCTCTTCCGTTACTTCAATGTTTTTAGATTGAAAATCGATAGAAGCCTTTCTTGCTTGCAATCCTACAAATACCTGCCCATCAAAAAGCAACTGTTGCAACTGCAAAGACGCTGTAGAATTGTAGTTGAGTCCAAAATTTACAGCTTGATCTGTTGGGCCAAATGCTCCTGCTGGTATTACCTGTGTAGGGATATCAAAGTACTTAGTTGCAGCAATATTACCAGATAACGAAGGCATTGCCGCTGCCGTAATACCACGATTTACTTGCTTCTGAATGTCCAGATTCAACAAAGCATTCTTTACTTGCGTATTGTTCTTTTTTGCATACTCTACCGTTTGCTGCAACGTAAAGCTGTGTGTATTAGTTGTTTGCGTCTGTGCAAATGCACCAGATGCCACCAACAGCAGCACATACATCAACGCTGTTTTTACGTGTTTGTGTGTCATCATAATTGTTGTTTTTTTCTTTCTAATTTATATTTAGTTATCAATTCTTTTCCCTTTTCAGTTACCAATCCGTGCAAAAAGTTATCCGTTATCTCTACGCACAACCTCGATAGTGGATAGCTGCCATGTGGAAAGTAGTTCATGTTAAAAATGAGAAACATACTCCCTATTCTATACTTTGTTACGATGTCCGAGTCTATTTCTGCTCTATAATTTCCTTCGGCAATACCTCTGTCTAAATTTTCCTTTATAGTTTCGTATAAGTAGGCATTATGATGCTCGGTAAACTTTTTAAATGACTTTGGATGATATTTTTCCAAGTCAAAAAGAATGGACGGATTAAAGCCTGCAAACATTTCTTCCATAATATCCAATGCTAAAAACATCTCATGTACTGCATTGTCCGAAACCTTCTTGGTGTGAGAACAATCGCATTCCATCCTATTCATCTCTATGTTCAGAACACCATCTACAACTGCGTCTTTATCTTTGTACGACTGATAAATAGTCTTTTTCGAAATGCCTAGTTGGCTCGCTATTTCATCCATACTAATGCTCCGAATGCCATATCTCATAAACAGTTCGTGTGCCTTTCGTACTATCCTTTCTCCTATCTCCATTTCTTTTAAAATCTGCCGCGAAACTAAGGAAACTTTTTTTGTTACCAAAGTTTCCGCTTAATTATTTTTATTTTTTATAGAAAATTTAGAATGCTCAATTCAAAGTTGACGGATAAGACAAAAAAATATTTTATCTGTCTAAAGAAAAAAGAAAGAATATTTTATCCATAATTTATTGATTGAACAAGCGCTTTCGTTAAATACTATTGATTCAAAATGCCTAATCAAACACAGCATTTGGCAAAGCAAACGTGGCATTTGGTAAAGCAAATGCGGCATAAGGCAAAGCAAATACGGCATAAGGCAAAGCAAATGCGACGGAAGTTCAAGCTTATACGACGGAAGTTCAAGCTTTTGCGACGAAAGTCCAAACTTATGCGACGAAAGTTCAAGCTTACGCGACGGAAGTTCAAACTTATGCGACGGAAGTTCAAACCTATGCGACGGAAGTTCAAACTTATGTGACGGAAGTTCAAACTTATGCGACGGAAGTTCAAGCTTTTGCGACGGAAGTTCAAACTTATGCGGCATAAGTTCTGTCGTGAAACACTAACTAACCGTTAGCTTTTGCCATATTAACCTGCTTAATGTGAATAAACCTCGGCTTTTCCACCATCCCTACTAATCTTATTGGGAAGTAGACCTTTGGTTTGTTATTTTTACACAATGGCACTTCAACAATTAGACTTATTCGGTAACCCCATTCCTGCTTCTAAGCAAGAAGAGGCAAAGGTTTCCACTACCAATAAAACAATTTCTCCTAAAAAAGAAAAACCGCTTTCTGCACCTGTTATTCAAGAATCGAAAGCAGTTACCACTGATGATACAATTAAAGATCAAGCAACAGATTCCAATCAAAATCAAGTAGTGTATAGCGATAGTCAGATTAGGGTAAAAATAAAACCTAAAAAAGAGACTGTTGAAACCGAAGAAGACGCTTTTCCCAAAAAGAAAAAGCGTGGACGTAAGAAAGGAGCAGTACGGAAAAATGTAGCCAAGGGAAGTAAGATGAAGGTGAACGGTAAGGAAGTAGAAAATAAATCGAATTACCTTAATATACCCGATGATGAAACCTTGAATAAAAAATTGTATTGGGGCATTTCAGAAGTAGCCGTCATGTTTGGTGTAGCCAACTCGTTAATTCGCTTTTGGACAAACGAATTTGCAGTGATAACGCCAAGAAAAGGGGTAGGAAGCCACCGTTTTTATCGTACTGAAGACATTAGAAAGCTAGAACTAATCTACGATTTAATAAGGGTAAAACAATTTAGTATTGATGGTGCTAGGAAATACCTGACAAATAATAAGGAAGAAATAGATGTGCAAACAGAGGTAATGCAATCCCTTACCAAGTTTAAAACCTTTTTGATGGAACTTAAAACAAGCATTGGCGAATGAGATATTTTATTGGATTAATAGTGGTAATAGTTTTTGCAATGTCCTGCATTCAGCCTTTAAAGACATTAAAGATAAACTATCAAGTGAAGGAAGATAAAGGTAATAAGATGCTTTTTGGGGTAATAAACCGAAGCTTGATAGCCAATGACACCGCCTTTGGATGGTTTAAGGAAAACATGAAATATGGTCAACCCGATGCTGCGGCAGTGAATGCTTTTAAACAGAAAAAAGACAAATTCAGCTTGCTTGTTTTTGGCGGCACGTGGTGTGAGGACACCCAAAATTTGTTGCCTAAGTTTTACCAATTGATAGATGCAAGCGGTTTTCCCGAAAATAAAATCAACCTTTTAGCAGTTGACAGGAAAAAGGAAACCGTCAAAAATTTTCATTTCATCTATAAGATAACCAATGTGCCCACTTTTATTGTTTTGAAGAATGGAATTGAAGTAGGAAGGGTAAAGGAATATGGAACTAAAGGAGACATCACCAAGGAATTGGGTGAAATAGTTGCTGGCATTAAATAGTTAGAATTTAAGGCTGTTGAAAGTTTTTCTTTTAATATTAAAAGGCTTACAAGCAATGGATTCTAGCCCCTTTTATACCTCATTTCTTATCCAAACTCATAACTCATCATTTATAACTCATAACTATTTTTCTTATCTTGCAAGCCTGTTATGGATAAATTTATTGTTTCTGCCCGCAAGTACCGCCCCCAGAATTTTAATACTGTTGTGGGACAAAGTCACATTACTACCACACTTAAAAACGCCATCAAAAACAACCAGTTAGCGCATGCTTTTTTGTTTTGTGGTCCACGTGGTGTGGGCAAAACCACTTGCGCCCGTATATTGGCAAAAACAATTAATTGTCTAGACAAAACACCCGAAGGAGAAGCATGCAACAAATGTCATAGTTGCGTTTCTTTCGATGCCGGTGCCAGCATGAATATCCATGAATTGGATGCTGCCAGCAATAACTCGGTAGATGACATTCGTAGTTTGGTAGATCAGGTGCGTTTCGCTCCACAGGCTGGGAAATACAAGGTATATATCGTGGATGAGGTACACATGCTGAGTGCTAGTGCCTTCAATGCGTTCTTGAAAACATTGGAAGAACCTCCTGCTCATGCCATATTCATTTTGGCAACTACCGAGAAGCATAAGATATTGCCTACCATACTGAGCCGTTGTCAGATATTCGATTTTAAAAGAATTACCACCAATGATACGGTAGAACATCTTCAAGAAATTATTGATAAGGAACAAATCCAAGCCGAGAAAGCTGCTCTACAAGTAATAGCACAAAAGAGCGAAGGCTGTATGCGCGACTCATTGAGTATTTTGGATAAGATTGTTAGCTTTACGGGGGGACAGGTTACTTACCAAAATACATTGGAACACCTCAATATCCTCGATCACGATTATTATTTTAAATTACTAGAAGCCTTGCTTGCGCAGGATATGGCAGGTGCAATATTATTGTATGACGAGATAAACCGCAAGGGTTTTGAAGGCGATATGGTGCTGAATGGTTTTGCTGAGTTTATTAGAAACATCTTGGTTTGTAAGGATGCCCGTGCCATTTCGCTACTAGATGTGGTGGAAGGGATGGACGAAAAATATAAAACTGTTGCCGCAAGTGTCGGTGCAGGATATTTGGTCAGTGCCTTAAACATACTGAACGAAGCAGAGATTAACTTCAAGATGGCACGCAATAAACGCCTTCATGTGGAGTTGACCATCATTAAGCTAAACTTTTTGCAACAGGCAATAGAGCTGTCATTGCAAGATGGCAATATTGTAAAAAAAAAACGAGTTGATGGACCGGTAGCCATTCACTACAAACCTGTTCCTTCCATTCAGATAATTTCGGCGCCACCAAGCATACCTACTTCAGGAGGAAAGTTATTGGTAGAAGAAAAAAGGCAAACACCTACTGCCGCTCAGGCTCCACCAGCCATGAAGCCTGTCATTCCACAAGCCACTTCTCCAAGTATGGCACCAGTGGTAAACATGAGCAATCAAACGCCCCAAACCCATACAAATTCAGCTACCACTCAGACGCCATTGCCCAAGGGGGCAAGCATCCTCGATGCTTTGCGTAGTAAATATGGTGATAGATATACTGTGCAGGAAGTAAAAGACCCTATTCCTATTACTTTAGAAACATTGCAACCGCATTGGGATCATTTTGCTGGTAAAATAAAAGAAGAGAATAAAATATCGCAGGCCAATGCTTTCTCTACTGCCACTTTAGAGATTGTGGATGACTCTATTTTCTTGGTTAAAGTAGATAGTACCCTACAACAGAAGTTCATCGAACAAGAAAAATCTATTGTACTAGAATATTTGCAGAGGCACTATCATAATAGGCTTCTTACCTTCAACTTCTTCATCAACGAAACAGAAAGAGAAACCATCCCAACCGTAAAACAACTAAACAGTAAGCAACGTTTTGAGCGCATTGCCGAACAATACCCACTGCTAAGAGTGCTTAGAGATAATTTGAAGCTAGAAATTGATATGTAATGAGTTTAACTACAAGGAACACAAAGTATTCACGAGGTACACAAAGGTTTTTAGCTTGATTTGATTGGGTAACTAAACCCTTTGTGTAATTTGTAAAATCTTAGTGCTCTTTGTGTTTTTTCCTTGTGTCCTTTGTGGTTAAGACATAAACCGCTCCTTTTACTCAACTTTACACCCCTACCTTTGTTCCCTTTCAAAACAGATTATACCATGCAGTTAGCAGATTTATACAAGAAGGCACTTGCCTTCGAATTTTTGAGTGTAGAAGAAGGAATGTTTTTGTTCGAACAAGCACCGCTTACCGATTTGATGTTCGTGGCAGATGAACTCAGAAAAATTCAAGTACCCCACGGAAAAGTTACTTGGCAGATAGATAGAAACGTAAACACCACCAATGTATGTATTGCAAACTGTAAGTTCTGCAACTTTTACCGTATTCCCGGTCATGCCGAAGCTTATGTAACCGACATGGATACTTACCGTAAAAAGATTACTGAAACCATCAGTTGGGGTGGCGATCAATTGCTATTGCAAGGCGGACATCATCCCGAGCTAGATATAAAATATTATGTAGATACTTTTAAGGCCATCAAACAAGAGTTTCCCACCATCAAACTACACACACTCGGGCCGCCAGAAATAGCACATATCACCAAGCTAGAAAAAAGTACACACGCCGAAGTACTAAAGGCTTTGAAGGATGCTGGTATGGATTCGTTGCCAGGAGCAGGTGCAGAAATATTGATTGACAGGGTACGCAGACTCATCAGTAAAGGAAAATGTGGTGCTGAAGAATGGTTAGAAATCATGCACCAAGCACATAAACTAAACATTACTACCAGTGCCACCATGATGTTTGGGCACGTAGAAACATTGGAAGAACGCTTCATTCATTTAATAAAAATCAGAGAAATACAAGCCAAGAAACCTGCTGATGCAAAAGGATTCTTAGCCTTCATCCCTTGGACATTTCAAGATGTGGATACCTTACTTACTAAAATAAGGGGCGTTCAAAACCTGACTACCCCCGACGAATATATTCGCATGATCGCAATCAGTCGTATAATGTTACCAAATGTAAAAAACATTCAAGCTAGTTGGTTAACAGTCGGTAAGCAAACGGCACAGATGTCATTACATGCAGGAGCAAACGATTTTGGCAGTATCATGCTCGAGGAAAATGTGGTAAGTGCAGCAGGTGCGCCGCACAGGTTTACCTACAAAACAATTCAGGATGCCATCAGTGAAGCAGGCTTTGAACCGCAACTCCGCACGCAACAGTACGAGTGGCGCGAAATTCCCGCCACCATCCAAGAGCAAGTGGTAGACTATTAAAGCTTAGTTATGAGATATGAATTATGAGATATGAGTTTTTACCAACTGCACTCTAAGTAAAGGTTTTATCTACGTAATGTTTTTTATCTTTAATGGGTTAATGTAATTACCTTTTAAACAGTATCACATCCAAGAGTAGCCTAGCTATTTATTAAGATTTAATCATGATATACATCCCGATAATTTTCACTTTCGGGATGTTGTTTTTAATTCCTTCCTCTTTTCTTTTTCACCTTTTATGTGCTTGTTTCCGTCATAGCGCCTATGTGACAACTGTATTTTTTCTTTAAGAAATGTTGTTCAATGCTACGAAGTAGCATTCCTTATGTGTTCTTTTTCTTAACCTTTTCACACGCCAAACCTATGTTGCCTATGTTCCTATGCAATCTATGTGTTGAAATCCTTTACTTCTCCATAATTCTTAGCTCTATGTAAACCACTCAGTGCATCTCTGTGGCAATATTTTTTCTCCATCCCACCTTTACAATTCTTCCCCATCCCTCTTATCCTCATTGTCTATTCCCACTTTCCCTCTTCTTTTCTTTGTGCTTCTTTCCGTCTTAAGGCCTTTGTGGCAATTTTCTTTTTCCCTATTTCCTCTTATCCTATCCCCCTCCACCACTCTTCTCCTCTTTTCCTATCTCCTCTTTGCCTCAAACAATTAAAACCTCCACTATCAATTAAATAGTTCATCTTTACCACCTACATATATATATACATCTATTTTGTTAGTTGCTTTCATGCACACTGTCTTGTCCTAAAATAGGTTTACACTTTAAAAAATTAAAAAGGTGTAAAAATGGAGAAGAAAATCATTCAAAAAGCGGGGCGTTATTTTACAGACAGGGAGCGCCATGAAATGATTAAGGAGTACCTGTCAAGTGGCTGTACAAAAG
>CANCVE010000012.1 GCA_947381435.1 Chitinophagaceae bacterium
GGGTCGGTAAAATCGGTGAACTTGGTAACTTCTCCTGTGCTGATATACACAAAAGGCAGGGGCTCATTTTTAAGGTGTTTTAGTTTGGCATTAGCATAGCCTTCGCTTTGGTCTTCATGTACATTTATTCGGTGTCCTTCTTCTTCACGCTTAGCTTCAATCACACCACAAGGTTTACCCTCTACAAATAGTACATAATCGGCAGGGCCTACATCTGTCAGATATTCCTTAACAGCAACACCCACACCTGCATTCAAATTCACTTGCCTAATACTTTGAATCAGCCAGCCGCAAGCAATCAGTTGCTTGTCTATATGATCTCTTGCAATTTGTTCAGGGTTTTGATTAACCATTTTTGTTGATTAGCAATTTTTCTTACAAGTATAGTTCTAAGAATCAGGATTCTTTCTTCAAATTTTCGACAGATACATTTTTTAACCTCTCCAAAGATGCAGAATTGTTTGGAATAAAATAATGTATTTTGATAGGGGTCACTAAACTGTAAAACGTAGAGACCGTATAGTAGCAGGAGAACCGCTGCAATTACATAATTTATTAAGATTGAAAGTTGGTCTAAATGCATGAATCGATTCATCAAAACAATGAATCAATCCACTAAAATCATGAATCGATCCATCAAAACAATGAATCAATCCACTAAAATCATGAATCGATCCATCTAAACAGTCAATCCATTCATTAAAACTATGAATCGATTCATCAAAATAATGAATCGATCCACTAAAAACATGAATCGATTCATCAAAACAATGAATCCATCCATCAAAAACATGAATCCATCCATCTAAAACATGAAGCGCTTCATTCAAAAAATGAATAATCCACTAAAAACATCAATCGATTCACTAAAAATATGAATCGATTGATCAAAAACATGAAGCGATTCATTCAAGAAGTGAATTATCCACTGAAAACATGAATCGATCCATCTAAAACATAAATCGATTCACTAAAATCATGAATCGATCCACTAAAAACATGAATCGATCCATCTAAAACATGCTGGAGATTATGGTCAACCATGATAGAACCCATCACCTAATTTGACAGTGATAACAACCTAAAATGATGTGAATGATCAAGAAAATTGATTCCAGAATCTTGAAAATAAGAAGTTGGCAAAGTCTGCCAAAAATGAACATAGGCACCGAAACAACCACAAAGCTTATTGCTAAAAGATGTTGACAGGTGCAATAGAATAGCAATTCCTATTTAGTTTTGCCCAATGACATTAGCCGATTTGCGTATTGTTTTTTTAGGAACCCCAGATTTTGCTGTGGCATCTTTGGATGCATTGGTACAAGCAGGATGTAATATAGTTGGCGTAATCACCGCCCCCGATAAACCAGCAGGCAGAGGAATGAAACTAACAGAGAGTGCTGTAAAGAAATATGCAGTGGAGAAAGGTTTACACATTCTTCAACCAGAAAAGCTAAAGAACCCTTCATTCTTAGAAGAACTTAAAACCCTAAAAGCACATGTTCAGGTAGTGGTAGCCTTTAGGATGTTGCCAGAAGTAGTTTGGAACATGCCCCCAATGGGAACCATTAATGTACATGGTTCTTTACTGCCTCAATATCGTGGTGCTGCCCCTATAAACTGGGCGGTGATAAATGGTGAAAAAGAAACAGGCGTCACCACCTTTAAACTGCAACATGCCATAGACACAGGAGATATTCTACTTCAAGCAACAATACCGATAGGTGATGACGAAACCGCAGGAGAACTGCACGACCGCATGATGCACATAGGTGCCTACACTTTGGTGGAAACAATGAAGGGATTAATTAACGGTGTTGTTAAGCCAGTAAGCCAAGAAAGCTTACCATTAACCATTGACAGTGAGCAGATACCCGAAAACAGTCAATATTTAAAGGTAAACGAACTAAAACATGCACCTAAGCTATTCACAGAAACCTGCCAGATAGATTGGAATAATGCTGTCGATGATATCTATAACTTGATTAGAGGACTCTCACCATATCCAGCCGCATTTACGTTTGTCAATGGTAAGAAATTGAAAGTTTTTAAAGCAACAAAAGAAATCATTAGTCATAATGAAGAGACTGGCAAAGTATTCACAGACCAAAAGTCGTTTATTAAACTTAGCTGTATTGATGGCTTCATTTCAATTAATGAACTACAACTAGAAGGAAAGAAACGAATGGGAGTAGAAGAGTTTCTAAGAGGTTTCAGATTTTAAAAACCACACAAATAAATGTAATAAGGCAAACTGAACCCAAGCAGTTTGCCTTTTTTTATTTACTACTTTCCCCCTACTTAATATAATATCTATTAGAAATTAAAAATATTTTATACTTATAGTCTATTACTCTACTAGAATTATATATATTTGCCGCCAATGGAGATAAATACACTTAATATTTACAAATTCTTGGCAATAAACGCCTCCGAAGTAAGTCTTGTTGCTACTTCTAAAATGTATTTAGTAGAGATTACCTCTCTAAATACTCCACTAGCTACCTGCTGCCCTTAGGGCTATTACACTTTTTACAAATAACTGAAAAAGGCCTAATTATTTAGCCTACAAATTAGATAGAATAAAAATTAACATCAACCAACATTTATCAATTAAACATTAGCATTACATGAAAGAAAAATTCACTAGGAAATTTTTAACTGGTACACTATCAATGGTGTTACTCAGTTCTACCCTAGGCTATTCGCAAAGCCTTATACAGGGTATTGTATTATCAAAAAATGGCTCAAAAGTACCAGCATCAAGCATCCACATCAAAGGATCGAATGTAGTTGCGATAGCCGATAGCAACGGAAACTTTCAAATCAACTCTAGCAATCCATTACCAGTTATTTTAGAAGTAAGCTCAGTAGGTTATTTTAAAAAACAATTTAAAGTAACAACCTTACAAAACACACCATTCGAAATTCGTTTGGACGACAACAATGTCCTAACAGAAGTGCTTGTTACCTCAAGAAGACGCCAAGAAGTAGCACAAGATATTCCTATTCCCATTTCGGTATTGGGTGGTAGTAAGGTAGAAGAAGCAGGCGCTTTCAATGTTAATAAACTTAAAGAATTGGTTCCTTCTGTACAATTATACTCTTCTAATCCTAGAAACACTACCCTAAACATTAGAGGTCTAGGGTCTACCTTCGGATTGACTAATGATGGTATTGAACCAGGCGTAGGTTTTTACATTGATGGAGTTTACCATGCTCGTCCTGCAGTAACCTCTTTAGACTTTGTAGATTTAGACCGTATTGAGGTTCTAAGAGGACCTCAAGGTACATTATTTGGTAAAAACACGACTGCTGGTGCATTCAACGTTTTCACCAAAAAACCAACCTTTACACCAACGGCTAAAGCTGAATTGAGCTATGGAAACTATAACTTTATTCAAGCTAAAGCCTCTGTATCGGGCGGAATAACCAAAAACATAGCCGCTAGATTCTCATTTTCTGGTACACAAAGACAAGGAACACTATTTAACGAAACTTCACAACAATACTTTAGTGGTCTTAATAATGTAGGTGTTAAAGGACAAATATTATGGTTACCAACCGACAAATTAGAAGTATTATTCTCGGGAGATTATAACCAACAAAGCCCAGACGGGTATGCATTGGTGGTTGCTGGAGTAACTAAAACATTGCGTTCAGGATATCGCCAATACGATTCAATTGTTAAAGATTTGATTGCCGCTAACCCTAACAATCCGAACTACGCATATCCTAAAATTGATCCATATTCCAGAAAGGTTGAAACTAACTCATGGAAGCACAACCAAGTAATTAGTGGTGCACATGTAAATATTGATTACAAAATAGGTAAAGGAACTTTAACCTCTACCACTGCTTGGCGTTTCTGGGATTGGGATCCAGTTAATGACCGTGATTTCACTTCTATCCCAGCTTTAACTAAATCTCAAGGTTCTTCAAGACATAACCAATATTCGGAAGAAATTAGGTATGCAGGTAATATTAACAAGAAAATTTCTGGTGCAATAGGAGCATATTATCTATATCAAAATTTAGCTACTCCTACTCCACAATTAGAAGAAGTAGGTCCTGCGCAGTGGCGCTTTGCTGCAACAAGCAGAACGGGTGCTCAAGCTAAATACAGTACACCTGGTTTATTGGACAACTACGGTATAAAAACAGATTTTAATTTAAAAACTACTTCTGCCGCTGTTTTTGGTCAAATAGATTGGGAAGCGCTTAAGGGTGTACACATATTACCAGGTTTGAGGTATAACTATGATAAAAAAGACTTGGACTATTCAAGAACTACTTACGGAGGTTTACAAACAACTGATGCTGCATTGTTAGCATTGAAAAAAGCTGTTTATTCAAACCAAGCGTTTAGCACAAATACCGATAACACAAATTTATCTGCTAACTTAACCATTTCTTACCGCCCTACTGAAAATCTTAATGCGTATGCAACTTACTCAAACAACTACAAATCTGTTGGTTTGAATTTAGGTGGCTTACCAACGATTGGGTCTAGCGATACTGCAGACATATCGCTTGCAAAAGTAAAACCAGAATATGTACAACATTATGAAGTAGGTGTAAAAACAAGACCATTCCAAGGGGCAACTTTAAACGTTACTGTATTTAACACAGATATTAAAGATTACCAAACTAACGTTCAAGTACCTCAAATAGGTTTAAATAGAGGTTATTTAGCTAATGCAGAAAAAGTTAACGTAAAGGGAGTTGAAATAGATGCTCGTTACCAATATACAGCCGATTTTAGTGCTAATGCTTCATTGGCATATACAGAAGGTAAATATGTTTCTTTTAAAAATGCCCCTCTTCCATTGGAAGAAACAGGAAAAACTGTTAACGGACAACAACAAGCATTCAAAGATGCTTCAGGTGGAACATTACCAGGTATTTCTAAATGGAATGTTTCTGGTGGTTTTGAATGGAGCTTTTCAAAAGGTAAATTCTTAAACAGAACAGGTAAATTCTTCTTAGCATCAGACGCGTCATATCGTTCAGACTACTCTTCAAACCCTACTCCTTCAGCCGTATTGAACATTAACGGTTATGCTTTACTTAATTCTCGTCTAGGATTTAAATCTGATAACTTCAGCTTCTTTGTTTGGGGAAGAAACTTAACAGGCACTAACTATTTTGAGCAATTGCAAGCAGCAGCAGGTAACTCTGGCTTATATGCAGGTGTATTAGGAGATCCTAGAACTTATGGAGCAACTATTAACTTTAAGTTTTAATCATTCATTGTTAAGAAAATAAATAACAATTAGCTGATTTATAAAGCACAGCAACTACTCAAGGGTGGTTGCTGCTTTTTTATGGGGAAGTATTTAATTACAATATATGATAACGATAATAAAATGATAAACAATCAGAAAAATGCAAGCTATTCATTACAGCAACTAGTTTTATATTTTCTTAAAATAGGAACAACTGGCTTTGGTGGCCCTGTGGCACTGGTAGGATATATGCACAAAGATTTGGTAGAAGATAGAAAGTGGATTACTGAAGAGGACTTTAAACAAGGTCTCGCATTAGCACAATTGGCTCCAGGTCCTTTAGCGGCTCAATTGTGCATTTATCTAGGCTTTGTACATTACAGATTAATTGGCGCCACATTGGTAGGTTTAGCATTTGTCATTCCTTCCTTTATAATGGTCGTCCTTCTGGGAATGGCTTATAAACTATATGGTGGAATATCTTGGATGCAAGCTGTATTTTATGGGGTTGGTGCTGCGGTTATTGGCATTATTGCAAACAGTTCTTATAAGCTAACTACAAAGTCTATCGGCAAATTCTCTATCCAATCTCTCAAGCAAAACTGGCTCTTATGGTTGTTTTTTGTAGTGGCTGCAGGCCTTACTTTTTATACCAAACAAGAACAACTACTCCTATTTGTAGCTGTGGGATTTATTTATATGCTTGTAAAAGCTCCACCCAAATGGGCTAAAACCAATACCGCTCAATCCCTTGTTTTCTTACAAATAGGTTTCTGGAACTATGAAAATGACAAGTTGATTAAGATAGCTATATTCTTCGCCAAAGCTGGTGCGTTTGTTTTTGGCAGCGGATTAGCCATCGTTCCATTTTTACATGCAGGAGTGGTAACAGAAAACCATTGGCTAACCGAAAATCAGTTTATAGATTCTGTTGCAGTGGCCATGATTACACCAGGCCCTGTAGTAATTACGGTTGGTTTTATTGGTTATTTAGTTGCAGGATTTCCGGGGGCATGTGTTGCTGCACTAGCTACGTTTTTGCCTTGCTATTTATTGACAGTTATTCCTGCACCATACTTTAAAAAAATATCAAAGAATGAATCAATAAAAGCCTTTGTGAGTGGTATAACAGCAGCCGTGGTTGGTGCATTAGTTGGGTCGGTAATCGTTATTGCAACAAGAAACATTGTAGACATTCCTACAGGTTTGATGGCTACTGCCAGTATTCTAGCTTTAATCTATGTAAAAAAGATACAAGAACCTCATATCATTCTTATTGCAGCAATATTGGGCTGTATTGTCAAGTTGGCTTTATAAATACTTTCTAATACTATTACTAGCTAAACTGTTGTTTCAGATAACTCCATAATTACATTCCATTCGTCCTCAGTAACTGGCTGAACAGATAAACGCCCCAATCTTACCAAAGCCATTTGCGAAAGTCGAACATCAGCTTTTACTTGTGCCAACGAAACTGGTTTAGATAGTCTTTTAAGAGGTGATACTTCTACCACAACCCAATTAGGGTCTTCGGTTGTTGGGTCTTGATAGAACTCCTTTACCAACTTTGCAATACCCACCATTTCTAGTCCCTCATTACTATGATACCAAAGCAATAAGTCGCCTTCTTTCATGGCCTTCAGGTTATTTCTAGCCTGATAATTACGCACCCCATCCCAAAAGGTACGACCTTCTTCCTCAAATTTCTGCCAACTATATTTAAAGGGTTCAGATTTAATTAACCAGTAAGCCATAACAATTACAAATTATAAATTAATCAAAGTTTGCTAGTACATCTGCTAGGTGAAGCACTTTAATGTTGCTACCTATGTTTTTCAATCGTCCGTCTATATGCATCAAACAACTCATATCTGTACTGATAATATATTCTGCTTGTGTTTCTTGTGCATTGGTAATCTTCTGATCTGCCATCGCAATACTTATAGACTCAAACTTAACAGCAAATGACCCCCCAAAACCACAACAAGTCTCTACATCATGCATTTCTACTAACTCCAATCCTTTTACATTGTTCAAAAGTTTGCGAGGTTCTTCCTTTATGTGGCACTCTCTCAGTCCTGCGCAGCTATCATGGTAGGTAGCGTTACCTGTAAAAGAAGCACCTACGTCTTCTACCTTTAAAACATTTACTAGAAAATCAGAAAACTCAAATATGCGCTTACCAATGTCAAGTGCTACTTTATGGTTGGAAGCTGTATCAAATAGTTTAGGATAATAGTTTCTAACAAAGCCTACACAGCTTGCACTTGGAGCAACTATATAGTCCGAACCACTAAAGTCTTCCATAAACTTATTACAAACATCTTTACTTTCTTGCCAATACCCTGCATTAAATGCAGGCTGACCACAGCAGGTTTGATTGTCATTATAAGACACGTTACAACCTACTTTCTCCAATACTTTTACCATATTGAAGGCCACCTGCGGATAAAGCTGGTCTATAAAACAAGGAATAAATAGTTGTACATTCATCTGCAATCGTTTATTTTCTATCTCTAAAAGATTCCTTTAGGGCAATCATCTTTATAGCAGCAACTGCCGCCTCTTCTCCTTTATGTCCATGAATACCGCCTACACGTTCAATGGCTTGCTGCTCGGTATTTACCGTTAATACACCAAAAATAACAGGAACATCCAATTGTAAGTTCAGGGTAGAAATACCATCCGTTACAGACTGACACACATAATCGAAATGTGGGGTATCTCCTCTCACAACAGTTGCAAAAGCTATAAAAGCATCTGCTTTCTTAAAAGCTTCTTTTTGATAGCAATTAATAGCAAAAGGGATTTCAACTGCTCCCGGCACAGTTACTACCTTGTAAGCTATATTATTCTCATTAAATACGGCAATAGCTCCTTCTTCAAGTTTGTCTACTATTGGGCTATTCCATTCTGTTTTTACTATAACTACAAAGGCATCCTTTATGATAGGGATGCCTTTATATAATTCGTTATTTCCTGTTGAAGCCATATTATAAGTCAGGTTTTTCTACACTTAAACGACTGATATATTTATCAATTTGAGTTCCTTTCTCAGTCTTAGGATATTTCTCTTTAACCTCTTTGTAAAAAGAAAGCGCCTTATCTGCTTTACCAATAGTTTCACTTAGTAAACCTGCACGGAACAAATACTCTGCAGAGATACTTTCATCTTTCTCAAAAGTAGTAGCAGCTTTTTGGTAGTAATCCACAGCGTCTTCTTTCTTTCCAGATTCTGCTAAGGCATCTGCCAAAGCACCATAAGATACCATTTGCACTTGCTTAGCATCAGTTTTAAAATCTTTTAAGTATTCAATGGCTTTGTCAAACTGACCTAGTTTTAAATAACTAACCCCTGCATAATACTTAGCAAGATTTGCTGACTTAGTGCCACCAAATTCACTGATGATGTATAAAACTCCTTTTGCAGACTCATCTCCATCTAGTACTTTCTTAGAACTGTCTTGAGAAAAGTATTGTTGAGCCTTGTAAATTAACTCCGCTGCTTTTTGTTCTTTAGGTTTTACTACAAATTCTTTGTAAGCATAGAAACCACCAATTACAACTATTACCGCAACAATGCCAACTATGATTTGTCTTCCAAATTTTTGAAAGAACGACTGAACCTTTAATGAATAATCGTCATTATTTACATCTATCGTTGGCAATTCAATCTGTGTATCACTCATGTTTATGTTTGTTTTCTGAGAAGCTTAATGTTTGTTGTTTAAAATCGATCTATTAGTCAACTATAAAAGGATAGTTTTGATCAATATATATGTCTTTTAGTAATTCGCTGTCATCTGGCCAAGGACTTTCCTCAGCAAATTTCACGCTTTCATCTACCAATACTGCTATCTTATTATCAATTGCATCCAACTCTGTTTGAGAAGCAAAGCCATTTTCAAGTATTGTTTTTTGAACACGTGTAATAGGATCTTGTTCTTTGTATTCGTCTACCTCATCTTTACTGCGGTATTTTTGAGGATCACTGATAGAGTGACCCTTGTAACGATATGTCTTCATTTCTAAAAGCGTTGGACCGTCTCCTTCTCTAGCGCGTTTTACAGCTCTAGCAACGCTTTCATGAACCAATTCTGGCACCATTCCATCTACTTTATCAGCAGGCATTTCATAAGCGTCTGCCAATTTGTAAATATCAATTACATTACTAGTTCTTTCTACAGAAGTACCCATTGCATAATGGTTGTTTTCGCAGATAAATATTACTGGTAACTTCCAAAGCATAGCCATGTTAAAGGTTTCATGAAGAATACCTTGCCTAGAAGCACCATCTCCAAAAAAGCAAAGAACAACATTATCAGTTCCCTTATACTTTTCAGCAAATGCCAATCCAGCACCAGTACCTATCTGAGCACCAACAATACCATGACCACCAAAAAATTTGTTTTCTTTACTAAAGAAGTGCATACTCCCACCTTTCCCTTTAGAAGAGCCAGTAGCTTTTCCGTACAATTCTGCCATTGATGCATTGGCAGATATGCCTTTTGCAAGACCTAAACCATGATCACGATAAGCTGTAATATACGGATCGTCCTGAGTAGTTGCTGTCATACAGCCAGCAGCAATAGCTTCTTGACCGATATAGGCGTGGAAGAAACCACGAATTTTACCAGCCATTTTGTACATTTCTTCTGCCTTCAATTCAAATTGGCGAATGAGTTGCATTAACTCGTACCAATACAGGTATGTCTCTTTAGAAAATTTACTTTGCATCTACTTCAAAAATTAGAGCGGCAAATATAGGAGTTAAAGATTAATATTAATTCTCTAAGTTAATAAGAAATATGCGTGTTATTTTGAGGTAAAGACAGAGGCTTAACTAAATACCTCCTTAGAATTTAACTTGGATTGTAAATGACACACACTAAATTATTAGCTGAATTACTACACAATTAAATTAGTGTAAATTCAAGTGCCTGATAATTCCATTTGGAACAACAGGATTTGACGTAGAAACAAAGTACTATTTACTTGTAAAACGTATTAATATTGACAATATCATCCAAAGAAAGAATGATCCATAAGTAATGTAGGTAATGAAGTCATGTATTGGTCGAAAAGTAGCCCATTTGGGATTACTTTTTTCCCTGTCTGAAACAAATGCCATACTACCAAAGATTCTGAAATATTGCTTTCTAGCAAAACTCAATCTATTTGGTTTATACCAAATAAGTAGTATTAATTTAACCACACAAAGACCTAAAACTATAAAGATCCCGTAAGAAATAAAGAAGTATATGACCGTGTCCATAAGTTAAGTTGATTGACCAAGAGACAACGAAATGGGGTTTAGATGCTCTTGTTTACAATATTGTATCTGCTAATTAGACAATTTTATAATTAATAACGTTGCATTTGCTTATAGACTAGCTACTGCTTATTTTATTAAAATTTGCTTAAAAAACAATCCATTTCTTTAGTAAAGTCCAAATAAGGCAACCTTTTCTTTAATTCTTCCGTCTTGGCAAGCTGAACTTCTAAAAACTTCTTGTGCTGGTTAGAAGTAGGGTTAAACGGCTTATGATTTCTAGCAATCACCAGCTTTTTTATTTCTTCCATCGTAGTTCTAGTGCTTTCATTACAGCAACTTTCAGCAAACTTTTCTAACACAAACTGAGTAGCCGCATAATTTGGATGTGCTAAATCGGTATCAAAAAAGCGATAATCTCTCAGTACATCAATCACTATTTCATAAGCAGGAAAGTAATGTAGCCTATCAAACTTATTTACCAAATGATGCACTGCCTCTATCAACCTTGCCTTACTTCTATTATTATCCACCACACCATCTCGTAAATGCCTCACCGGACTAATGGTAAACATTACTTTTAGTTCAGGATTAAACTGAAATAACCTGAACAAAACAGTATCCAAAGCAACAATGGTCTCCTCGATGGTAGAAAGATGTTTTACAAATGTTTGTGCAGGCATCTTATGGCAATTGGCTACAGGTTGTTGCTGCTCTACTAGTTTGTAAACAAAGGAAGAACCTAATGTAATCATCAACCAATCGGCTTGTTTTAAAAAGGTATGAGCTGCTTGTTGCGATTGATTTATTTTTTCCAACACCAAATCCTTATCTATCCCCGAAAACCGGCTATGGTGTTGCCAGCAATGCCATGCCTCATTATAGTAAAACAAATCGTCCTCGGTGTATTGCGTGTTTTCTATGTACGATTCTATGCTTTTACAAACACTAATCGGGTCGAACAATATCCCATGAGGGTTTTGTAGCACCCTAAACTTTACTTCTTCTAAGTAGTTCCCAATGTGTTCCGTAAAGCAAGAACCTACCAACATCAACTTGTCATTGTAAGTGATGGGCGGTTGAAGAGACTTTATATTGATGTTTGTGAAGAATTGCAATTATTTCAGTTATTAGTGGTTAGTGATTAGTGGTTAGTGTTACTTGCTAATGGCTAACCACTAACAACTAATAACTAATCACTTTTTTCTTCCTGCTTTTTCCCAGAGTACGGATTGATTGCCTTTTAGGTAGCGGACAATGCCTGCCATTACGGCCCAGTTCATCATGCAGAAATAAAAGGGTATAAAGAGTAGTTTTACTTTTATTTGTCGGCTTTCAAAATACCAACCAAGCAAGGACATGGTATAAAAAGCGGCTTGTGCAAAGAATATAATTTCAATGGTAATACTTGAATCTGTGAATACCAATATCCAATTAAGCGCAAAAGCCAATACCATTAAAAAAGGAGTAATCGTCCAACGCAAAACCCGATGGCTTACATACTGAAAACTTAATAATGGAAACTGTATAGGTAGTAATAAGTCCTTCAACCAGATGATAGATTGCAACCCTCCCGCGGCAATACGTATCTTTCTTTTCAGTTCTTCCTTCACGTTTTCCGATGTGTTTTCGCTGGCATAAGCATCTGGTTCGTAAATGATGCGGTAACCTTTTTTTGCTATCAGCATAGAAATCATAAAGTCGTCTATGATGGCATTGGGCGGCACTGGCTGGTACAAATTGGTACGTATGCTAAACAATTCTCCTGCTGCCCCTACCACAGAATACATTTCAGAATCCCATGTTTTCAACTTCGATTCGTATTTCCAATACATGCCTTCTCCAGCGGTTGCATCGGCGGTTTCATCTATCTGAACACGCTTTTCACCCGATACAGCTCCTACTCTTGGGTCGGAATAATGGCGACTAATGTTTAATAGTGCTTGTTTATTCAAGAAAGTATTGGCATCCGTAAACACTACAATATCGGTAGCAATCTCGTGCATGGTGCGGTGCATGGCGGCTATCTTTCCCCTTCTTTCTGGGGAGTGCAACAGCTTTATCTGCGGGTATTTGCTTACAATATTGGGCGTATCATCCGAAGAACCATCCGTAACAAATATGTATTGAATCTTATCGGCTGGATAATCTAATGCCAATGTATTTTTTATCTTTTGCTCAATAAAATCCTGTTCATTATACGCTGCCACAACGATGGTAAGCGTTGGCAGATTATCGTATCCTGGCAAAACGGGTTTTCCTTTAAAAATTCTTTTTACTTTTATCATGAAGAAAAGTACGATGCCATAACCGAGGTAAGTATAGAATATAAGGAAGAGGCTGATCCAAAATGTAAGCTTCATAAGCGAGAGTTTCTGGGGGTAAATATATTAGTTTTAGCAAATCAGATTTTGCTCTCTTAAATAAACCATCTGCAAAATGATTTTTAATTAATCGTAATAGTCATAGTCTCATAGCTATTACCTCCCAAATGAGAGTCAATTCTTCCATTTGAAAGTAACGCTTTTAGGGCTTGCTCATTTCGTCTAATCACTACCTCATTAAGCGAAATCACTTCCTGATTAAGCGAAATGAGTACCTGATTAATTGAAATGAATACCTCATTAAACGAAATGAGTACCTGATTAATTGAAATGAATACCTTATTAAGTGAAATGAATACCTTATTAAACGAAATCACTACCTCATTCATTGAAATCAGTAAGGCATTTCAATGAATGAGGTAGTGATTAGACTTGAGTTTTCTGCGAAAATGCATCTTCCCAATTTTTCAAGCCTTATCGAATTGAACCAAAAGGAGCAGAAATTGTACAAAGAAGTTTGTAAATTAATATATCGAGAAGTAAAATCAAACTTGCTAAGAATGAAAACAATGCTACTTTAACTGATTAAGTCTTGCTCTTCACGACAAAGGATGACATTATTATCCTGTTGAGTATTTATCCATACAAAGGAGATGCAACAATTAGCAAGTACTATTGATTTACGCCTGCTTGAAAAAAAATAATTCCTACTTGTTTTAAATAAAATGATTTCATTTGTTAAACGATAAGACCCCATGAAGTTCATAAAAGAATAAATTAGGATACAACTTTGATTATCGAAAAGTGCGGCATTAATAGGGTATCCTTCGGTTATTTGAAAATATACAAATCACAAGACTGCTATTGAGTTTAAGAAATAAAAATGAATGAAATATATTACTCTGATTCTTATTATCTGTTTGTCATTTAATTCTTGTGATTATATCTATAAAGCTGGAAACAGGACTAAGCTTATGGGTATTTTAATAGAAACAAAAGTCAATAATTGTGTAATAAGAAAGCATATTGATTCAGTCATTTACGCTGGTAAATTATCTTTCCCAGATTCTCTTAATCAATGGCTAATTCTCCCTAGCGATGTACAATATATTCCTGAGGATAATAAAATACTTTATTTTAGAGATTCTCCTGAAGAGCTATATCAATTATCTATTGACGGAGATTTACGATTACAAGGTGTACATAGAAGCAAAAAGGATGAAGAATGGATATACGAAAAAAGCGAACTATCAAAAAAGGAGTTGGAAAGAATTATTTCTAGGATTAATACTTCTATTTTAATTCCATTAGTCACTTTAAAAGATACTTGCAATTGAAACTCTATGTTCGTGGTTGTTAAACAAAGAGCTTCCCTAACTGCGGATAGAAAGGGGTTTGATATCCCGACACTCAATAATGTTTAAAATTCTTCCTCCTTCTTTTAATTAAGTTGATTTCGTTGACAGGAATTGGATAAATTGCACCAATAAAATAATATTATGCCGCAGACTTCAACTGTTCAATCACCCACATTTACACAAATAGTTGAGAAGCTGCAAACATTAAACGACGCAGAACTGAAACAAGCTGTTAATCTTCCAGATGAGTTACAATTAAAATTAGACAAAGGGATGCAGGATTTTGAGAGTGGCAACTATATTACCAATGAACAAATGAAAGCAAAATCAGCAACTCGCAGACAAGGCCTAAATCAATAAATCATATATACTTTATGAAGCGTAGAATTAAAATTTATAATATTTTGGGGTATGTATTTATCTTCTTGCAATTAGCTAGTTATGCTGGTTCTACATCTGAAAAAGTTGATTACGTTAGTGTTTATGAAAAAGTTGGGTACTATGTTGGTTATAATATACTGTTGATAGTAGCAATCATTTTCTTTATTAGTGCTAGGGAATTAAAAAAGAAAATTAAAGCTGAAGAGAATCAAAAATCCATATAAACCAAATATCAGATAGTCGGAATGTAAATTGTTCATGTACGTTAATCATAGAGCATTTCAAACTGCGGATTGAAGGGTTTTACAATCCTTCTACCCCACATATAGCCCATAGCAGAATACCTATCAAATTCAATTTCCAAAATTCTTCCTACTTCTTTTAATTAAATTGATTTCATTTGTCAACTAATAAACAACACGCAAACCCAATAATTTATAAACAAATAACGATGAAGTCATTCAGTGTAGAAGAAATAAACGTAGCCCTAAAAGGTATATTGGTTGGCAGTACTACCCAACAAATAACAGCACCAGAACAATTGGAGTTTGCCACAGATACCCAGATAACTTTTATTGGGAGTAAAAAATACATCAAACTTTGGGAGACGTCTAAGGCTTGTGCGGCTATTGTAAATGAAGGTTTTGATATAGAACCTGGCGAAAACAGGGCTTTGATAGTGGTGAAGAATGCAGACATTGCCATGGCGCAATTGCTGGAATTGTTTGTAGAAGAAGGACCTGTATTTGAAGAAGAGATACACCCTACTGCGGTGATTCACGCAACGGCTTCTATTGGTAAAGGAACCAAAATTGGGGCGGGATGCTATATTGGTAAAAACGTGGTGATAGGCAACGGAACCATCATTTACCCCAACGTAACCATCATGGATAACGTGACCATTGGAAGTATGACAACTATTTGGTCGGGCACGGTGATACGTGAACGCAGCGTGATTGGTAGCTATTGTATTTTTCATGCTAATGTGAGTATTGGTGCCGATGGATTTGGTTTTAGACCAAGCCCTGATGGAAGGGGATTATTGAAAATACCTCATATTGGTAACGTAGTAATTGGTAATGGCGTGGAGATTGGCGCAAATAGTTGCGTGGATAGGGGTAAATTTAGTTCTACCGTTATAGGCGATGGTTGTAAGATAGATAACCTTGTACAGATAGGGCATAACTGCAAAATGGGGCGTTGTTGCATTATGGCAGGAAGCAGTGGATTGGCTGGTTCTGTTACGCTTGGTGATGGGGTAATAATTGGCGGCGGTGCTTGTATATCAGATCATGTTACACTTGGCAATGGCGTTTTGGTAGGCGGACAATCGGGCGTTATCAACAACTTCGAAGATGGCAAAAAGGTTTTGGGCTACCCTGCAATAGACTCTAGAGACGCCTTGAAACAATGGGTGATATTGAGAAAATTAGTGAAGGAAAGCAAATAGTTGTTAGTTGTTAGTTATTAGTGGTTAGTTTTTTCAACACTAACCACTAATCACTAACAACTATTTTTCAGTAAGTCCCTTTACTTCAAATATCATGGGCCAGTACTTGCCTGTTATGAATAACCGCTTGGTGGCATTATCATAAGCTATTCCGTTCAGTACTTCGGCCTTATCCGCGTATTGTGGGAAGTATTTTTCTTTCGTATTACTAAAATCTGCCTTGCCAATAACCTTTCCACTTTCAGGATCTATTTTAATGATGATATCCGATTGCCAGATGTTAGCCAATATATATCCGTTAATATATTCCAACTCATTAATATTTGCTACCGGACCATTATTATCCATAACACCAACAATACTCAGTAATTTAAAGGTTTCGGGATCGCGGAAATAAAGATTATTACTACCATCACTGTTTATCAATTGCTTGCCGTTATTGGTCATTCCCCATCCTTCGCCATCATAAGTAAATTCCTTTAGCTTGGTAAAAGTCTTGGCATCATACTGAAAGCAAGTCTTTTCCTTCCAAGTCATCTGGTAAATCTTATTGTTCAAGATAGTTATTCCTTCACCAAAGTACTTTTTATCCAATGGAGTGCTTTTGGTAGACTTTCCCGTTTTCAAATCAATAGTTACCAACTTACTTGTACCATATTGTCCGCCACTTTCGTAGAGGGTATTATTATTAAATTCCAAACCTTCTGTATAAGTAGAGGTATCGTGGGAAAATTGGTTGGTTATGGTATAAGTAAGTTGTGGTGGCTCATTGTTGGCAACATTATTTGTCGATGGAGTATTCTTTACATCATGATTACCACATGAAATTAGGAAAAGGATAGAAAGAACAAACGGTATCTTATTAGTCATTTTTTTCATTAAAGTATCTTTAAACATCGGTCGCAAAGGAAAAGTAAAATTGTTGTATAAGTTCTTTGGCGGATAATATTGTTAAATAATTTGCATTTTTTTGATTTATGTAAACTTCACACCGTTTTGTTTGGTAAGCAAAATTTCTTTTTTCAATCCAATAAACTATGTTTGCCTCCACTTTTAATAAAACAAAGGAAATGAATTTTAGTAAAGTCAACAACATTGTAGGGTGGGCAGTATGCCTAATAGCTTGCACCGTTTATATCCTAACAGCCGAAGCAGGAGGTAGCTTCTGGGATTGTGGAGAGTTTGTAAGTAGCTGTTATAAAGTACAGATACCTCACCCGCCGGGAGCACCGTTATTCATTTTACTGGGTAGAATTTTCATAGTCCTTTTTGGAAACAACCCACTCACAGCCGCTAAAGCTGTAAATACTTTGAGTGCTTTGGGAAGTGGTTTCTCTATCTTATTTCTTTTTTGGAGTATTACCCATTTTGCTCGCAGAATACTAAAAGTAAAAGTAACTGATACCCTTACCGCTTACCAAACTTGGAGCATTATGGGCGCAGGTGTGGTAGGTGCTTTAGCCTATACTTTTAGCGATAGTTTTTGGTATAGTGCTGTAGAGGGTGAGGTTTATGCCATGAGTTCTTTCTTTACAGCATTGGTGTTTTGGTGCATCCTTAAATGGGAACAAAATGCTGATGAGCCAGGTTCGGACAGATGGATTATAGCTGTATTCTTCATGATTGGTCTATCAATAGGGGTACACTTATTAAGTTTATTGACCATCCCTGCAACAGTAATGGTTTATTATTACAGAAGACAACACACTTTTAACTATAAAGTTATCCGTTCATGGTTCCTTAAAATTATTATTGGTGGCGGTATCCTTGCTTTCATTCTAGCTTTAATTAGTGCTAGTAGAGAAGCTAACGATTCACGTGGATTGGCAACAGATACTACCGTGGGCGGCTTGATGATATTGGGTACCGCTCTTGCTGTTGGTGCTTTGTATTTAATAGAAAAGCTTAGTAAAAACAATAAAGAATATGCGGGTGGTGTTTACATTTTCTTCTTAATTGGTTGTGTATTGCTAGGCATAGTTCAGGTAGGTGTTATTCAATATAGCATTGGCTTTGCTGGTTATTTTGACAGGCTTTTTGTTAACAGTTTCAACCTTCCTTTTTTCTCTGGGTTTACATTTGCTTTCATTGCTATTGCTGTGGGTATCTGGTACGGATTGCGTATTGCCAATAAGAATGGTTGGGCGTTATTGCGAGTGGGTCTTTGGAGCTTTGCTTTTATGTTGATTGGTTATAGTTCTTACCTCACTACGATGATTCGTAGTAGCGCAGATCCTGCTATTGATATGTATAATGTAGATAATCCAATTAGCCTTGTTGGGTATCTAGGTCGTGACCAGTATGGTGATTTTCCTTTGTTGTATGGACAAAAGTTTACCGCTCAACCTGTAGATTATAAAACTACAAGTACTAAATATCAAAAGGGTAAAGAAAAATATGTAGAGATTGGTAAGGATGGTCACTATGTATATTCTCCGGATGACAAAATGGTTTTACCACGTGTTTGGGATGCTACTAACGATCAGAATCATGCTGATTACTATGCTTATATGTTAGATATTAACAAGAATAAGGATGGTAGTTACGACCGTACACCTAACCAAGCCGATAATGTTTATTTCTTTGTTTCTTATCAGTTTTACTGGATGTATTTCCGTTATTTCATGTGGAATTTCAGTGGTAAGCAGGATGATATCGAAGGTATGTTTGGTGGTAATGTACGCGATGGCAACTGGCTTTCAGGCATTCCAATAATTGACAATATATTTTTGGGCGATCAGTCTGCAATGCCTGATAGTATGAAACATAATAAAGCACATAACACCTTGTTTATGCTTCCTTTCATACTTGGTTTATTAGGGGTTTATTATCAATATAAACACAATAGAGGAGATGGATTTGTAACCTTTTTGTTCTTCTTCTTTACGGGAATGGCCATTATTCTTTACCTAAACCAAGCTGGCTATCAGCCGCGTGAGCGTGATTATGCGTTTGCGGGCAGCTTCTACGCTTATGCTATCTGGATAGGTTTGGGTGTTTTAATGGTTAGCGAATGGTTGACTAAACTTAAACTTTCTCAAACAGTTGCGGCTACTTTGGCTACGTTGAGTTGCTTGTTAGCAGTGCCAGTTATTATGGGTCAACAAGAATGGGACGATCATGACCGTAGTAAGAAAACTTTGTCTAGAGATTTGGCAAAGGATTACCTAGAAAGCTGTGCGCCAAATGCTATCCTATTTACGTTTGGCGATAATGATACTTATCCTTTGTGGTATGCACAAGAAGTAGAGGGCATCAGACCTGATATTAGGGTTATCAACAACAGTTTATTGGGCATTGATTGGTACATTAATCAACTTCGTTATAAAATAAATCAGAGTGATTCAATAGATGTTATCTATAATATGGATCAGATTGAAGGACGAAAGAGAGATTATGTTCCTTTTCAAGCAAATGCTAGCTATCCTGATACTCGCTATTACAATTTAGATACAATTATGCGTAGTTATGTGGGTAGCGATGATGCAGATAAGGTGCAAAACAGAGGTGGTGATGAGTTCATCAATACTTTCCCTGTACATAAATTTTCAGTACCGGTTGATAAGAATTTTGTTCGTAGCAATGGTACTGTAACAGCAAAAGACAGTGTTGTAAATCAGTTGCAATTCGATATTCCTAAATCTTCATTGTATAAGAACGATTTGGCAGTCTTAAACATCATTGCTGCAAACAAATGGAAACGTCCTATCTGTTTTACTTCAAACTTTGGAGAGCTAGGCTTTGGTAAATACTTACGTAAAGATGGTCTTAGCTACCGTTTGGTACCTGTAGAAGGCGACGAGTGGAATGCTGATTGGGCATTGGACAAAATGATGAACAAATTTGCTTTCGGTAATGCTGATTTGCCTGGTGTTTATTATGATGAAGAAAACCGCAGACACTTATTATCTATACGTGCTTCCTATGGTGAATTGGCTAGCTATCTTGCTGCCAGAAACAGAAAGGAAGATGCACGTAAGCTATTAGAAAAAGCAGATAAGGGTATGAGCCAAGAAAACTTTGCTTACGGAATGGTTAGTCGTGGCAACATGCATAACCGTACTAGCTTGTTATTCTTAGAGGCTTGTTACAGAGCAGAAGATAAAACATTGGCAACGAAGGTTTACTCGTCTATAAAGAAAGATTTGGAGCAACAGATAAAGTATTACAATACTTTGGAAGGCAAGAAGGCTGAAAATATGGGCGAAGAAAGAAGAATTGCCGAAAGTTATCTTAAAGGCTTGGAAGACATGAAAAAGAACTTCGAAGGTGTAAAAGTGGTTTCTCCAGAGCAACCAGTAAAGCAATAAACAGAGTCGGAAGTCGATAGTTAAAAGTCGAAAGTTTTTAGTTAAGAATTTAGGGCGGATGGTATGTTGTTGATAATTATCTTTGATAATATCGACAAACTCAAAAGCGCAAATTTTGACTAACAACTTTCGACTTTTTTTTATTTTATCTAATGACTTTCAATTCACGACTTACGACTTTCAACTCACGACTTTCAACTTACGACTTTCAACTCATATCTCATAACTAACAACTAAAAGAATGGCCTTAAGCAGAATTTGGAGTGCATTTATATTAGTAGCCATCAGCGTGGCCTTGTTTAAATGTGTTTACTTTCAGGATGTAGATATTTTTAGTAGAATGGTAGTTGGCAAAGCCGACGACCCAACCAATCTCCTAAAAGTAGATGGCATCATCCCTACTTGTAAGTCTGCCGTAGATTTATGTATTAATCTAGTTGGCGTAATGGCCCTGTTTATGGGCTTCATGAGTATTGCAGAAAAAGCTGGCGGTATTCGTTTATTATCCAAAATAATTGGTCCATTCTTTAGTAAACTATTCCCCGAATTGCCCAAAGATCATCCAGCAATGGGTTATATGATGATGAACTTCTCCGCTAATCTCTTGGGTTTAGACAATGCTGCAACTCCCTTTGGCATAAAAGCAATGGAGAGTTTGCAAGAAATAAATACAGAAAAAGAGACGGCCTCCAATGCGCAAATCATGTTTTTGTGCCTACATGCGGCTGGGTTAACTTTAATTCCTGTTAGTATTATTGCCACAAGGGCATCAATGAAAGCCGCCAATGCTACCGACATATTTGTGCCCTGCATGATTGCCACGTTCATTGCTACACTTGCCGCCATGCTAATTATTGCCTTTAAGCAGAAGATAAATATGTTGCAACCCATCATTTTAGCGTGGGTTTTAGGTCTTTCTGCCGTAATAGCCTCATTGGTACTTTACCTCACCACACTAAATGCCGTAGGCGTTCAATCATTCTCAAAAGTATTGAGTAATGGATTGATACTTTTCATTTTTGTATTGATAATAATGGGTGCCTTATACAAAAAGATAAACATTTTTGATGCCTTTGTAGAAGGCGCAAAAGGTGGTTTCGAAACCGCCATCCGAATTATACCCTATCTAGTGGGCATGTTGGTAGCCATTAGTTTATTGCGCAGCAGTGGCACATTCGAAGCCATCATTTCTGGCATGAAAGCAATGTTTGGTTACCTCGGTGCCGATACCCGCTTTGTAGATGGCATTCCTACAGCACTCATCAAACCATTAAGCGGCGGTGGGGCAAGAGGAATGATGGTTGATACGATGAAAACTTATGGCGCCGACTCATTTGCGGGCAGGTTGGCTTGCATTCTTCAAGGTTCTTCCGATACTACCTTCTATGTAATCTCTGTTTATTTTGGGGCTGTTGCCGTAAAAAATACCCGTTATGCCGTTGGCGCAATGCTATTGGCCGATTTGGTAGGCATCATTACTTCTATCCTATTGTGTTATTTGTTTTTTGGAAAATAGGAGCTTTTGCTCTCATTTAGCCTCACTATCTACCTCTCACTTATAAAATTAATTTTCTATTACTTAAAAGTAATGCGTTGAAACTAATGAGTAATGCCGTGAAACTAATGAGAAACGCCATGAAACTAATAAGTTATGCGCTGAAACTAATGAGAAACGCGATGAAACTAATTAGTTATGCGATGAAACTAATGAGAAACGCCATGAAACTAATTAGTTATGCGATGAAACTAATGAGAAACGCCGTGAAACTAATTAGTATTGAGCTGAAACAAATGAGAAATAATATAAATGAAGGCTTCCTACGCTTACAGATTACAAAAAAGCCACAAGAAAATGATATTTCTTGTGGCTCAATTTATTTAAAAGTTCACTGACTTATTGTGCTTAATCTCTTCCTGCATCTTTAATCATGGTAGAAAAAACTTTATTGAAAGGAGTTAGTTCCAACAAATCTTCTAAGGTAATATGCATTCTATAACGCCAGTAATTCTCAGGGTTGGCAGGTACATTTATGCGTTCGTCATTAGGGTTTTGTCTTCTGATGCTTGCATCGCTACCTAAAATATCTTGCAACTGAAAGATACTCCACATAGCCGGAGAATATAAGTGCTGCGAAATAATGGCCTTATTAACCCATGCATCACAGTAGTAAGGAGCATTACCCCATTGACCTAATTCGTTATTGAAGAACTTTTGGATACGAGATTTATCTTCTTCCCACCATCCTCTTATGGTACTCATATCATGCGTAGAAGGCGTAACCACACTTAGATATGGTGCATCATTTGGATGGAAGAAAGTTTTACTATTATCCTTTGGCATCCGTTGAATCTCTAAACTCAATATGCCTAATTGTTTCATTACTTCTGGCACACAATCAGGTACTAAACCAAGGTCTTCACCACACACAAGCATATTAGTCACACGCTTTAAGGCAGGAAGTTTTTGCATGGCCTCTTTTCTCCAGAACTCATCTTGTCTACGGAAGAAATAGTTTACGTATAACTCATCCAGTTGTCTGCGGGTATGTTCATCCAGAAACCTATAGGACGATGTGCCACTAATGCCGAATCTAAAATGAAACTGTTCGCCATTACTGCCTTCTACTTCAAAAAGAATAACATTACTTATCAAATCAAAAAGACCATGTTTTATCTTATTTGTAAAGTTGTCTTTATTCCATTTGGCTAAGTATTGTTCTACTTTCCGCTGCGTATTTACCTCTTGTTTTAGTGTGTAACTACCATTTTGGTTATCAATTAAAAACGTCTTCTTAACGTATTCATTGTCGTAACCAAATTTCTCCCAAAGTACATTATCATTAATAAAAGGTTGGGTAAACCTACGATGGTCATACCAGATCCCCCTTTCTCTAAGCTCATTAATATGTAAACTCAATGCAGGAACAAAATGCCCCATTATGCCTTCTACGGCATGTAATGGAATACTCCAAATACGAAAGAATCCAAGTACATGGTCTATCCTAAAAGCATCGAAATAATACGTCATTTGCTCAAAACGTTGCTTCCACCAAGCAAAGCCATCTTGCCTCATCTGTGTCCAGTTGTAAGTAGGAAAGCCCCAGTTTTGTCCCTTTACGGCAAAGTCGTCTGGTGGCGCACCTGCTTGCAAATTCATGTGGTACAATTGTGGGTGCTGCCAAGCATCTGCACCATTACGAGAGATGCCAATGGCAATGTCTCCCTTTACAATGATACCATTTTGGTGAGCATAATCGGTGGCGGCCTTCAATTGAAGATGCAGGTGATACTGAACAAAATAATGTAAGGCAATTGTTTGATAGCTTTCGCTCTTTACATCAATTAAACCAGCAATTTCTTGTTCATTATACAATTTATTAGCAGGCCAATTAGAGAACTCTGCAGTACCATACAGGTCACGTAGATAACAAAAGCAAGCATAAGGAACCAACCAATGTTTGTTCAATTCAAAGTAAGCTTTATAGTCTTTCGACTTGAAAGTTTCTTGACTTTGATTGGCAAATAATTCTTTGATGATGCCCCATTTTGCCGCCATTACTGCATCATAATCCAATGCGTCTAATCCGTTTAAGCGGAGTTTCTCTTGTTCATTTTCTGCAACTACTTTCTTGCCTGCATAGGTAGAAGCTACTTGCTCAACATTTAGATAAATTGGATGCAGGGCAAAAGCAGATATTGACGCATAAGGGTAAGAATCTAACCAGGTATGAGTGGCGGTAGTATCGTTGATAGGCAATATCTGAACGAGTTTTAGTCCAACTGTTTTACACCAATCTACCAAAGCGGGAATATCCGTAAACTCCCCAACGCCGAAACTGTTTTTACTTTTAAGGCTAAAAACCGGGATGGCAACCCCTGCACCTTTCCAGGTATCAGCAGGTAAAACAACAAAGCCATCATTTAAAATGGTTTGAATATCCGACTCGGGAGCAGCTTGAACAAACCTGTTTTTGCCATCTTCAAATCGTACAAAAGTCTTATTGGCAACATCGTAAACACCATATTTATAAGCAACGGGGAAGTTGTCTTTACTTAAATCGACATGCGCCTCAAAATAAACACCGTCCTCAGCTTTCGACATTAGCACCACACTTTCTGGTTGCCAGTTACCCAAACTTCTACTGCTTCCTACCACACAAAGTGTTTGCCCTTTAGCGAGTAAAGGTGCTTTTGCACGGAATGTATGTGTTTGTTTATTGGGCAATTTAGCCTTTATGGGTGTGTAATTACCCTTTAATAAAACCTTCTGGAAAGGTTCAGAATAAAAGGCGTTCTCATAATATCCTGCATAGTTCCAAGAATCTATTATGAGGGTATGTGCACCTGTTAACTTAGATGGATTGATACTTTTATCGCTACCCCAATCGTAGTTGATGTTTCCATCAGTCGTTTTTAGGATGTAGTTATATTTTATTTCTTGATTAATGTCCTGCGGATTCTTTACTTCAACCGTCACTCCCCAAAACTCATTGTCTATATAGCTTAAAGGCAGCGCATTCTCGAATGAATCATTGCCCAATAGTTGGTGATTACCACTTATAAATAAGTGTTGACCAAACTGTGTGGAGAACCGTAATTTAAACGTGATTTGGATATTTGAATCTTGTTTTTCCATTACTGACAAAGCTTTTTTTGAAGATGCTTTAGTGGGCTTTGCTTTTATTTCTGGTTCTACCACAGGCGTTATCTCTGGATTTACTTCCTTCTTTGCAGAGGTCTTTTTTCTAACAACTTTTTCTATTTCCTCCTCGGGTACTTTACTTGTCGCTGCTTTCCTAGTTGCCAATGTATTAAAATTTAGACAGCAAATCTAATAAAAGTAAATCATACCGTTATCATGTATTTTTTACACATTAAGTTTGTAATAGTGATTAAATGATTTCAATGAAAGCAATGATGTTATCCCCTTTTAACAAAAGGTGCCAAGAAGCGAAAATGCTTCTGAGGGAATAAGTCATTGAATCATTCAAATCATTTATTCAGTGATACTTTAAAACAACTCCGGCATTGGGTTGTCATCTTTTGGCAACTCCTCCCACTGCATCTCTACCGTCTTGGAGTAGTTCATTAGTTTGGCACCTATTGCACGCCATCCCATCAATTCTACCATGTCTGCAATCTTAAATTTAGAACGTGTTGCATTGATACCTGTGCCTGATTTAACTGACAAAACTGGTTCAGCAATAGAAGTTACGGCTTCGAGCATATTGCCATCTCCCTCCTTTATAAAGAGGTATTTATTCTTGAGGGTAGTAGTTTCTATCTTAAAACGCTTCACATTGTATTGCTGTTTTGAATGATCTAAATAAACAGCCGTGAACACTTTATTTGCATCGAAACGCTCTATCAAAATAATCTTATCCGAATCGAAACGCTGTGTTAGTTCAGTGTCCGTAATTTCGTAATGACCATCATTATACATCACCACTACCTTATCATCTCCTTCAAAACTACCTAGGTATGTTCCCTTTTCATCAATATTCAACCGACCGAACTGGTCATCAAACCATAGCTTTCTTCCAGCCAATGTACTCCTTCCGGCTTCCTTAAAACGAATTGTTTTAATAGGATACTTAGTAACCGTGTTCCCTTGGCTACTACGCCCTTTAATCTCCAATTCCTCGAAATGATATTCGGATTCCTTACTTCTTGCCGTACAGTTAGGGCTCAATATAACCTTCACTACCTCAGCTTCTCCATTAGGGTTTGCTGTAAAATAATGCACCTTACTCTTATCGTGTCCCTTGGTAAGGTCATAGTCTTTATCACGGGTAATACCAGATACATTAAAACGTTTGGCATACGAATTACCACTTTCTCCATCCAGATAAATCATGTTGTAAGTGGTGCGTTCATCATTCTTTTTAAAGATGGCAATATGAATAATGTCCTTACCCACAAACACCTTATCCCCTACCCGCACAATCTTCATGATGCCACGCTTGGTAAAGATGATGATGTCGTCTATGTCACTACAATCAAATAAAAACTCTTCTTTCTTCAAGGTAGTACCAATAAAACCTTCCACCCTATTTACATAAAGCTTAGTATTGGCAATGGCCACTTGCTGCACACTGATAGTATCGAATAACTTTATCTCCGTCTTCCGTTCCCTTCCCTTGCCATATTTTTTTAATAAGTTCTCAAAATAGGCAATGGCAAAGTCGGTAAGATGCTCCAAATCATGGTTAACCTGAGCAATTTCTGCCTCTATGCCCCTTATCTGGTTATTAAGTTCTTCTATATCAAGTTTATAAATTCTACGTACAGGTTTCTCTGTTAGTTTCAATACATCTTCCCTTGTTACCAGACGTTTCAGCATTGGTTGAAAAGGAACAAAGCCTGCTTCAATTGCTTGTATAACGGTTTCCCACGACTCATGTTTTTGTTCTAGTTCCTTGTAAATCTTTTCTTCAAAGAATATCTTTTCTAAGGAAGTATAATGCCATTTATCATTCAGTTCACCCAGTCTTATTTCTAGCTCACGCTTCAATAACCCTTTCGTTCTTTCTACCGAAACTGATAATAACTCCTGCACGCCTACAAAGCGTGGTTTATTGCCTTCGATGATACAGGCATTTGGCGATACACTCACTTCGCAATCAGTAAAGGCATACAATGCATCGATGGTGATATCGGAAGAAATACCTGGCGCCAAATCAACCTGCACCTCTACATTCTTGCCCGTAAACTCGGTTAACTTCTTAATCTTAATCTTACCTTGATCATTGGCCTTAGTGATGCTTTCGCACAACTGAGCAACCGTAACCCCAAAAGGTACATCGCGGATGATGAGGCTTTTCTTATCTAGTTCTTCGATAATACAACGCACTTTTATCTTACCCCCACGTTTACCATCCTGATAATTGGAAACATCCACCATTCCACCCGTCTGGAAGTCAGGATACAATTCAAACGGTTTTCCTTTTAGGTGCTTAATGGCAGCATGAATAATCTCGCAGAAGTTATGGGGTAATATTTTAGTAGATAAACCCACCGCAATACCCTCCACCCCTTGTGCCAACAACAGCGGAAACTTCATGGGAAGGGTAACAGGTTCGTTTTTACGACCATCATAACTCAGTTGCCATTCGGTTGTTTTTGCATTGAAGGCAACATCCAAAGCGAACTTGCTAAGGCGCGCTTCTATGTAACGGGGGGCAGCGGCAGAATCTCCTGTGCGGATGTCGCCCCAGTTACCTTGTGTATCAATCAGCAAATCTTTTTGTCCTAAGTTCACCAATGCATCACCAATACTCGCATCACCATGTGGGTGATATTGCATTGCCTGACCAATAATGTTGGCCACTTTATTAAAACGGCCATCATCCATTTCCTTCATGGCATGAAGAATACGACGTTGCACAGGCTTCAAGCCATCCTCCAAAGCAGGAATGGCACGCTCCAAAATAACATAAGAAGCATAATCAAGAAACCAACTTTTGTACTGCCCTTGCACGCCAGTTTCGTTTTCGAACACCCTATTTTCTACTTTTTCTTTAGCCATAATACCAATATAACGCTAATGCTAGCGAATTTCACGAATGTCAATCATTGTAGCTTAAAACAATATTTATTTTTATTAACATTTTGGAAGAGTAGGGGGATTGGGAGGTAGAAAGTATTAACAATGGATATTTATTGTGGTTGCACTAAGTAATTAAAGTTTGTAATATTCTTGTTTGATACAAATAAGTCATTCTAAGAAAAGAGATGAGTTTATAGGCAATCTTGAAAGGTCTAATCTCCTTTTGTTCTTTTAGTCCAAATCTTAGGATTTCGGCTTGTATGGAATACGGCAAATATACTCACCGTGTTATTCTCGCCAGTTGTAAAATGCACTAAGAAAGGAAATCCCTTTATCAGCATACATCGCACGTTCAAGTACCTTATTCCGAATGCTTCTGGATTTAATTTAAGAGAATTGATTTGATGGCTTACCTGTTTTCCAAAGCGTGTTCCCAAACCCGATGATTGCTTATTGTACCATTCTAAAGAAGATTCAATGTCCGACAAAGCATCTTTGTCAATTAGTATTTTCCATTTTTGCATAGATTAGCTCAAGGTTTTAGAAACCATTTCCCAGTTCAACATCCTTTCTGGTTCTTGCTTATTTTTTTCCATCCTTTGCATTACAATGTTTTGGTGCTCTTCAAATACTGGCAAAGCATCATCCCACAATACTTCTGTCAACAATTGCTTTTCGGTAACTGATAATGTCTTCACAATGGCAACCAATTCCTGAAAACTAATTTGTGTGTTTGTTGAACTGCTATTCATTGTATGAATTTTTATTCAGTTTAAAGTTAAATAATTTCTTTTATTCCAGCATTATTCAATTAGCAACTGATCTGATTACTGTTTACTATTCGCTGTCAATTGCTTACTAATTCTTGTTTTGTTTCTACCCAGCTAATAATTTTTTCGGCTTCCTTCAATCCAATATTAGCAATATCAGCACTCAAATCGCCATCATACCCCATTCCTAGATGTAAAATTTCATAAGAATTTAAGAAACTATTAAGCATCTTTTTATCAATCTTAGTTAGTTGCTCTTGATACCATTCCACCTTCTTCCTTCCTTTTTTCTTTGCCCCAAATAATCCGTCCAATGCCACTAAAATTGCTAGATAAGCTGTATGACCAGCCATCCGCACATATTTTTTATCATGATAGCGACTATCCTCCTTCTGTGCCTTATCTCGCAAAATCTCTTTTGCATTATCCAAGTACCTGTGCGCCTCTTGTATGTGCTTCATTTTTGTAAAGTTATTGATTTAAAATTTGTCCCTACTTATTACAACTAAAAAGCGGGTATCTATTTTATGAGACCTCACACTGTTTACTACTCACTGTTAATTGCTTACCAACTCTTGTTTTGTTTCTACCCAGCTGATAATTTTTTCGGCTTCTTTAAATCCAATGTTTGCTACCTCTGAACTTTTAGTGCCATCATAGCCCATTGATAAATGTAGCGTGTCATAGGCTACATTAAAACTATTCAATATCTTTTTGTCTACTTTACCTAACTCTTCCTGATACCACAATACACTCTTTCTTCCTTTTTTCTTAATGCCAAAAAAGCCGTCAAGTGCTTCTAATACACCTGAATAAGCAGTATGTCCAGCCATTTTTACATACTTTTTATCTCTGAAATATCCATCCTCCTTCTGTGCCTTATCTCGCAAAATCTCTTTTGCATTGTCTAAGTACCGGTGCGCCTCTTGTATGTGCTTCATTTTGTAAAGTTATTGATTAAAATATTGGTTACCACTAAGTTCACAAGGAAAAAACAAAGGACACAAAAAATTAGTATTTGCTTTTATCATTTCTTAACAAGTATTACATAAACCTTGTGTTCATTGTGATTTCCTTAGTGTGCTTTGTGGTTAAAATAGACCAAAGTAGTGACAAGTTTATTACAACTAAAAAGCGGCTACCCTTTTCAGAGTACCCGCCATTAATAACTAATCTCTAATAACTAACCACTGATAACTAAACACTAACAACTATTATGGTACACTCACTTCTACTGTTTGCGAAAAAGCACCAATGCCTGCCGTATTAAAACCTGCGGCAGAAGCGTCCATTTTGGTGAGTGAAGTAAGGCCATAAAAGTTTGCTGCTGCTCTTGTATTCAATATGATAGAAAAAACTATTACTCCTGCCATTGAAACAGTAATTTGATTGCCAGTTACTGTTACTGTAGCATTTTTATTTGCCACTGTGAATAGATACGCATTTAAACCTGCATAACTTTTTACAGTAGAACTAACAATACTTGTTCCCAACTGAGAGTTACCGTGCGATTTTAAATCGCTCATAGCCGCCACCGACTTACTCTTTGTAGAGTCGGACGAGGTGGACTTATAACCACTCTTATTAATAACAGCCAAGTCTCCATTGGCGTGGGTATCTACATAATTAGCATTTGCAGTAAGCTTAGTTTTCCAATCGTATTCTGCATTGAAGAAGTTCCCTTTGCCCGAATCGCCACTTTTTACATAGAAAATATAAGTAGATTGCAACAAATCATTTGCTTCACCAATAACAACGCCCGAGTGTGGCAACAGAGGAAAAGCGTCAGCATTATCTGTCAAATCCTTAGCAACACTAGCTCCAAAAAGCACTTTCGCATCGGTTGGTTCACCCATAAATTCGTGGGAAACATGTAATTTCAATTACATAATCGTTATTTTATTTTTTAATAATCAGGTGAAGTACGACTATCTGTGGAATAAATCATTTTTATTTAAGCCCTAGTAGAATTTATAAAAATAGTTATGGTTGAAAGAGTTAAAAATGACGAATTAGGAAACACTCAATACGGATTGTGGCGGAAATTGAACGGTTTGGAAAGCAAAGAATACGGTCTTTTGCACAAAGAGTACGGTTTGGAACGCAAACACTACGGTTTGAGGTTCAAACAGTAGTGTTTGCGCTTCAAAGACACGTCTTTCAACCCAAAACAGGTGTCTTTGCCTCGCAAACAGGTGCCTTTGCCCCGCAAACAGGTGTCTTTGCCTCACAAACAGGTGTCTTTGGACATCAAACCGTAGTGTTTGCGTTCCAAACCGTACTCTTTGCGCAAAAGAGCGTATTCTTTGAGGGAGAAAGGGAAGGGACTTGGTCTGAATCAGGATTTTTAGGATGAAAGAATGGGGAGGATTCTCACCGATGTTGGGTGTTCTTCGCCAAAATCTATAAACCCAGAAACTATATATTTGTAATTGAACTCGTTAATGGAAATTTACTGTTAAACATTTGCCTCTTCCTAGCGAAAATAAAATATTTAGATAATAATTATGAAAGTATATATTACAAAAGAATTGACAAACGAAGCTCAAGCAAAATTTAGTGTTCTTGATTTATTAACTAATGAGTTTAAAATCTTTGAAAGCAAATTTTATGGTGAGGATTTGCAACATCTATACATAGGAATCTTTTGCATGAATGCCAAGTTTTCTCAATTCTTTAAACCATATAAAAGTAAATATAGAAAAGAAGAAAAAGTATATATCCATAAAGGAGTTCAGCTAACAAACCTAGCAGGTACATTTCTTTATGAACTAAGATTGGACTATGAAAAATATGCATCGAAGCCTGACATACGGGAAATATTGGCAAATGATGTTTTAACGTCACTACAAGAGATAAAAAACTTTAAAAAGATTAAACATTTTGATTTTGATTCTTTTGAGAAAGACTTTAAATCAGTTTTTGAGAGATTAAATTGGTGTAAACCGATAGTTGTCACATCTAGCCAATGAATACAAAACCAATAAAGTACTGCTAGAAAATAAGAGTACTCGAGTATAACTTCTGTCATGTTCGTTATTGTTACTAAAACAACAACGGTCAACAACCTTTTTAAAGATTATTGACCGTAAGTATAAATAGCTAGTTTGGGCTTGCCATCCAAAGCATTATTTACTTTTCAAAGACTAGCGTATTGATGCTTTTTAAGTTTCTTTATCCCTTAGGTTTAAGTATTCATTAATCTTGTCACTCATTAAGCGTTGAACCTGATCGAGCAATACAGACGTTAAATCCGTTTCAGCCAAGAGTTCGTAATAGTAAATAGCCTTCTTTAAATTATTGTTTTGTAGCTCATAAAACGTTTTTAGTAACCAAAATGAATACAACTCATACAAGCTAAATGATTCTACATTTGGAAACACACTATAAATGTCGTCGCCCTTTACTACATAGTCTATTAAGCTATCATTCTCTTCCAAAATGAGTGTACTGAAGGCATAATTTATCTTCGCTATGGGATATTGCAATGACAACCTTTTTAATACTCCCCTAACCTCGGGAACTATTTCTAGGTTTAAATAAATAGAGTCTTCCAATACTTTGACAACAACAACTGGATTATTAGCGTATTTGTGAAGCATTTTTATATTGTGCGTGCTTCTTTCTTCATCCGTTATTGGGTTGCTTTTAGTAACCTGCTTTAAAAAAGCAATGTCATCATCCTCAAATTCCATTACTTGTTCATCTTGTTCTTGGGTAAAGCCTTCCGGGAAAAAAGGAGCTGATTCAATGTCGAAATATTCCTCCCTTTCATCTACAGGAATATCATCGAATAAATCGGGTTGTGTATTTGATAATAACCTCAACGATAACTCTATCATAATAGTTGAAATCTCGAAGAAGGTTCGATTCTCTCTTTTTTCTTCGTTAATCAAATCTTCTATATCAATAGACGTAACATTGCAAGGGGTAATTGACCCTAATTCATAGTCGTCTATTTTGTTAGAGACATCATCGTCATCATCTTCATCATCGTAGTTATCTCCAACATAATAGTTAAAGTTATCCTTGCCTAGTTTTGATGTTAGTTTTTCGTAAACATGCCTATACTTAAACTCTTGTCCGGGTTGTAGAATCAAACTAGGGAGGCCATTTCTATCGCCTACTTCTACCTCAATTAATGGTATATTGTCATCATCTTCCTCCAATATATTTTTTACTGTTTTAAAATCAGGGTGAGGTTGAATGTCATACTCCATTGCAAAATCATGACCTGCATATACTATGTTATGGGCTAGGTTGTAATCAACCTCTTGAAGCGAGTTTTCGAAATATTCTAATACTTTATCCTCAGGCTCATTAAATAAAAAGTGTGCATCTTTTACACCCAAACAAAGCAGGTCTATAAGGTAAATACCAACAGTTACATTGCCATTTACGTGCTTTCGCATCACAATTACGTTAGCCATTTTGCTACTTTGCCAATCTCTATTTATAAAACATTTGTGAATAGGCAAATTTCTAGCTTTTGTTTCTATGTACTTTTTGGGAGATAATTCTTTCATAATGGCATGAAGGTAAAAGGACTATTTTAGGCGCATGGGTAAAATTTATTAACATTCATTAATAACAAGTAATTTATTTAAGAAGAAGCTGATCATTTCTATTCTCCGTCAGTAGAGAAGTGTTTGATAAATTAACTGATGTTATGCAGTTTTATCCCGAAAGATTAATATTTATATAATTTTATGGAGAAGTAAAGAGATTCAACACATAGATTACATAGGAACATAAGAAACATAGTTTGGTATGTTAAAGAAAAAAGAAAAGAAAACATAGAAAAAAAGTTTCACTTTTTTCATACTCCAGTCTATTTAACCTAAAAGTGCAACGTTTCTTTCCTTCTTTTTATTTTTCTATGTGCTTACTATATAACTTTTTCAAAAAAAATGTTGGTTAATGCTACGAAGTAGCATTTCCTATGTGTGCTTTATCTCAAACCATTTATAAGTAAACCCTATGTGATCTATGTTCCTATGAACCCTATGTGTTTAAGTTCTTTACTTCTCCATAAGTTATATAACTTGGAAACATTAGACCCCTTAATTTTTGACTATGTGTTAGATAAAAAACCTTTGATAGTGCGTTAATAAATATGCGTAAGGTCAGTAAATTAAGTATGCATTCCTAGTTTGCACTTGTCCGCGATAGTATTATTTCTTCGTATTCTGGTTTTAATTCTAGGTAGACTTTCATGGCTGCGGGATCGCCTTCTTCGGCTTTCTTTTTTATTTCATGATAAATATAATTGGAACTGCGGGCAAGGCTTTCTTCTAGTACCTGCAAGTTCTCATTAAATACTTTGGCTAGTTCTTCTATCTTGTCAATCACTGCTTTTAGCCTAGCCACTTCCTCTGGTGTCGGGTTCTCTAGTTCTTTTAGCCTATTTCCTTCTTCCAATAAGGCATAAAGAACAGCCCCTTGTTGCTCCTGATTCTCTACAGCAAACTTGCGTACCCGTTCCAAATTCTCTTGAAACTTCTTTTCCGACTCCTCCGTTTCTTTATCGCTATAAAACATGACTATTATTTTTGTTTAATGAAGATAAGGGCAAACTATTCAATCCAAAAATCTAATTCTTTCTATTCCTTTTAATACTTATCCACCGTTAAATTGTAGGTAAAGGTTTTTTTGTCAATTTAATACTACTATGGACTATTTATATTTGCCCTGATGAAGAAAACGCTACCTATTATTGTTATACTTATTACACTTTCCTTATTGGGATTAATTGTATTGCAAGCATCCTGGCTAGACAACCTTTTGGTGTTGCGTAGAAGCGAGTTTAATAACAAAATAAACCAAGCTGGCGTATCAGTTGCCGTTGGTTTGTATAACGACATGGCCACCGCACCAAGCATTAAATTGCGCAGTAAAATAAACTTTCGCTCATTAGGTACAGGCATGCCGATGCTTATAAATCCGCCTACTGTTGATGAGAAGTTTAAGCTGGAAGATGTTCAGCAGAAGTTAGCACAAGCATTTAAAAAAGCCGAATTACAACACCTTAAGTTTGAGTTTGCCATCATTAATAGCACAGAAGATTTTGAAATGCATACCCCCAACTTCGAGCAGGCATATTGGGATACGGTGGCTAATAAGCGACTGTTTGTAGGCATTGGTCCCGAAACAGCCGCCGACCTTGATGGCATCAGTGCACCAGAACACCTGATAGTGATAGTGCCAGATTTTACTAAACAAGTTTGGGGATCTTTGCGCTGGATAATATTGGGTGCCATAGGTTTTATGTTGGTAATAATAGCGGCTTTCTTTGTAACGCTTCGTACGCTACTGAACCAGAAGAAACTGAGCGAAATAAAGAGCGATTTTATTAATAACATGACGCACGAGCTAAAGACACCTTTGGCAACCATATCATTGGCTGTAGATGCGCTGAAGAACGAAAAGGTTATTAATGACAGAGCTAAACTGAGCTACTTTACGGGTATCATTAAGGATGAAAACAAACGGATGAACCGCCATGTAGAATCTATTCTTCAAGCAGCAGTGCAAGAAAAGCAAGAGATGAAACTTAATCTTACCGAGATGAATGTTCATTCTATAATTCAGAAGACTTTAGATAATTATGCTTTACAACTAGAGGAAAAGAAGGGCAGTGTAGAACTGAAACTTAATGCTCAATCGGATTTGGCATTTGTTGATGACATACATTTTACCAATATGTTCTCTAATCTGATTGATAACGCTATTAAATATAGCCATGATAATGTGCTGATAAAAGTATCTACACATAGCACTTCAAAGTACTTAATACTATCGGTTCAGGATAATGGCATTGGGATGAGCAGGGAAAGTGTGAAGCACATTTTCGAAAAGTTCTACAGGGCACACACAGGAAATGTACACAACATAAAGGGGTTTGGCTTGGGAATGAGCTACGTGAAGATGGTAATTGATGCCCACAAAGGAAAAATTAAAGTAGATAGCGCGCTTGGCAAAGGCACTACATTTACAGTAGAAATACCAAGAAGGCTAGAAGCCTAATAAAATAAATAGCTTTAAAAAGAAAGCCCCGAAGTTTAATTGCTTCGGGGCTTTCTTTTTTATGTAGATTAAAAGTTAATCATTAAACATTAATCACTATTTCTTAGTATACATTACTTCTTTAACCAACTTAACGGTTCTTTCTACGTCTGGCAATGCCAAAGCAGTAAGGTTTGGTGCATAGTGCATTGGGGCATCGGCGCTACAAATACGACGGATTGGTGCATCTAAATAATCGAAACCTTCTTTTTGTATGCGGTAAGTAATTTCGGAACTGATAGATGCAAATGGCCATTGTTCTTCTACTATCACCAAACGATTTGTTTTCTTTACGCTTTCTAAAATTGTTTCCCAATCTAATGGGCGTATAGTACGTAAATCGATTACTTCGGCACTAATACCTTCTTTTTCCAATTCGGCAGCAGCTCCTAAAGCAACTTTCATCATCTTATTAAAAGAAACTATTGTTACATCTCTACCAGCTCTCTTTACATCAGCTTTACCCAATGGTATGTAATATTCTTCTTCCGGAACATCACATTTGTCACCGTACATTACTTCACTTTCAAAGAAAACAACAGGATCTTCTTCGTAGCGAATACATTGTTTTAATAAACCTTTAGCATCGTAACCATTAGATGGAGATACTACTTTTAAACCAGGAATATTTGCATAAAGACTATCAAAAGCTGTAGAGTGTTGTGCACCCAATTGGCCAGCACTTCCGTTTGGTCCACGGAAAACGATAGGGCAACTAATTTGTCCACCACTCATTGCAAGCATTTTAGAAGCGGTATTCAAAATTTGATCAAGGGGCAATACGGCAAAGTTCCAAGTCATGAACTCAACTATTGGTCTAAGTCCGTTTTGAGCAGCACCCACAGCGATAGCTGCAAAACCAAGTTCAGCAATTGGAGTATCTATTACACGTTTTGCACCAAATTCTGCCAGCATCCCTTGGCTTACTTTATAGGCACCGTTATACTCGGCAACCTCTTCGCCCATTAAAAATACTCTTTCATCTCTTCTCATTTCCTCGTTCATCGCTTCGCGCAATGCTTCTCTGAATGGTATTGAACGCATATAATAACTGATTTAAAAATTAGGTTGCAAAAATATAGGTTTATAAACGTAAAACATCAACCTTCAAAAATTGGTTTTTTATCATCCTTTAGGAAGATATTAGTCTCCTGAAATTTACTTTTAGCCTCCTAAATATTACAAAAAGCCTCCTAGATATTACCTCTAGCCTCCTTGCAACAAATTTTAGCCCCCTAAAATATTACGTTAGCCTCCTAAAGTTTATAAAAAGCCTCCTAAAACTTTGCTCTAGCCCCCTAAAGTAAAAAATTAGCCTCCTAACAATAATGTTTAGGAGCATGTAATTGAACTTTTTATATGGATTGGTTTAGGGAAAGAAATCTGTGAATACAACGGGAGATATATTTAAACTAATTTTCCAATCACACTATTACATTACTTCAATTAAAAAGACATTGAAACATAAAGGCTGTTATTTTTGATTAAACGAGTTCATTATGTTTTTCTCTTTTACTTTATTATTACTTTGTATTGTTTCATTTTCCGCTGGCTTTGTAGATGCCATTGTAGGAGGGGGAGGATTGATACAATTGCCTTGTAGCCTATTATTGTTACCACAAATACCTGTAGCAACCGTGATAGGAACACTTAAAATACCAGCTTTTAGCGGGACAAGTTTTGCTGCCTACCAATATGTGCGCAAACAAAAACCAAACTGGGCACTACTCATCCTAATGATGGCAATTGCACTTTGTGCGGCATTTCTGGGTTCATTTCTACTTACCATCATTAGTAATTCGTTTATGAAACCGTTACTTTTTGTCATACTAGCCATTGTAGCAGTGTATACTTATTTTAAGAAAGACTTTGGTCAACATGTTTCAAAAGAACACTCTGTAAACACGCAATATATATATGCGGTATGCATTAGTTTGATCATTGGCATTTATGATGGATTTATAGGGCCGGGTACAGGAAGTTTTTTAGTATTGGCCTTTGTTAGTTTGATGGGATACGATTTCCTACAATCATCATCTAAGGCTAAGATGGTAAACCTTTCTACCAATTTCGGGTCGATAGTCTTATTCATTCTAAAAGGAAAGATTATTTGGGCCATTGCTCTACCTATGGCAGTGAGTAATGCAATAGGGGGAATGCTTGGTGCCAAGTTTGCCATTAAAAAAGGGAATAAATTTATACGCGTGTTTTTTCTCTGTATTGTTACTGCAACACTTTTAAAGTTTGGATATGATGTGTTTTTTAAGTAAAGGTGAGTCGAAAGTTGAAAGTCGATAGTCAAAAGTCGTGACTCGTAAGTTTTGACTCACGATTTTCGATTGACTACACATGATTCACGGCTCACAACTCACGATTCTCGATTAACGACTCACTACTGATGTCCATCGACTTTCAACTCCCGATTTTCGAATAAGTTCTGTTAAAAGAAAAAAATAAAAACCCTTCATCACAACATAAGCACCAAGGAAGCCGTTTTATTTGTACTTTTCGTTTTGATTTAATGTTTAAACGGTCGCAACCTATTATTTATAATATTTATGACAACATATTCTTCTACACAAGCAAGCTTTGAGAGGCAGAAAAATGCTAAGGCAGCAGGTATTACAATTCTTATATGTGCATTACTTTTTATTGTTTTTTATTGGGTTCATTGGGCACAGCCACAAACACAAGCGCCTATAGCGGATACTGGAATAGAGGTAAACTTAGGCAATAGCGAAACTGGTGCTGGCGATGTAGCACCTCAACTGCCAGGAGATCCTGCTAAGGATGCGGCGGCTATTGATAATGCGGCGGCGCCAATATCATTGCCGGCTCAACAAGACCAACAGATTAATGCAGATCCAAATGAAACAAATGATGTTCCAGTAATAAATAACCCAACTACTAAAACTATCCCAGCTACACCGAAGAAAACGCCTGCCGTTGAGGTAAAGAAAACTTCGCCTGTCACTATTGCGGCACCACCCTTTCCTAAACCAAGGGCATTGATGGGAAAGAATTCTGGTGGTAATGGCAATGGCGGTAATGGTGCAGATAGCTATAATGGCGTTACTAATCAGGGCATTGCAGGCGGCAAAGGTGATCAGGGCAAACAAAATGGCAACCCAAATAGTGATAGTTACAAAGGAAATGCTGCTGAAGGAAAGAGTGGTGTAAGCATAAGAACAGGCCTTAAAGGAAGAAAAATAAACAAGTATCCCAACTTTGAAGATGATTTTAATGAACCTGGAAAGGTGGCTGTAGACATTACTGTGGATAATGCAGGGAATGTAACTGGTGCTTATATTAATCCAAAAGGAACTACTACTCCAAATAAGAATATGTGGAATATTGCCTTGCGTAAGGCAAAGGAATTAAAACTAAACGCTGCAACCGATGAGGTAGAAGCTGGCACCATACTATTTAGTTTTAAATTGAGAGGAGAATAATACAGTGAACAGTTATCAGTAAATAGTTATGAGTTATTAACTATTTAAAACTCTTTACTTTTTACAACTAGCTGAAAACTGTTCAATGATAGCTGTTCACTGTTCACTGATAACTGTTCATTGATAACTGTTTACTGATGACTTACAAGGAAACGCTCGATTATCTTTTTAATAAACTGCCAATGTTTAGCCACATTGGGGCTGCCGCTTTGAAGGTAGATTTAACCAATACTATTTTGCTCTGCGAGGCTTTGGGAAATCCGCATAAGGATTTTAAAAGCATTCATGTTGCAGGTACAAATGGCAAGGGAAGTACCAGTCATTCACTCGCTGCCATATTGCAAACAGGGGGTTATAAAACTGGTCTGTACACATCACCACATTTGGTTGACTTTAGGGAACGGATAAAAGTAAATGGCGTATGGTGTGACGAACAATTTGTAATTGATTTTACCCAAAGTATCATTCCACTCATTGAAAAAATAGCTCCTTCGTTCTTTGAGATTACCGTGGCAATGGCATTTAGCTATTTTGCGGAACAAAAAGTAGATATTGCAGTTATAGAAGTTGGCCTTGGAGGAAGATTAGATAGCACTAATATCATTACGCCCAAATTGAGTATTATTACTAACATTGGTCTTGATCATGTAAATATTCTTGGCAATACACTCGAAGAAATTGCCTACGAAAAGGCTGGCATTATAAAACCAAACATACCTGTTGTTATTGGAGAGGCTTTACCCAATACTAAACCAGTGTTTATTGATAAAGCAAATAAAGAGAATAGCCCCATCAGCTTTGCACAAGAAGCAAGGCATGTGGTAGATTTCACTACCGAACCTCACTTGCTTACCATAGAAGTAGCATCGCACAATAAGGATGAACACGAGACTTATCACTTGGATTTACCTGGCTTATATCAGGTAAAAAACCTTCTTACCATAATAGAAGCTGCTAGCCAATTGAATCAATTAGGCTTTAACCTATCTAAAGAAACTATTAAGAAAGGATTATCTAATGTAAAACACCTTACCGGACTACATGGCAGATGGGAACTGATAGGAAAAGAGCCAACCACAATTGTAGATGTTGCACACAATGAAGATGGCATTAAACAATTAGTAGCGCAATTAGAATTATGCCCTTATACCCACTTACATATTGTTATTGGGATGGCAAAGGATAAGGATATAAATAGTGTTCTTGCTTTATTACCAAAGCAGGCGGTGTATTATTTTACAAAAGCGCAGATACCAAGAGCACTCGATGAGCAAAGTTTGCAAACTCTATCGAATGATTTTGGGTTAAATGGCAGTTGCCACACAACAGTACATCAGGCCTTACAAGCTGCAAAAGACCATGCACACAAAGACGATATGATATTGGTGTGCGGTAGCGTATTTGTAGTAGGCGAGATATTGTACCCTTAAACCAACCAAATCATTCAAATAAAAACGTCCTTTAGCATATATAATTTCAGAACGCTATCTTTACACGATGCAAATTATATCAGCTACTTACGTTATCTCTTCTCCAGATGTTGCCCAATGCCCACCTCCCGATAGGCCAGAATATGCATTTATAGGGCGTAGTAATGTGGGAAAATCATCCCTCATCAACTCTATTTGCAAACAACAAAAGCTTGCTAAAACATCATCATCTCCCGGAAAGACTCAGTTGATTAATCATTTTGCCATAGAAAGTACAAATGGTCCAAAGTCACCAAGAATGAAATGGAATCTTGTCGATTTGCCGGGATATGGTTATGCCGTCATTTCTCAAAGTACCCGCAGACGTTGGGAACAGATGATTGAAAACTACTTACGTAAACGACCAAATCTTATTAATGTATTTGTATTGATTGATAGTCGTCACAGTCCTCAAAAAATAGATTTAGCCTTTCTTACACAGCTTGCAGAATGGCAAATACCCTTTACGTTAGCTTTTACTAAATCTGATAAAGAAAAACCTGGTGCTGTAGAGCGTAATGTGAAAGCATTTTTGGATGCAATGCGCGAAACATGGCAGTTTTTGCCGCAGAGTTTTGTAACTAGTGCTGCCAAAAACAAAGGCCGAGAAGAAATATTAGATTTAATTGAACGTTATAATGCAGAATGGGAAGAGACTCAGAAGCTATAAACTGAAACTGATTAATATTAACAAGTTCATATTAACCTCATAAAAAAGGTTGCATAAATGTTCTCTGTTAAACTGTGGCAAAGAAAAGTATCTCTTGCCACAACAATAAACCGAAAACCTTTATGCAACCAGTATTCTTAAAGAATCGAAACCTTAGATGAATTTAAACAATAAGTCTTTGTCTCTACGCACTTTTGGCAAACCAGCTAACCAGTCGCCTTCATGACGGTAGCCCAATGTCATCACCAATGTAGCATTTAAACCTAATTCAGTTAAGCCTAAAATTTCATTGTATTGTGCAGGTACAAAACCTTCCATTGGTGTAGCATCTACTTGTTGTTCTGCTGCTGCAGCAAGACCGATACCTAAGCCTATATAAGCTTGTTTTGCATTCCAGATAGCTTTTTGCTCTTCAGAAAGATGTGCTATAGAACCATTAATATAGCCTTTATAGTCATTTAAAGCTTCAAGCGGTAATCCTCTTTTGGTAGCTATATCAGCTATAAAAGTATCCACTTGCTCAGCAGAAACATTCGTCCATGTTGCAAATACAATTAGGTGAGAAGAATCTACAATCTGAGTTTGACCATAAGATGCAGGTGTCAATTTTTCTTTAACTGCGGGGTCAGAGATTACCAATACAGTGTAAGGTTGTAAACCAAAAGATGAAGGTGCCAATTGGATAGCATCAAGGATTGCATTTAGTTTCTCGTCAGAAACTTTTTCACCATTCATCTTCTTCGTAGCGTAACGCCATTTTAAGTTGTCAATTAAACTCATTTCTTTTAATTTTAAATGTTTATAAATAATGCTTTGTGCGTTATTGATTGAGGTGCAAAAATAATCGCTTAGATAAATGTATGTACATCGAATTTGGAAAAAAGGTTTGGTTATACCTAGTTATTTGTTCCAGTCCCATAGAACAACATTCCAGTTAATTCCTCCATAAACTTGAGAAGTAATTACGATGAATCCAATTGACAAGTGTGCATTTAAAGAGCGTAAATTATTAGTTGCCACATCAGTAATGCAGTATTGAAATTTGCTTGAAAGATTTTCTTTAAAATAATTGTATAATATTCTGGATATTCCCATTCCTCTAAAATCTTTTGCAACACACAATTGTCCTACTACAACATAATTAGCGTTTTTTAGAGAATCGCCATTAAAGCTTACTTGATCTATGGAATCGAACAATTCTGCCAATAAAGCATGATTATGCCTTATGGATTTTAATGAAACCAAAGCATAGCCAATTACTTTATCTCCGTGTTTGGCAATTATAGAAGGGTGCGCATGGTGCATTTCTGTTAAAAAGGATAAAGAATATTCTGCAGATAAATATCCTTCCAATAGGGCATCTGATTGAGTTACATTTTGGTGTAGGTTTAATACTTGCAATTGTTTTATTCCTTCCAGTTCTACCTCATCTGATACAAACTTAATAGTAATCATTGTAATTTTTGTTACTTAATTAATCAGAGTGCTAGAGGGAAATAAACTGCAATTCTTCTATTATAAACGGATGATACCATAAAACCAAGACCACATCCTAAGAGTGCTCCGAATAAAATATCGAGTGGATAGTGTACACCTACATATATCTGGCCATAGGAAATAGAAGCAGCCCACAAAAAGAATAACCATTTGTAATTGGAAAAGTAAGGTTTTACTGTTTGAGTTATAAACACGGCAAAGCCAAAATGATTGGTGGCATGTGATGAAGTAAAGCTGTAACCACCAGAGCAATGATCTAGAAGAAGCCGAACTTGAAACTGCATTTCTGGATCGGAACAAGGCCGAAGTCGCATAAAGTATGGTTTAATAAGTGAACTACTTACTTGATCAGAGATGAGAATGTTTAAGAGTGCAAAAGTAAGCCATGGCCATGTCTTTTTGCCAAAATTGAAAAACATAAAAGCCAATAGAAAAACATAAAGAGGTACCCAAGTATTTCCTTCTCGCCACCACGGGTATACTTTATCTAGAATAGGATTGGTTAATTTACTATTAATAAGAACGAAAAGGTTTTGGTCAGCCTGAATTAACCAATCAATAAAGTGAGCCATGTTTACGAAAGCATTTATTTGCAGATAGAAAAAGAAAAAGTAATTGAGAACAGTTGAGCAATCAATTCAAAATTTAAAACAAAGAATTTAAAATTTCTATTGCTCCAAGTTCTTCTTTACCTCTTCTATTTTGAGTTTTAGTTCTTCATTACTTTTTTCGACACTGGAAATCTTTTCAGTTATGTCTGCAATGTCTTTTTCTACTTCAGCAAGTTTATTACTTACTTCTTCAATGTCTTTTTTTACCTCAGCAATTTTTAGTTCCTTTTGTCCTACTTTCTCTGCCATCCTCTCCTTGAATGTGTCAGTCCATGCAGTATTAAGTTTCTCTTGCATATCAGCAAGATCTTCTGAAATCTTCTTCAAGAACTCTCTTTGGTTCACTAGTCTGCCTTGCTGTCTACTATGGAAATCTTTTTTATTTACCAATATTCGCTCAAGGTTACCCTTATCTGCTGTTCTCTTTTCTAGTTTCTCCGTTAGTACATTCAAAAAGTCAGTTTGCTTTACCAACCATTCCGCCCTTTTAAGTTCATTTAGTTTCTTTCTTTCTTCCCATTCCTCTTGTTTTTTCTGCATCTCAGCTCTGTGAGATTCCCAAGTTTTGTTTAGTTCGGTGCCAATTAATTCTAGTGTACTATATATTTTTTGCTTGTCTTCTCTAGTTATTTCTTCTTGGTTTTCATTAAGCACACGCCTCACATCCCTCAATCCTTCCGACTTCATCTTAAGTGAACTCTTTGGATCTGCTTCCTTATTTGTAATTATCCATTCTACTGCTGTTTGCTCGGCTCCAATGCTAATGAAGTAGGCAACTAACTGCTTCAACGATTCATATAATGTTCTTGTAGATGCATCAGGATGACACGATTCAATTATTTCAATAAGTATAGTTGAGAGTTGATGTGACTGATTAATCCGTTCATTTTTTTTCTCCCTCAAGGTAGCATAATAGGCATCCTCTTCTACTCTAAGGGTTTCCCTTATGTGATTAAACTTATCCCAAGCGTTTGTTCTTCTATCTTTTGATGGCCATCTCGATTGTTTAAAGCTATCGAATGCTTTATCCGTTAAGCTTTTTAAATGTATGATATCGTCCTTTTCAGGATTCTTAACATAAAATCCTTCGCTTACCAAAGCTTCTATTTCTTTTATTTGTTGTTCAGCATTGGCAGCAAATTCTTCATTCTCATGAGTTATCAGGTCTTGTTTCTCTTTTAGGGTTGTAGCAAGCGTTTCAAACAAGTTTAGAGTAGTTTGTTTTTCATTTGAATCCGCAAAAGTTGTTGCCCTAAAGTGCTCCGTAATTTCACTCTTCATTTGCCACAAAGTCTTGCTATTTGGGTTGTCGTGTCCAAAGGCCTTAATTAGCTCGTCAAATTTTTCAATTTTGTGTATTAACTCAATTGCTGTCATAAAATTAATCTTACGCTTAAAATAATGCTATGTCTCTGTATTCTGCCAACGAATTTTATCTTAATATTCAATACAACAAATTTATAGGCAATTCATTGTATTTATATCAATTCATAAATAACAATTTCCCACATATATTTCTTCTTTCTTTTTGTGACGATACTGTTATAAAATTTCGCTTTTAGAAATAATAATTAATAAAACTAAGATAAACAGTGTTATATCACAGCTTTTCAAGTTACTAATTGGTGAATCTAGCTCAAAATTCTACATGTTCGTAAAATAAAGTTTGTAGATGAAAAGTCATTCTATTACTTTCGCATTGTCTATATTCTTCATAGGCTATTTATTTACAATCATTCATCAATACATAAATTAGATGCAAAGCTTTCGCACCGAGTTAGAAAATCCATTAGTAGAAAGGGATATTATTGAATTAGAACAAAAGATTAAGGCATTCCGTGATGGCAAAATTCCTGATGAAAAGTTTCGTAGCCTTCGTTTAGCACGTGGTGTTTATGGTCAGCGTCAACAAGGGGTTCAAATGGTTCGTATAAAATTACCTTATGGTAAAATGACTTTCGCTCAATGGAAACGTATCTCAGATGTTTCTGATGAGTTCTCTACCGGAAACCTTCACCTTACCACAAGGCAAGATGTACAAATTCACTATGTAAGTCTTGAACGTACACCAGAATTGTGGAGCCTGCTTGAAGAAGAAAGCATCACCATGCGTGAAGCTTGTGGTAACACGGTTCGTAATGTTACTGGATCTGATATTGCTGGTGTTGACCCAGAAGAGCCTTTCGACATCACCCCTTATGCTCATGCTATCTTCGAATACTTCTTACGTAAACCCTTTGGTCAAGAACTAGGTCGTAAATTTAAGATAGCTGTTTCTAGCAGCGAAAAAGATACTGCACTAGTTTTTATGCACGACCTAGGTGCTATCCCTCGAATTAAAGTGATTGATGGCAAGGAAGTTCGTGGATTTAAAGTAGTTGTTGGTGGCGGTTTGGGTGCACAACCTTTCCTTGCCCATACCACTCACGAGTTTTTGGAAGAAGATTTATTAATACCTTACATAGAGGCGGTTATTCGTGTATTTGATAGAAATGGTGAGCGTAATAGCCGCCATAAAGCACGTATCAAATTCTTGATCAACCAAGTTGGCATTGATGCTTTTAATGAATTGGTTGCTGCCGAACAAAAAGCTGTTAGTATCAAGACCTATAAAGTAGATACTAATGCTCATACAGAAAGTAGTTTGCCTACTGCAACCTTTACTCCACAGGATGTTAAAATAAAGAATCCGCTAGCTTTTGAACTTTGGAAGAATACCAACGTGAAAGAGCAAAAACAAAAAGGATATTATTTAGCATTTGTACGTGTGCCTAACGGAAACATAAGTTCTGATGTTAGCCGCAGATTAATAGAAAAGTTACAGCCAGTTATTGCGGACGATGTTCGTGTTACCATCACCCAAAACCTTCAATTCCGTTACATTAAGCCAGAAAACTTGGAATATGTGTACAGTGTTTTGGAAGCGGAAAACTTAGTTTCTCCAGGTTATGGTAGTGCTGCGGATATTGTTTCTTGCCCAGGTACCGATACTTGCAATCTTGGTATTTCTAATAGTACTAGCCTTGCAGTTGTTTTATCTTCTGTTATTGAAGATGAATATCCTGAGTTATTATTGAACCAAGACATTGCCATCCGCATAAGTGGATGTATGAATTCTTGCGGTCAGCACGGCATTGGCACTATTGGCTTTCACGGAAGTTCATTAAAAGTAAAAGATAAGGTTGTCCCTGCCGTTCAGGTTTTGATTGGTGGCGGAAACCTTGGTGGAGGCGATGGACGCATTGCAAATAAAGTATTAAAAGTACCTAGTAAGCGTGCTCCAGAAGTGGTTAGGTATGTAGTGGACGATTTTACTGCTAACAAACAAGCCGAAGAAACTTTATTGCAATATACTTTTAGGGTTGGAGAAAGATATTTCTACGATTTATTGAAACCCCTTACTAATACTGCCACATTAGAAGCAGATGAATACATTGATTGGGGTAAGGTAGAAACCTTTGCTACAGCAATTGGCGTAGGAGAGTGTGCAGGCGTAATGATTGATCTAGTTTCTACGTTAATATTTGAAGCAGAAGAAAAGATTGATTTGGCTGATTCTAGCTTTGCTAATCATGCTTATGCAGATAGCATCTATTTTGCTTATGCAGGATTCATCAATACTGCCAAAGCTCTATTATTAAATCATCAAGTACAGTGTAATACACAAACTGGCATAATGAAAGATTTTGATGCACACTTTACTTCAAAAGGATTGTATAGCGGTGCTGAAAGTTTTACAGAACTTGTTCTACAAATAAATAAGAACGAGCCAACTGCCGAGTTTGCAGCCTCTTACCTACAACAAGCAAAGGCTTTTGTTGAATATGCTAAGGCTTATAAAGAAGAAGCAGTTACTGCATAATACTTTTATAAGTTATATTACAAAGGCCGCCTCTACTTGGGGTGGCCTTTTTTTGTTTAGTATAGATTGAATCTGTAATCAGTTAGCAGTTTGCAGTGAACAGTTATCAGTTAATAGTAATCAGTGAACAGTTAGCATTAATCTGTAGATTGTACTTTTAACTGCTTTTATTACTGATTGCAGCTAACTTCTAACAATTCACTATTCTCTGATTATTAAAATAGTTTTTAAACATTAAATATTTAGAATGATGAAATCAGTATTAATTAATGAAGCCTATAAGGTAAGCGTAGTAGAAATGGATGAGCCTAGCTTATCGAGCGATGAGGTGCTGTTAGAGATTTATTATATTGGTCTTTGTGGTAGCGATTTAAGCTCGTATAAGGGTATGTCTCCAATGGTGGTTTATCCTGTTGTGCCTGGTCATGAGGTGAGTGCGGTAATTAAAAGCAAAGGCGCAAATGTTCCTGATACTTATGCTGTGGGTGATAGGGTTACTGTAAACCCTTATTCTGCCTGTGGTGTGTGCCCTGCTTGCCGCATTGGGCGTACAAATACTTGCGAGTATAACCAAACATTAGGCGTTCAACGCAATGGTGCATTGAAAAAGTATTTTGCCATTCATCATAGTAAACTAATTAAGAGCTCCATTTTAACTGAAAAAGAATTTGCTTTGGTTGAGCCATTAAGTGTGGGTTATCATGCAGCCAATAGAGGAGGCGTTTCGGAAATAGATACAGTATTAGTATTTGGTTGCGGTATGATTGGTATTGGAGCCATATTGGCTAGCATCCGTAAGGGTGCCACGGTGATTGCTGTGGATCTTGATGATAACAAACTAGAACTTGTAAAAAGTTTTGGCGTAAAACACATTATCAATGCAATGACTACCGACGTAATTACCAGAGTAAAAGAGATAACCAATGGTGAGGGCGCAAATGTTTGTATAGAAGCTGTTGGTGCCCCTGCTACTTATACTACCGCTATAGAAGCGGCTGCTTTTGGGGGTCGTGTTGTTTATATAGGCTATGCAAAGAGTGATATTTTGTTTAATACTAGTCTTTTTGTAAAGAAAGAATTAACCATTTGTGGTAGCCGCAATGCACAGTTTGAGTTTAGACCAGTAGTTCAGATGCTGGAAGACAAGACAATTGATGCGGATAAATTGATTACTAAAATTTATCCAATGGAGCAGACAGGGCAAGCATTGAAGGATTGGAGTGAAATCCCTTCTGCATTTATCAAGATATTGATAGATGTAAAGAATGCCTAAAAAATTATTTAATCACCTTTCGCATATTTATCAACACGATAGCAAAGCCTTTTCATTCAACACATAGGCACATTAGAGACATAGAAAAATAAGGTTAGAAGCGTTGCACTTTAAGGTAACATAGATGAGAGTATAAAAAGTGAAACTTATTTCCTATGTGTCCTTTTCTTTTTTCTTTTGAACTCAGCTGACTATGTTCCTTATGTGCCTATGTGTTTAATTTTACTAGATGTGAATAAAAATGCATAACATCAGTTATTTAATGATTATCATTTATTGTTTAGGTATACCCTTCACAACTAATTGTATTACTTTTGCGGCCTTAAACAAAAGATATTATGAGTAACAGAACATTTACAATGATTAAACCCGATGCTACGAGTAAAGGGTACACAGGAGCAATTTTAGATCAAATCATTAAAGCTGGTTTTAGTATTAAGGCAATGAAATGGACTAAACTAACTGTTGAGCAAGCTGGTTTATTTTATGACATTCATAGAGAGCGTCCTTTTTTCCCTGAGTTAGTAGCTTTTATGAGTAGTGGGCCAATTGTAGCTGCTATTTTAGAAAAAGATAATGCAGTAGAAGATTTTAGAACTTTAATTGGTGCTACTAATCCTGCAAATGCTGCTGAAGGAACAATTCGTAAGAACTTTGCTGCTTCTATTGGAGAAAATGCTGTTCATGGAAGTGATAGTGACGACAATGCAACTATAGAAGGAGACTTTTTCTTTTCGAAGTTGGAAAGATTCTAAAAATTAACTTAAAGTTTTAAGTTATTTTTAATTTTAATTTAATTTAATCTAATTAATTCTGCAAAATGTATTACTTTTGTAATGTTTTTTAAGGGTTTAGGGTTGAAAAAAGGGCTGTGATTCTTCACGGCCCTTACTTTTTTAATATATCTTCTGATAATTCTTTCTATTTTACTGTATGATTGCCAATAAATTATCCAATAATTGATGCGTTTTTCCAATAGTTGTTTCAAAACCACTACTCAGCATCTTATCTCTAAATTGAACTGAAGGACAAACCGTATGGATAACAACTTTTGTACTATTTCTATTACCATTCTTCAATTCATGAAAGGTAATGGTCTCCAATACAGCATCCATCTTTTGCGGTAATCCTTCAAATTCCGATGTCATACTAATTTTTTGAGGTACAATTACATCATGATATACACCCCTAAAGCCAAACTTCATTCCATTTGGGTGCGTATGAAAGTGTTTGTAACTGCCACCAGCCTTGCAATCCATTATTTCTATCTGCATATTAAGTTCTTTTGGCAAAAACCATTGCACCAATAATTCTGGTGTGGTAAACGCCTTAAAAACAAGTTCTCGCGGTGCATAAAACGTTCTCTCTACAAAGTATTCTTGCTTGTTTGGCTCCGCAATTACGATAGTGTTGTTTAGTGTTGACATAAAATTTGTGTTTGTTTTATTATTAAATGTAATTCGTTTTTGTTGGTACGTACTTACGCAAATCTTCCGTTAAGTTCTAATTTCAAATCTTAATTTATTGAGAAAAAGCCTGACTATTTATTCCAACATTTTATTCTAAGGCGTATGGGTTCATTGATGGTAGGGCAATTAAAGCCACTATTGCCTTGCGAGTTGTGGCGAAAATTGCCCAAACAAACAGGGCAAACGCATTTAATTTTTTTTATACCACATAGCCACAGTAGGCACATAGCTTTTATTATTTCAGGCAGATAAAACGCTTCGCTTTAAGGTCTCATAGCGTTGTAAGCCTGTATATCCCCGTCTATGTGGCCTTAAAGCGAAGCGTTTCCTTACTGAACACTATGTGGCTATGTGACTATGTGGTATATTTTATCCAATTAATTTTAGTGCGTTTGCCCTGCCCAAACAAAGTCTACTCTCCTGAAAAAATCATTTATTTGCTACCAATTGGTTGCAAATATAAATGCAACTAATTAGTTGCGAAAAAATTTATTTTAAATAATTCAATGAATAGGGTAGGGGAGCGTTTAATGCGATGTGGAGGATGTTTGTATTTAGGAGAAGGCATTTTGTAATGAAGCTTTCATCAATTAAAAACTAACAAATAATACGGATACTATTTACTTATCTCTTACAAAAATTTTTTACCTTAAATAGTTGGTTTAATAATTTGTCACTATCGCTTTTGCAATTTTACACCCCCTATTTTATTCAACGCTTAGTAAGGCAAACCGTGTAGAGTCTTCTTCATGCCCAAGAAGTATCCAAAAAAGCCTTTTTACTGCTCCCTGACACCTGATACTACTAAAAAGAGTTGTTTTTACTAGCTTCAGCTCTCTGATGCTACCAAGAAGAGTTGTTTTTGTTAGCTTCAGCTCCCAGATGCTAGTAAAAAGGGTTGTTTTTACTAGCTTCAGCTCCCTGATACTACCAAAAAGAGTTGTTTTTGGTAGCTTCAACTCTCAGATACTAGTAAAAAGAGTTGTTTTTACTAGCTCCAGCTCCCAGAGAGCAGTCTGTAGCTTTTTTGGGTAATCATACAAGATAGCACATTTTAAAAATAAAGCGTTGAATATCCAATGCTTATTGCCAACTTTGTTAAATCGTTGACGCAGCAACGTGTTTTTACATTTTATTAAATAAATAAAACACTTGTTATGTCTACACGCAATTGGATTCGGTCTGATAATTTCATTATCCCCATAGTTAATCGCACGCACATTGCTGCTAAAGAAATTTTCAATAAATTTGATGAAAACCTAGCTGCCGGGATATTAGATACGGCGATACATGATTTATACATTTCTTTTCATCCATTCAATGTTACTTACGATACCTGTTTTGCTGCTTGGAATGCCTTGAAAACAAGCAATCCCGGTAAAACACTGGATGTCCAACAAAATGTAGAAGAACTAATTACCAATATTGGCAACTGGGACGTGGCCATTCAGGGCGTACATAACCGTTCGTCAGCTGCCTATAAGTCATTGTTTCCTAAACACCGTACACCTTTTCAGAGCGGAACGGTAGCAAGTAGGATAATTGCTTTAGAAGCCCTTATTGCCAGCATTGGTACAGATGCAGCATTGGCTACCGTTAAGGCAGATATTGTAACTTTTTTGGCTGAGTTTAAAGTTGCCCGAACCAAGCAAAGTGGACAGATAACTACCATAGATACTGCCCTTACCGCTTTGGACGAGGCTACTTTGGCGGCAGCAGAAAAAATGTTTTACGTGTATGGTGGGTTGGTAATGAAGTTTTTTCAGACACCAAAATCGATGGAGGACTATATGCCTGTAGCATTGCTGCAAGAATCGTTTCAAACAACATTTGTTGCTACATTAAAAGACAACAGGCCGAGAAGGATAAATAAACGCAAACTGGATCCAACTGAAACGAGCCTCAAGTTTACCGGTTTGGGGCCAGATATTATTCATGCATATTACACAAATGGCTTGGTGAAAACGCTTGGCGTTGGAGATCTTTTTGTAGTGATAAACCCTAATTCTACTGCTACTTTCAGCCCAACAGAAATGGGCTATACTGACGATAAACGTTGTTTATTTGTAATGAATATGGGTACCGGCAAAACAGTGGTAACCATAAAGCTTATTTAACTCATCTAATTAATATCAACAAAAAGCGGTCATCTCTATTCGGGATGGCCGCTTTTGTTTTTAGAAACGCAATACGATATTTGTGTAATGATATTAGTTCATTAATAAGGCCTTTACCTATTTAATTATTCTCCTCCAGAAAATAACTTTTTGTGTATCTGGCTATATTCCACCCTTTCTTTCTTTACTTTGTACATATAGTTTCTCTAAAACACTCGTATGCAACTGATACCGAATGGCAGAATATGGATCGATACCCCAAAAGGCTCATTTCTAGGCTATGGAAGAGTTGAATTATTGGAGAAAATACAAGAAACAGGCTCTATTAGAAAGGCTGCTCTCGAAATGAAAATGTCGTATCAGCAAGCTTGGACTTTTGTAAAACAAATGAATGAATCTCTTCCAGAACCTTTGGTTGTTATGCAACGTGGCGGTAAAAATGGAGGCACATCTTTCCTCTCCGAAAAAGGGTTATTAGCAGTGCAGACCTTTAAAAGATTTGATGACGCCTTTAAAGTTTTTCTTCAATCACACAATCTTCAGTTATAATCTGCAACTTTCTTTTTGATGCTAATTCTTTTCTACTATTAATCCCCAAAAAGCATCTTTATTACTTTATTTATAGAATAGTAATGCTAGTTCTAACTAGATTTTAATTTATATGAATTTCTTTTATTTGTTTGAATAATTTCATTCGTTTATTTTCGTTATTCTTTAAAATAGATAACGAGCAATGATGCACAACAATTACCTCTTTATTATTCCGCTAATTCTTTTTTCTGCAACTGCGCTTTCTCAAGTAAAACTTCCTCCAAAAGAAGATACTAGTAAGCAAAAGGAATTGCAAGAAGTGGTTGTAACTGCTACCAGAACGGCAGAAAGTAAGATGCACGCGCCGGTAAGTATTGAAGGATTGAACCAAAAAGATATTACAAAAAGTGCCCAATTTTCTTTTTTTGATGCCATAGAAAATGTAAAGGGGGTAGTAATGATTACGCCAAGTCTTGGTTTTAAGGTAATTAATGCAAGAGGGTTTACCAATACCACCAATGTTCGTTTTGTGCAAATGGTAGATGGAGCCGATAATCAGGCGCCAACCATCGGTGCACCAATTGCCAACTCGATGGGGCCAACAGACCTAGATATACTAAAAGTAGAAGTAATTCCGGGTTCTGCCTCTGCCCTTTATGGCATGAATGCTATAAATGGAACCGCTAATTTTATTACCAAGAATCCTTTTTTATACCAAGGACTTAGCATCGCACAGAAAACGGGCGTAAACCATGTAGGTGATAAGGAAACTACTGCACAACTTTTTAGTGAGACAAACATCAGGTTTGCAAAAGCTATAAACAACCGTTTTGCCTTCAAAATCAACGCTACGTACACACAGGGAACAGATTGGGCAGCCGATAGTAAGATAGATTTAAACCCAAATGCCAATAAATCGACAAGTCTATTGGGAAGCCAGAATCCGGGAAGTGACTTGGTAAATAACTATGGCGATGAATCTTCTGATAGAAAAACGCTCACGATGGCGGATAAAAAACAATATGTAGTTTCTCGTACGGGTTATACGGAAAAACAAGTGTCAGATTATGGACTTAAAAACTGGAAGGGCGATTTGTCTGCTTATTTTCGACCAACTAGTACCATGGAAATATCCTATACCTATCGTTATGCCAATCTAAATACACTATATCAACGTACCAATAGGTTTCGGTTTGATAACTACTTAATGCAGCAACATCAAGTAAACCTAAAGACTAGAAGTATTCAGTTTAAGGCTTATGCCACCGTAGAAAACAGTGGAAACTCGTACAATATCCGCTCTATGGCAGAGAATATAGACAACTATTTTAAGCCCTCTACTAAGTGGTTTAATGATTTTACTAGCCAATATAACAAAGATTATGCACTAGGAAAATCAACAACAGATGCAATGGCTGATGCAAGGGTATTTGCAGATAATGGACGTCCAAAACCGGGTTCGGCCTTATTTAATCATTTAATAGATACGCTCAAAACAGTAAATAATTGGGATATTGGTGCTGCATTACGTGTAAAAGCAAACTTGTACCATGCAGAAATGCAACATGATATTACGGAAAGTCTGCTACCAGATTTAAGACTTAAACATGGATTGAACTTAATGTATGGATTAGATTACAACCTATATTCTATTGTTCCCGATGGCAATTATTTCATCAATCCATCAGGAACAGGAAACTTAACCTATTGGAAAACAGGCGGATTTGTACAAGCTACTAAATACTTTTTGAGTAATAAACTGAAGCTAAATGCAGTAGCAAGAATAGATAAAAACCAATACTTTGATGCACTTTTTAATCCGAGATTGGCATTGGTTTATTTGCATAATGAACGCAATAGTTTTAGGGTTGCTGTGCAGAGTGGAAGCCGTTTTCCTAGCATTTTCGAGGCATTTTCCAATATTAATAGTGGAGGTGTAAAGAGGGTTGGAGGATTGCCAGTAATGTCTCACGGAATTTTTGAAAACAGTTATACCGATGTATCTGTAAGTGCTTATCAGTTGGCAGTAACAAACGATGTAAATAAAAATGGACTCACTACAGCTGCTGCAATTGAAAAAGAAAAAGGTTTGTTGCAAAAGAATACCTACACTTATGTGAAACCAGAAAAAGTGAATAGCTTAGAACTTGGTTACAGGGGGAAATTGCTAAAAGAAAGGCTGAATATTGACGTTGATTTCTTTTATAACGTATATAAAAACCTGATAGCCCAGATAAATGCTGATATACCCAACACGAGTAAGGCGGATAGCATCCCTTTTTACCTAAACAGTAAGGCGTTACAACGCAAATATCGCTTGTGGACCAACTCGAAGAGTGTTAGCTATAACTATGGTGGTACTTTGGGGATAGCTTACCTATTGCCAAAGAATTTTGTGGTTGCAGGAAACTTAACTATTAATAAGCTAGACAGGCAAACTGAAAATGATGGATTAGAAGATGGTTTTAATACACCGGAATGGATTTATAATGTTTCTTTTGGTAATCAGAACGTTTATAAAAATTTTGGATTTAACCTTAATTACAGGCAGCAGGCTGGATATACGTGGCTATCATCATTAGCCAATGGCGAAGTTTCGAGTTATGGGACTACTGATGCACAAGTGAGTTATCTGTTAGCTAAAGATAATGTTTCTTTTAAGCTTGGGGCTAGTAACCTATTAAACAAATACTATTATTCGTACACAGGAGGTCCATCGGTTGGTGGATTCTATCACCTTACCATAGCTTGGGGAATGTAGCTTTAGCAGTAATTAGGGGTTAGTTATTTTTAACAAACCGAAAGTTGAAAAAGCAAGTTTAGATTAAATTACTATAAATTTTATTAGCTTTTTTTGGAGAACGGACTAATCACTTTAGCTTTAATTAGTGCCACACACTCTGCATATCCATACCTAAACACTTCTCCAAAAGAGTAATTAACATGTTTGCGCAGGGCAAAATAGCCAACTAAAATACCAGAAAGCAAGGTAAATGGAGAGGCAAAAGCTACCCCATAGATACTCTTGGTAAAGTATACTCCAATTAAATCTGTGGTTACACAACTGGCAAGCATTACCAATACTTTATAAAAATTAATTTTTGGCAGATGAATTATGTCTAATGTAACGCCATTAAACCGATCTATTGGGTAAAGGATAGCCATTATCATGAATAATCTATATACAACTGGTGCTTCGGTATTAACATATTTTCCTCCACCTAGCAAGCCAATAGCAAAATCGGCAAAGAAGAAAGCTAATATAGCCATAGGTATAAACAGCCATGTAAGCATTCCAGAATATTTCTTAAAAATATCCGCCACTCGTGCCATATCATTTTTGTTGAAGGCAGTAGCCATGCCAGACATACCCGTACCAATAAAACTACGCAATGGAATCTCTACAAACTCCATTAACCTAAGCGGTAAAGTGTAAACAGCAACTGCAGCAGGACCTAGAAAAATATTGAGAATAAATGTATCGGCACTACTCAAAAGATTAGAACTAAGGTTGGTTGCCAAACTATATTTTCCATAGTTAGCAAGTTCTTTAATACAGGTAGTTGTTCGGCTAAAAAATGTTTTAAATTGGGTGTAACGAGCTAGTATACTCGCTAAACTAGTAATAGAATTGGTTACAACGTTTATAATTAATAGTTTCTGTAAGGACATTTGATTCAAATAAATGAAAACACTGATGGCTACAATGGTAATGCCATTGTTTACCAATCTGAGCCAAAGAATTGCAAGGTATCTTTCATCTGCAACCAATATCCAAAAAGTAACAGTATAAGGAAGTGCACTTATGCAAGTAATAGCAAACCATTTTATAACTATTAAAGTTCCTTCGCTTTGTATAAGCCCCAGAAATGGGAGTGCCGCTAAACTAATTAAGGCAAATGCAAGGGTGATAGCAATGGCTAAAAACCAAACTGAACCAAGAACTTCCTTGGCTCTTGCTTTTTCGGTTCCCGCATAAAACTTTACGGTGGCAGTTGATAAAAACCCATTTCTGATAGCATCAGAAAGAGCGTATACAGTAACAAAGAAAAACCACATTCCCACATGGGCCTTGTCCATTGCACGATAAATGAGTGCCATGTTGAGTACACTAACAACCGATATGATGCCATTCCCTATGAGGGCAAGGAAGTGTTTATTTTTTAAGATTTCCAAGTTTGATAATCGCATGAGCAATGTTAGTCAATAAGCAGTTACAAAGTATCATTAATTTATGATAATTTTTACAGGACTACCACATTAGCTTCATTTAGCAAGGTGATATTTTACTCTTTACTCTTTGATAAAGACTTTACTAACCAGTTCTTTATTGGTTTGAATCTTTAAAACATACATTCCTTTGGCAAGATGTTCAATAGAATTTGTAGATAAGGTGTTGTTGCCCAAGTGCAATTGTGTTTTCTGGCTTATACAAGTCTGACCACAAGCGTTTATTATTTGCACAGTGGCTTGCGTGTTTGAACTATTCCCAATAGTGACTGTCAATTTATTTTTTACAGGATTAGGATTGATGGCAACAGTCATTTTAAGGATGGTGTTTTTAAGCGTAATTGTTTTACTGTACACAGAAGAACCGTCTTTTAATACTTGTTTTATTCTGTAATAAATAATCTCTTCATCCATCTGTGCATTATCAATGTAAGTGTAACTATTTGAGTAATTAGTAGGTACAATTGTTTCTAATTTCTGGAAATTATTACCATCTTTACTTTTTTCAATGGTGTAATTAGCAGTAGCCATGTTGCTATTGTTCTGCCATTGTATGTATGGTTTATTATTCAGCCATGAAACATCTGTAACAATAAAGCCAATAGGCAACGGATTTTGCTTACTAATTAATAGTTTTAATTGCACAGGTAAATGTTCGCTCATATTGTACAATGCACTCAAAACATCGGGAGGTACCGATACATTAGTAGGGGCATCAATTAACGCTTTACCTGTATGCAATCCATCCTGACCAACAACATTAAATGTTCCGGGTATATATTTTATACTTTGAGTTCCTTGCATGATGGGGTTAGTGCAAAGAATATGATCGAACCTTGCGAGCATGGTATTATTCGAAGCACAGTCGCCTATATCTGTAGAACGAGTGCTTTGCGTAAGGTATTTTGCGAAGGAAGTAGGAGAGCCAGACCAATTCCCTAATTGATTGGGCGGATCGTAAAAGCGTAAAATTGAATCCTTTGGGTTTGTCAGAATCTGAAAGCAAGCTTCGGTAGAGCTTTGTGTATTAAAGTCACCCATAAAAACAAAATTACCGGCTGTTTTTACGTTGGCACTCATCCAGCTCATAGCACCACTCAGTTCTGTAGCTCTTTTTGATGCCGAAGATGCACCACTTTCGTCATGCACTACTATTACATTTAGATAAATAGTATCATGATTAGTAACTAATGAAGGGCTTTTATAATAAAGTTTATGAAGGTTGATATCACTAATATTGTTATCAGCAGAATAAATACTAACTGTACCCAAGTAGCCAAATTTGGAGTTTTTATAGTATAAAGTATTTACTTTTTTGTAGCCCGAATTGTTGGTAAAATCAACAACACCATAGCAGTTAAGGCAAATACTATCCATAATTGTTCTTTTTATGGAGTCGGATGCCAGTGTTTTAGGCGTGCCATTAAATTTTTGAAAAGAAACGATATCTGGTGCATTCAAATATTTTAAAATGGTGCGTATATACCCTGGTTTTAGTGGAGATCCTTCTAATGGGCAACTCTTTGTAGAAGCAAAGCCAAAATTATTGAGGTTATAAGTTATTAACGAGACGGTATCTGAAAAGTTATTCTGCGCTTTAATTCCATTTATTAAAGCAAACAAAATAGCTATAAAAAAACTAAAATACTTCATCACAATTCAATTTTAATTAGCGAATATAGTGGGGGGAATTGCGATTAAAATATTGTTTTATTGATAATAGAAGATTATCAATAAATCTTTCATTTCCATATTAAATACCCTAAAGCTTTCAATCTAAAGTCAACTTGCCTCAATGATACGCTTCTTTACTATCGAAGAAGTCAATAAATCTTATCCAATAATTAAACTTCTGCAATCCTCTCCCCTCCTACCCCCTAAGTGCATGACAGTTGCAAACAACTACAGCACCTATTTTTGTGAAAGGCTGACGATAATGTTTCTTGCTAAATGAATATTATAAAGCTTGCGAGAATACCTCATTAATTAAAATAAAATAACAAAGAATGATTAAACAGCATGGGTACTTAAGGAAAGTTTGTACACTTATGGGGCTATTAGTGGCCTCATTTTATTTTGTAAATGCTACACCACCAGGCAAAGAGTTAAACATTACTGCTTGTGGAGCTGTAGGAGACAGCATAACAATTAACACAAAGTCTATTCAGCAAGCAATAGACAAATTGTATAAAGCAGGCGGTGGCACAGTGGTGGTTTCTAAAGGGATTTATTTAACGGGCGCTTTATATCTTAAACAAGGCGTGAACCTACGAATTGAGGCTGATGGTGTAATAAAAGGTTCTGAAAACGTGGCAGATTATCCTGCCATAGATAGAAGAATAGAAGGGCATATTGAACCACACTTCTGTCCTGCTTTGATAAATGCTTATGGCATCAAAAACTTGAAAATAACAGGGGCGGGTACAATTCAAGGTGGTGGACAAGTGTTTTGGGATGCTTTCCACATAAAAAGAAAGGCTGACCCAAAAACAAAGAATTTAGACGTTTACAGACCACAGAACCTGTTTTTACAAGACTGTGAAGGGGCAACAGTAAGCGGTCTAAAATTGAGGTGTTCTGGCTTTTGGAACTTTCATTTGTATAGGTGTAAGAATGTCAATATCGAAAACCTAGACATCCAAACGCCAAGAGGAGCTCCAAGTACGGACGGTATTGATTTGGATGGATGTAACCACATCAACATAAAAGGTTGCTACATTTCGGTGGACGATGATTGTATTGCTTTAAAGGGTGGTAAAGGTCAATTTGCAGCCAATGACTCTTTGAATAACTTGCCTACTGAATACATTAATGTATCTAACTGTACTTTCAATCTGGGTAATGGCGCTATAACCTTAGGAAGTGAAGCTACAGTAGTACGCCACATTACAATGAATAATTGCAAACTAACTGGCCCTGCACACAACACGATTTTGAAGATTAAGGTGAGGACGGATACTCCCCAAACGTATGACGACATTAGCATTTCGGACATTGAAATGAATGGCAATTTTAATATAATTGGTTTGGCAGGATGGTCGCAGTATAAAGACAATAAGGGTTTACCCGATCCTCCGCATACGGTAAGTAATATCTCAATAAAAAATGTGACGGGAACAATAGCAAAGTTTGGAGACATCAAACCACCTGAAAATACAGTGCTTTCAAACTTTAGTTTTAGCAATATTCATGTGAAGCCATTGTCGTCTTCCAATCCAATTAACATTGATGGATTAAAGAACTTCACTGTAAAGGACGTTACTGTAGAATAAGGAATGTTTGAGTTTTGAGAGGTACTTTTTAAGTATTACGTTATTCGTTTTAAGTTATACTTTAAAAAGAAAACTCCGGTTGATAGGCTTTTAAATAAACCTACAAACCGGAGTTCCTTTTTTATACCAAATTCTACCTGTATTAAGTCGAATTCATTAAATGAATTGATGTACTATTTGCTCTCTATAGTAACCTCACTACCCTTCAACCCATCGGCAGTAGCCTTAATAGTAATCTTTCCAGAAACACCTTTCTTACTACGAACTATTACCAATGCCAATCCATTAAATGCTTTGTATTCATTGGATTGAAAAGAATTCAAATCTGTAGCATCACCATTATCTACTGCAACGATTTCTCCTGCACCTGTTACTTCAAACTGTATTTTGTTATTGCTTTTAGGCACCTGAAGTCCTTCTTTATCAGCAACTGTTACGGTGATATAAGATAAATCATAGCCGTCTGTTTTAATGGTAGTTCTATCTGGAGATAACTGCAATTGACTTGCATCACCAGTAGTTTTCACTTTATCCTCAGCCCATTTCTCTCCATTTTTATAAGCTATAACCTTCACTTCTCCGGGTTGATAAACCACACTATCCCAACGGAGACGGTATTCGTATTGTGCCTTCTTTTTTCTACCCATAGATACACCGTTTACAAACAGTTCGGCCTCATCGCCGGAGGTATAAACCTGAACAGGTGTAACCAATCCAACTCTCTCTGACCAATTCCAATGAGGCAGAATATGTGCCATTGGCAACTCTGGTTTCCAAACTGATTGATATAAATAGAACCTGTCTTTCTTAAATCCACACAAATCAACAATACCGAAATAAGAACTACGAGAAGGGCAAGCAATCTTACCTAATTCCTTCAATTCCTTTTCGGCCTTATCTTTTTCTGCCTGACTAGAAAAGTTTAGCAAGTTAGTAACATCGCTATTAAAAGGAGTAGGTTCTCCTAAATAATCGAAGCCTGTCCATACATATTCGCCCATTGAAAAAGGGTTTTGTTCCAATGCCTTAAACTCTACATCAGGAGTTGTAGCCCATCTTGGATAATATAAATCGAAAGAACTCACTTGAAACAATCCTTTACTATCATTAACATTTGTTGTAACAGGGAAATAATAAACACCTCTAGAACTAACAGTAGAAGAAGTTTCAGAACCAACAAAAGGTTGTTTAGGGTTAAGGGATTTAAACTTAGTATAGTTTCTCACTGCATAGTTTTGTCCGTAAATGTCAACGCCCTTTTCTAGCCCATTGTTCATTGCTCTATCGCTATTCGATCCAAAAACAGTAGCCCTTGTAGCATCTTCTCCTTTTATATAAGAAGATAATCTAGCAGAAAGAATTGGCCCAAATGGGGTATTCAAGTCTGGCATTTCATTACCAATGCTCCACATAATTATTGATGGATGGTTTCTATCCCGGTCAGCTTCAGCCCTTAAATCTCTTGCACTCCAATCATCAAACAGAAGCGAATAGTCATTGCGTGTTTTTCCTTTATGCCAACAATCAAAAGACTCATCCATTACCAAAATCCCCATCTTATCGCATAGGTCTAATAATTCTGGGGCAGGCATATTGTGGCTTGTACGCAATGAGTTGAAACCCATTTCTTTCAGTATCTCTATTTGTCGTTCAGCAGCACGAGTATTAAAAGCAGCCCCCAATGCGCCAAGGTCGTGGTGATTGCAAACGCCTTTTAGCTGTACACGTTTGCCGTTTAATAAGAAACCATTTTCTGAATTAAATTCTAGAGTTCGTATGCCAAAAGGTGTTTCGTAGGTATCTATAACCTTTCCATTTTGGGTAACTTTAGTAACTGCAACATAGCGCTGTGGGGTTTCGATAGACCATAAAATAGGATTCTTTACAATTGCATCAGCTGAAAAAGTATTTGAATTCCCCTTTGCAACTTTACCTGTTACTGCCTTAAAGTTCGCAACCACCGCCCCACTTGGCTTATCATCATTTCCTAATAAATAAATTGCTGTATTAATAGAAACAGAAGCTTCGTTTGGTGATTTATTATCTATGGTAACTTTTAAATTGACATTAGATTCTTTATCGTTTACAGTAGGTGTAATAATATAAGTTCCCCATTGAGCAATATGCACAGGATTTGTTTTTACCAACCAAACATTTCTGTAGATACCACTTCCGGGATACCAACGAGAAGAATTAGCAGGATTGTATACTCTTATTGCCAACACATTATCGCCACTAGCTTTCAGATAAGGCGTTAAATCTACCCGGAAAGAGTTGTAGCCATAAGCCCAACCGCCTACATATTTACCATTCAGCCAAACCATTGGGTAAGCCATTGCACCATCTACATCCAGAAAGAAATCTTTACCCTTATCTGCGGCTGTAACTGTAAAATGTTTTCTATACCAGCCGGCACCCACCCAAGGAAGTTTACCTGTTTCGCCAGGAAGTTTAATGTCAAATGAACTTTCTACACCCCAATCGTGAGGGAGACTTAGGCTGCGCCAACCATTGTCGTTAAACTTTGGATCAGCATAACTAATGTCGCCACCCGGGTTCCCATCGGGGCGTTTAGTTGCTTGAACAGAATCGGATGGGCGGGTAAATTGTTCACCATTTGAGCAGAACCAATCTTTTATCTCCTTGTAATCTAATGTTGTTTTGTACGATTTAATACTCGGATCTTTTATTATTTCTGCAGGGTCATTCTTTACAAACTTCCAATCTGCATTAAATAAAACCCTTTCTCTAGGGGCATTTTGAGCATTTACTAACCCGAAGCAAACTATCCCCGAAAGGACAGCAATCATCATTTTTTTCATAAGTAATAGTTCAATTGTCAGAATTACATTTATTAAAACGAAACAAAGCTATGGGAAACGTTTTGGTAAAGAAAAGAATATTTAAAAAGGATTAATTGTAGGCAGCTTAATAACCTGTTAAGAGTAATCTATCGCCACTTTTATAGCAAATAAAATTGACTAATACTCGCAAAACAGTTGTTTTAGGTTTTTCATGAAACGAATTGAACCCAGATTAAAATTTTTAAAATAGATGACTGTAGCTAAAAGAAGTAAAAAGTAATGATTAAGGGGCGCTAAATAGATAAGTTGGCTGAAACACATCGGTTTAGTGGGCAAAGAATACCCTCTTTTTGACAAACACTACGCTTTGAAGTGCAAACACTACGCTTTGGAGGTTAAAGAGGTGTCTTTGCATTCCAAACACACCTCTTTCAGCTGCAAACATGCCTCTTTGGAGTTCAAACAGTAGTCTTTGCGTTCCAAACACACCTCTTTGAACTCCAAACACGCCTCTTTGAACTCCAAAGCGTCGTGTTTGCGCTCCAAAGCGTATTGTTTGCGTAAAAGAGGGTATTCTTTGAGGGAGAAAGGGTAAGGAGTTGGTCTGATTCAAGATTGTTTGGAGGAAAGGATAGAAAAAAAAAGAGGCTGCCCCATAAGAGACAGCCTCAAAATATTCAATATAAACCTTATTAATTATAAAGTCTTCAATACATCGTTCATGCTTCTTACAGCAGCGGCACTCTTATCAAAAGCAGCTTGTTCGGTAGCATTTAGTTTGTAATCGATAATTTTTTCAACACCATTCTTACCAATAATTACTGGAACACCTAAGCAAATATCGCTTTGTCCGTATTCACCATCAAGGGCAACGCAACAAGAGAATAGTTTTTTCTCATCACGAACTATTGCTTCAACCAAAGCAGCTCCGGCAGCACCAGGTGCATACCAAGCAGAAGTACCAATCAACTTAGTTAGTGTAGCACCACCCACCATTGTATCGGCAACAATTTTTTGTTGTTCTTCTTCAGTTAAGAAATCGGTAACAGGAGCACTGTTCCAAGTAGCATAACGAATTAAAGGAATCATGGTAGTATCGCCGTGACCACCTACTACTATTGCATTCAAATCGGAAGCATTAGCACCTAAAGTAGCACTCAAATAACATTTAAAACGAGCGCTATCCAAGATGCCGCCCATACCAATAATTTTGTTTTTTGGCAAACCAGTGCTTTGTAAAGCAAGGTAAGTCATGGTATCCATTGGGTTAGAAATAACCACGATGATAGCCTCTGGCGAATATTTTAATATGTTTTCAGCAACACTCTTTACGATACCTGCGTTAACACCAATCAATTCTTCGCGAGTCATGCCCGGTTTACGTGGCAATCCTGAAGTAATAACTACTACATCACTACCCGCAGTTTTTGAATAATCGTTTGTTGAACCTGTTATCTTGGTGTCGAAACCTAAAAGGGCAGCTGTTTGGGTCATATCCAATGCCTTGCCTTCAGCAAAACCTTCGCGGATATCAAGCAATACTAACTCTGTTGCCAACTCTTTACGGGCAATATTGTCGGCACATGTTGCACCTACTGCACCCGCGCCTACTACTGTAACTTTCATAACGCAATGTTTATTTAATTAAAATTTAATTTTTTCGCCGCAAATGTAACCCCGTTTTACTTGGCAGTATGCTTTTTTTTGCTTTTTTTCTCTAATATAACTTCAGTGGGTTTTGTATTAACCAATTGTATCAGTTCGTGCATGTTTGCACCTTGGTCATAGGCCTTTACAAAGTTCTTTTGGGCATCATATACTGCTATAAATGGGGTGAATTTTATATCATAATAAACAGGTAAAAAATACTTAGTATCTCTGCCTATAACCATGTTTTTGTAACTGTTAGTGTTATATTTTATTTCGAATCCCTTGATAGAATCTAAATTATGGTAGCTTGCCATGACGAAGAATGCCTTTTTTAGGCTGTCTATATTCTTAATAATTTCCTTCATTTCATGATGGCAATGGCTACACTCAGGGCTAAAGTAGATAATGACAACTGGTCTCTTGTTAGGCAAGTTCTCATTGGCAAACCAAGTGGTATCTAGTTTTCCAGTAGCTTCATTCTTTTTAACATCAACTAAAAACTTAAATCCTGGAATAACCTTATCCTTTGCATATTTCGGTAAAGAATCTTTTACAGGAGATGCAGAAACAGGCTTGACTGCAATAGGTTTCTTGTTTAGACAAGAGTTAAAAAAGTTAATGCTAAGTAATAGTGAAACTAAAAGAATATTTTTCATGCGATAAAATTAAAAGAATGTTTACTATAGGAAAGAAAAATTTGATTTAACCTGAAAAATTTGCTCTAGAATAGGCTGTAATTTAAGAAACTTTAACCCAATGATTGATAAATGAATTATTCTCAAGCCCAACATAAAAGAATATGTATAATATAAACGAACGGAAAATGTTAGTTATTGTTGAAAAAAAATATTTTGTTGATTAACAAAAGTTCACATATTTTTGGAAAATATTAACAACCTAAAAATTGCATGTGCGTTTAAACCTGATTACGAAAAAACTATTACTACAAAATGACACATTAATATGTGCATTTAAATTCATGTCAATATTTTTACAAACAACTTTTTTCAATTTAACTATATTGAAGAGAAATATATTGTATCAAATACAAGGTTTCCTTTCTTTACTTTCTTTAAAGGGCAACGGTTTAGAAATTAGCATTTAGGGTTGAATAAAAAGTTTTTTTACTCAAAGGAGTTTGGTCATACTTTAAAAAAAGACTACTGATAAGCCGAAAGCAGGATCTCGAGTAGGAAAACTAAAAATATGTATAAAAAAAATCTTAGTTTCAACTTAGCCGCACTTGTAATGTTATTTACACTTTGTTCTGCGTTGCCAATAAGCAAGTCAGAAAAGCCAATTATTTCGAACGAAATGCAAACAACCAATTTGCCTAAAATTAATCCAAGTAATTTAGAATCTGGCAATATCAGCTATCCTGAAATAAAGGAAAAATTAACCACTTTAAAAGGTAAAAAATTAAGTTTTAAAGAAAAAATAGCGCTTAAATTGTTGCATAGAAAACTTGAGAGAAAATTTTCAAAAAGTAGTGGCAGTAAGTTTTACATGCTTGCAGTGATACTAGCCTTTGCTTTTATGGTGACAGGCATAGCTGGCTTACATAGACTTTATATGGGATATACTTGGCAAGGTATTGTACAACTACTCACTTTTGGTGGACTTGGAATTTGGTGGTTAATTGATATAATTAGATTGTTAACAGGTAATTTATTGCCTAATGACGGTGACTTTGATGGCGGTCTTTAGTTTTGCTACACTCAAAAAATCCTGCTTGTGGTCTCACAAGGGCATGTGTGCACCTCATTCATTTTGAGTTTTGGGAGGCATTCCAATACAATATCATGTGCTTTATTTCTTTTCCTGTGTTGGCAGCTGTTTGGGCATTTATGTTTTATAAAGAAGTAAAACTTTTTATACAAAGAAGTTTGGTCACACTTTAATCAAAAAGACTACTGATAAGCCGAAAGCAGGACCTCTAGTAGGCAAACAAAAAAAGATAAATATGAAAAAAACAAAAGTTGTAGTCGCAATGTTGGTGTTAGCGATTTCGTTAACTAGTTGTATGGCTACTATGCACACAGTTGGTACAGGTGGCAAAGGAGATTGTAAATCGGAAGGACAGTATGATGCAAAAAAGAAACAATGGTACTGGCTTTGGGGATTAGTTCCTCTAAATCACGTTGATTCAAAGGAGTTAGCTGGTGGTGCTCAAAACTATACAATTAGAACCACGACTAGCTTTGGTGATGGACTTATTGCAATAGTTGGCAGTTATTTATTAGGAGTTAAGACTCAAACTATAAGAGTTTCCAAAGGCGATAAATAAAATATAACCTCAATTTTATATTACATCGCAATTTTGATTAGCATTAACAGTATTGGCAGCTTTTTGGGCATTTATGTTTTATAAAGAAGTAAAACTTTTTAAATCACTAACTGCAAAAACTCCTGTTCCAACATAAATGTAACTCAGCATTTTTTAAAGCACAATTATTCTACGGAGTATTTGTGCTTTTTTTATGTATCAGAAAGCGGCTCATTTTGCAATTTTAACATTTGAATCATCTTTCACAGCCCATATAAGATCTTATATGGGCTGTGAAAGATGAT
>CANCVE010000013.1 GCA_947381435.1 Chitinophagaceae bacterium
ATGTAAAAGATGGTGATGCTATTATAGTGCATCTTAGTAAAGAAGAAAAAGATTTTGTAATCCTAATTGATGGTGGTCATTCCTGTGATGCTGATTTGATAATTGCTGAATTAAATACATTTTTAATTGAAACAAATAAAAATGCCCCAGATTTAATTTTGTGTACTCACTATGACAGTGACCATATCGGTGGGCTGCAAAAAATAATACAGCATTTTAATAACAAGATTGGGCTAGTTCTAATACATCGTACATCTCAAATTTTAAATATCCCAACCCTTTTTTCAAATCCAAAATTAAAAAAAACTAACTCCATTCTACCTTCAGAGTCAGATTTACAATTAAGCAATTCCGATGATTTTATGGATTTAAGAAAAGATGTAGGTATTGATACTGTATTAGAAAGTATAAAACAAGAAATAAAATTAATTGAATTAATTGACAACTTAGACATAAAATGCAAGGAGCCAATTGCTGGTATTATTAAATTTGATGACTGGATAGGTTTAGAAATTATAAGCCCAACATTTGATTATTATAACAAACTCTTCCCCAAGCACTTTAATAGCAAAGAATTTTTAATTACTGAATCAATTGAATTAAAAGAAGATTACAAAATCGCTGAGGAGAAAACGGTTCTCAACCCTTTTGAATATTTAGACAGCTTAAAGAAAGCGAATATTACAGTTGCCAATTTAAATAGTGTAATCTTTAAAATAGTTCTAGGTGATAAAACTTTTTTATTTACTGGTGATGCAGGTATAGATTCATTTATAAATATCCCTAACTATCAAGAAGTATTAAAAGACATTTTTTGGCTAAAAGCACCTCATCATGGTAGCAGAAATAATATAAATAGTACTTTAATAAAGTTGATGTCTCCTAAAATATCTGTTATCTCTGGTGATAAATATATAGATAGTGCAGTAATTGATTGCTTTAAACATTGTGGGGCTGTTGTCGCTTCAACAAAAGAAAATGGCAACCTTTTTTATATATTCGATTAACAGTTAATTTGCTTTTAATTAGGGCATTCCCTTTTGGTCAGGCTTTCTCTCCAATCTTTTACCCCTTTGGGATAAAAGTATTTCCGCACCAATCCTTAATGCAAGAAAGAAAGAAGTTTTTGTGTGGCGTTGCCACGTTTCTGTTCCTACCACTCCATTTATTATGTACAGATAATTCAAACAATCATAAAACAGAATTTATCGTACAATTCAAAAACTTTTAAAAAATAATTTGCTTCATTGAGGTATAATCGTATTTTTGCGATAAATAAATAATAATGGGCGCAACGAAGGCAGAGGAATTTTCAGTAAAAGACAATCGAATATCCAAATATGCAAAAGCTTTAAGTCATCCAGCAAGGGTAGCAATACTAAAACTATTGATAAAGAAACAAGCTTGCATTTGTGGAGACATTGTAGAGGAATTGCCCTTATCGCAAAGCACGGTATCGCAACATTTGAAGGAATTGAAAGAAGCAGGGTTAATAAAGGGAGAAATTGAAGGAACAAAGGTTTGCTACTGCATAGACGAACAAGAATGGAAACTAGCCCAAGGTTATCTTAATGAATTATTTGGCGCATACACACCAGTAAAAAGTAATTGCTGCTAATTTTTTTGCATATAATTATCGCAATAATTCGATTGATATTAAAAATAAGAAAGATGAAAACAGAGAATGAATTAAAAGAAATGGTACAAAAGAAGTACGGAGAAATTGCCTTGCAAGAGGTAGGTGTAAATCAAGCTAGCTGCTGTGGGGCAGGTGGTTGTAGTACAGAAGTTTACAACATAATGACTGACGACTACACAGGGCTTGAGGGTTATAATAAGGATGCTGATTTAGGTTTGGGTTGTGGATTGCCTACACAATTTGCCAAGATAAGCAAGGGCGACACAGTAATTGACTTAGGTAGTGGCGCAGGGAATGACTGTTTTGTGGCACTTGCTGAAACAGGCGAAACAGGAAAGGTGATAGGTATTGACTTTACACCAGCAATGTTGGAACTGGCAAGAAAAAACGCAGTAGCAAGGGGAGTTACAAACGTTGAGTTTAGGGAGGGCGATTTAGAAGATATGCCTGTAGCAGCAAATAGGGCAGATGTAGTGATCAGTAATTGTGTACTGAACCTTGTACCCAATAAAAATGCTGTTTTCAAGGAAATATATAGGGTATTGAAACCGGGTGGTCACTTTAGCATTTCAGATATTGTATTGCTAGGCAATTTGCCCGAAGCATTGAGAAAGGATGCAGAAATGTATGCAGGATGTGTATCGGGTGCCATACAAAAAGAAGTGTATATGGAGTTGATAAAAGCAAATGGTTTTGTGAACATCACCCTGCAAAAGGAAAAAGCAATTGTAATACCCGATGATATATTGAAGAATTACCTTGATGAAGCCGCTTTACAAGCATTTAAAACTGGCAACACAGGTATTTTTAGCGTTACCGTATATGCAGAAAAACCTACGGAAGCAGCTTGTTGTGCGCCAGGTTGTGGATGCAAGTAAGAAAGAAGAAAGTTGTAAGTTATATGCTAGTAATTGATACCTAAAATGGCATAAGTGGTGGCAAAAGGAAAAATAAAAAGTAAATTAATAACAGTAAAAAAATAGATTAAATGAAAATTGTATTGTTTAGTGACATTCACGCTAACCTTCCGGCATTGGAAGCTTTTTTTGAAGATGTAGATAGCCGTAATATAGATGCTATCTATTGTTTGGGCGATTTGGTAGGCTATAATATATGGCCTAACGAGGTGATAAATGAGATTAAAAAACGCAAAATCCCAACCATTGCGGGTAACTACGACTTTGGTATTGGTAGGATGAGTAACGAATGTGGCTGTGCCTATAAAACAGACCACGAAAAGGAGAATGGAAACGTATCTATTTCCTTTACCAATTCCATTATGAAGGATGAGGAAAGGGCTTATCTGCGTACACTACCCGCTCACATAAAAGTAGAGTTTCAATTGAATGAAGACAAATTAAACTTACTGCTTGTACACGGTAGCCCTCGAAAAATAAATGAATACCTTTTTGAAGACAGGGAAGAAAAAAGTATGCTTAGAATTATGGAGGGGGCTGATGCTGATATTATGTGCTTTGGTCATACACACAAGCCATATCATAGGGTGCTAAACTCTGGAATTGATGGATTAAACCATTTTCGTCACGCAATCAATATCGGTTCTGTCGGCAAACCAAAAGATGGCAATCCACAAGGCGGTTATGTTATACTGACCATCAATGATAATAGTTCTATTTTGGATAAGGACAGCATTACGGTTGATTTTATCCGCTTTGATTATGATGTAGAAAAAGCCGCAAAAGCAATTGAGGAAAGCGCATTGCCAAATGAATTTGCAGAGATGCTAAGGAAGGGAGGCTAGGAAGCAACTTTTATTTAAGCTCTTAATTTACATATACTTACACTTCATAAAATAAATTAGGTAAAATATGCAGTTATTAAAATCAGTATCAATTTTTATTCTTGCAGGATTATGCGAAATTGGAGGGGGCTATTTGGTTTGGCTTTGGTTGAAAGAAGAAAAGCCTTTTTGGTATGGAGTTTTAGGCGGAATAATACTAATGCTTTATGGGGTAGTTGCAACCTTTCAAACCTCAAACTTTGCTAAAGTATATTCAACTTATGGGGGATTTTTTATTGTTTTATCATTATTATGGGCTTATAAAATGGATAATTATACGCCGACAAAATATGATATAATCGGCGCATTGATAGCATTGTTAGGGGTCTGTATCATTTATTATTCGCCTAGACATTAATTGCTGATGACAACAGTCAAAAATAAACAATTATGAACTTACCCGAGGATATTAAATATTCAAAAGAACACACTTGGTTAAAGGTTGATGGCAACATTGGCACTATTGGGATAACGGCGTTTGCCCAAAGCGAGCTAGGAGAGATTGTGTACCCTGATTTACCTAATGTGGGCATCACTTTCAAAAAAGATACCGTGTTTGGTTCGGTGGAAGCCCTTAAAACTGTTAGTGATTTGTTTATGCCTGTTGGCGGAAAAGTGCTTGAAGTAAACAAGGTATTGATAAATGAGCCTATCCTAATCAATGATGACCCGTACAATGCTGGTTGGATGATTAAAATAGAAATTACCGATGCTACAGAGATAGATAAACTGTTGAGTGCAGCGGCTTATGGTGAGTTAATTGGTTAGTTCTAAAATATTATCAGTTTAAATAATAAAACAAACATAATGAGTGCAAACAATTGTGCGCCAGCAAGCGATAGGAAAAAACTAAGCTTCTTGGATCGTTTTCTTACCCTATGGATATTCCTTGCAATGGCAATTGGGGTAGCAATAGGTTACTTTTTCCCAAGTTCATCAACGTTTATCAATTCATTTTCTAGCGGTACTACAAACATTCCCTTGGCAATAGGATTGATAGTAATGATGTACCCACCTTTAGCCAAAGTGAGGTATGAAAAGATGGGGGAAGTGTTCACAAATACAAAGATTTTGGGCGCATCCTTATTCTTGAATTGGGTAATTGGTCCCATATTAATGTTCTTGTTGGCAATCGTATTCCTTCAAGACCACCCAAGCTATATGATAGGATTGATATTGATTGGTTTGGCACGTTGTATAGCAATGGTTGTGGTATGGAATGAATTAGCCGAAGGAAACAGGGAGTATGCAGCAGGGTTGATAGCCCTAAACAGTATATTTCAAGTATTATTCTACAGCTTTTATGCGTATTTATTCATTACCATTCTGCCCCCATTATTTGGTATTAAAGGACTGGTTGTAAACATCACTATTGTAGAGATAGCAAAAAGTGTAGGCATCTATTTGGGAATCCCATTTGCAGCAGGGATAATTAGCCGATATGTACTTATATCTATCAAAGGGTTGGATTGGTTTCAGCAAAAGTTTGTACCTATCATATCACCGCTTACTTTGATAGCATTGTTGTTTACAATTGTAGTAATGTTTAGCTTAAAGGGTCAGTTGATAGTACAAATACCTTTTGATGTGGTAAGAATAGCCATACCGTTGGTAATCTATTTCATAATAATGTTCGTTGTCAGTTTCTTTATGGGCAAGGCATTGGGCGCAGACTATTCAGCAAACACAGCCATAGCATTTACTGCAACAGGAAACAACTTTGAGTTGGCAATAGCGGTAGCCATTGGTGTTTTCGGCATCAATAGTGGTGAAGCTTTTACTGGCGTAATTGGTCCCCTAGTAGAAGTGCCTGCATTGATAGCATTGGTAAACCTTGCCTTTTGGTTTAGGAAGAAATATTATAAAACAAAAGACTAGTAAATTGTTGATATAATAGATTTTACGAACCAGTAAAAAGATTTTGTGTGGCGTTGCCACGATTCTTCCTGCCCACTCCATTTCATTCTATGGTCAGAGTAGCTTAGGTAAATAGGTTTCTCTTCGGTCGGGTTCAGCAAGCAGTTCGCCAGCCCAAGGCAGTAGGGGCAAAATTGTCTGTAGTGATTCTTTGTTGCTTTTGCCCCCACTACCTTGCCCTACGGGTCAAAAAAGGCTGTCACACTTCTTGCAGTTCACCACAACCTACGTTCAGGCAGCTACCCGTGTTCTATGGTCAGCTTTATACCTCCTTCCTTCACTTTCACTACCGAGCTTCTTTCCTTCGCTTCGCTACGTCTCTCAACAACGTCCGTTTCGTTGCGTCCGTCAGTATTTCAGCAGGCCATAGCCCACCCGCTGCCCATAATTTTTGCGTGCCTTTCGGCTTGCTTCGGCTGCGGGTTTGTCATACTTTTTGCAAAGAAAAAAGAAGCAAAAAGATACGCCAAACCCTTGCGTGATACGGTGCTGCCCCCCGCACTACGTGCTTTCGGGTCACCCCCTCTGCAAGCGCACGCGCCTTCTTCCGTTTCCAACTCCATCGGCTTCATTCCGGCACGCTTCGCCTTCGGTGGACAAGTTTGCCACCTCGGCTCAACTGCCTTTTTTGGCTCAAGGCTGTTTTTACCTAAGACAGAAGAAAGAAAGAGGAAGCGGTATTCTCTTTTCCTTTTATAGACTGTCCAATTTGTCAACTTAGCTGTTGATTCTTTTTTGTTTCGCTCCTTTGTTTTCTTTAAGTGAAACGCCTTTCCTTTTTTTCTTTTTGTGTCCTTTGCGTAAACCCTTCGTGGACTTTGTGGTAAAATACTCTCCATAACACCCCATTAGGGGATGGGGGTAGAGCTTCTTTTCTTTAAAAGAAAAGAAAAAAAAGCAGCAAAGCTAGGTGGCAAAAAACACTGCCTATTAAAAAACAAAACTGTTCGGCATAATAGTTTTTAGGGTGATGGGCTTCGCCAATCTATCACCCCAAAAACTACCCTGTGGGACTTATTCCGCATCCAGTTATTGCTTTTTGGCAGTGCCACCTGTTTAGTGGCTTTCTTTTTTTCTCTTTTTTCTTTTAAATTAAACTTTTTCAAATGACAAATGCAAACGACAGCTTCGGAAATGCTAACGGTTCAGAAAACTTCTATGATTCTTCACTCCCCTTTAGGGGTCGGGGGTTTTTATATACCGATGGAGTTAAAAGTATGGCTGAAACTTGCGGGGCTTATTGGCTGATAGATTTGGTGGTAAGCTATCAAGGAACCCGTGAAATAAATTTACAACGCTTCCAAGTGTGGGAATTAAAGCGCAAACAAAAAGATGCCTTCTCAATACTGGCTACTGATGGCAACGATAATCGCATTGCAAGCCAACAAATACCATTCAGCGACTTTCCTTACGATACTGCAACGCTTTGGTTGGTTGATGGCTGCATCATGCTTCCTACAGAATACTAAAGCATACAAAAGGCTGATTCAACTCACCCTTTAGGGGACGGGGGTTACAAAACTGGGCAATTGGTTAAAGCTAGCACTTTGCATTACTTTTTTTTAGTACAGCAAAAATAGCTTTGGCTGTGGGCAAAAAATATCCTGTTCGGCATAATGAAAAAGAAAAAATAACGGGTAATAATCTGTAGTTTTTTTTCTTTTTCACCCTTCGGGACTTATTCCGCTCCAGTTATTTTTTTTCACACCCGTCGCTGGAAGAAGCTTATAAAAAATAAGTTATGCAAAAGCAGCTTCGTATTGTCACCCGTTCTTGTTTGTCAGTTTGCCCGTTCAGTAGTGGGTTGTTTCCTATTCCTCTTGTGCCGCGCTCAGTTTTCAGTAGGCATTTTCGTAGGTTGCCAGTACATTTTCTTCCATTGCCAGGTGTTTCAGTTCGCAGGTTGGCAAGTGGTTGGTTTGTGTGGTGTTTTCCATCAGGTCGCCGTCAGTTTTCAGCACTTCCTTTCTAGTTTGTGCTAGCTGCCTTTCCGTCAGGTAGGCAGTTTTACTTTTATTGAGATAAGAAAGTGAGTAGTTGGTGCATAAAAAAAGCCCACCCGAAATGGGTAGGCTAATCTTATATTTTTCTTTTCACCCCTTCAGGGGATGGGGGTTGTTAAACTACTTGAACAATTGATAGTGAGTTATAAGAACCATTCTTCAACGTGTATTGTACACCATTTACCAGTTGAAAAAATTCCACCGCTAATAAAAACAAGCCCGTACCAACCACAGCGGGTACAGCTGTTGGCGTTAAAGTCACACTTGTAGCCGTGTTACTTATGGCCATGTTTGTAGCATTGGTAAGCTGTATTTCTGCTTTATTGCCTGCAAAATCAATCTTCACCCATCCACCACGTACAGTTACGTGAGTTGCCCCAATTGGAAATGAAATATCAGTCGCAGGAACCAATCCAGTAATGGTAATTACGCCAGTAGTTGCATTTATTGCAAAAGGTTTAAAAAGCGTTGATGAAAGCGGTGAATCAATATTGAAATCAAAATCTTTCAATTCTGCTTTCGCAGCCGCTTGGCTAATCGCCACACCTACATTACGCAAACCTCTCGCCGATGTTGCATCGTAATTCTTTACTATAGTCATTACTTTCGTTACTCTCGAAGTAATCCTATTATCAGAGGTTGTCAATAACAACGCCCTTATTGCCGCTCTCAATAGCTTGCCGGCACTAGCTGCAGAACCAAACTCAGAACCGTTTTCACGAGTCCTTTGAAAGTTTGGATCAGTCATAATCCTTTGCTTACTAATCGAACTTTTTGTTTTCACAAGGTGACCATCCTGTGTTTTGTAAAATGTCAGGTCATCAAGTGTACCATGAATCTTTAAAATGCCTTTTAACCGTGCCATAATCTGAAATATTTATGATGAAAAAAATTGTGTACCTTTTTTATAAACTGCATCCTTTGCAATACCTTATTTTGTTTTTAGCATTATAGCCTCTATACAGCCAAGGAGGGCAAACATTCGCCATACCACAAGACCAAAGCCCCAAACTGTCGCTAATCGCTTGCTGCATGGCATTATCAAGCATTGTTTCGTTATCATAGTTTAAATAATGCCAAGCCCAGCCGCTTCTTATAATCAAACTATCAAGTCTTAGCCCGTTGATGGTAATAGAAACCAATGTTCTACCATATCTGTCTTTTGCAGTGCCTGTATAGCCAACCATTTTACCCGCAATCGTACCATTTACAAATCGGTAGGCTTCCATCCCGCTTTTTTGTTTTAGTTCTGGGGCATCTATTTTTAGCAATCTTGCAGTAAAAGTATTGCTACCATCTGCAAGTACATAAGTGTCGCCATCCTTCACACGCACCACTCTGGCGGTGCTTTGGGCGCAAACAGATATAGTGGAGAGCATTGTAAGCAGCGACAATATATGTAGCATTATTTTCTTCATGTCCCAAAGCTACACACGCATGAAACCCAATTTCAACAATAGGAACACACCTTTGCCATTTATGCCAAAACAGCCGCAATAAGACCATTTAGCCACAAATTAATAGAGTATCTTCGCCATGGCTAAAGTATGGCTAAGGCATAGCTAGTGTATGCCTAGTGTATCAAATCAATAATAGTTATGGAAAGAATTTGTATTTACCCAAAAGATATTCAGTTAATCACTGGTAAGAGCCAGCGTTATGGGCGTCATGTCATACAGAAAATAAAAGAAATACATTCTAAAGAAAAGAAACAATTGGTAACAGTAGAGGAGTTTTGCAGTTATTCAGGTCTAAAATACGATTATGTTCTCACATCAATAAATGGGTAAACAGGCATTCTGCAAATGTTTACCCTATGTTTACCCCAAAAAATAAAAAGCGTTGTAATCTATTGATTATCAACGCTTTTTTTATGTACTTGGTGACCGCGTTAGGATTCAAACCTAAAACCTTCTGATCCGTAGTCAGATGCTCTATTCAGTTGAGCTACGCAGCCATTCGGGGCGCAAATATAGTAACTCAACTTCAAACTAACAAACCTACACCTTATTTTTTTGTTTTTAATTGGTTATTGGGTGATATTTAGTACCTCAATAGTTTATCTAATCTAGTAATCACCTTGTCTACATTCGGTAGCATTGCAGCCTCTAATGCCATATTGATTGGTATTGCTGGCAAATTAAGCGCACCAATAACTTCTACTTTAGCATCTAAGAAATGATAACAATTATTAGAAATACGTAATGATAACGACTCTGCAAATGAATTATTTTGTTGCTCTTCGCTCAATACTATCACCTTCCCATGTCGTGTAACTGCTTCAAAAACTAACTCCTCATCTAGTGGGAATAAGGTTCTTAAATCTATCACTTCTACTCGTCCTGGATATTTCTTAGCCGCTGCTTTTGCCCAATAAACGCCCATGCCATAAGTAATAATACAAACACTTTCTCCCTTTTTAACGAATGTGCTCTCAGCAGGAAGAATGATATTTGCTTTACCCAAAGGGAATATATAATCTTTAGAGGGTTCAGCCATTCTTGCTTCCTCAGTACCTGGCATCTTGCTCCAGTATATTCCCTTGTGTTCTAGCATTACTACAGGATTTGGATCGTAGAATGCTGCTTTCATTAATCCTTTCATGTCAGCCGCATTGGAAGGATAGGCAACCTTAATACCTTTTATTGATAATAGCGTACTTTCCACGCTACCACTATGGTATGGACCGCCACCACCATAAGCGCCAACAGGCACACGAAGTACAACACCTACTGGAAACTTCCCATTTGTAAGATAGTTTGATTTAGAAACCTCGCTTACCAACTGATTAAACCCTGGATATATATAATCGCCAAATTGAACTTCTACTATTGGTTTAACTCCCATTGCAGACATACCAACTGTACTACCTACAATATATGCTTCCTGAATGGCCGTATTGAATACACGTCTGTCGCCAAACTTTTCTGCCAATGTTGCTGTTTCTCTGAATACACCACCCAATCTTCTTCCTACATCCTGACCATACAAAACAGCCTCATCGTGGTCTTCCATTATCTCTTCAATGGCGTGTAAAGCAGCATCAACCATCAGTATTGTCTCTGCCCCCTTAGGGCTTCTTGTACCTTTTTCCTCGGTTATGGGTGTAGGTGCAAATACGTTGTCTCCTACAGTTGCCACATCCGGGTCGGCAGCAACCAATGCTTTTTCGAAAGCCTCAGAAACCAAACGTTGTGCTTCTGCTTCGGTATCGTTTATTTCATGGTCGTCAAAACCCGCACTTCCTAATAGGACACGCATTTTAGGCAAAGGATCATATAAACCATGTCTCAATAAATCTTCTCTATCCCTATAAAATTCTCTTCTTACACTATTACTATGGTGTCCCAATAACGGAACTCTAGCATGAACTAATACTGGTTTACGTTCCACCCTTGCATAAGCAATTGCTTGTTGCATGGTTTCGAAGCTGCGCATAAAGTCGCTACCATCACATTGTAACCTATGTAAACCTTTAAATCCTGCGGCATACTCGTAGGCAGTAGAAGTTCGGGTTTCTTCTGCAGTTGCACTAGTCCCCCATTGATTATCTTGAATAAGATAAACTATTGGAAGTTCTTTTAAAACAGCAAATTGTAAAGCCTCACTTACTTCTCCCTCTGTTACAGAACCATCTCCCATTGAGCAAAGCACTATTGGTGTTTCACCATCTGCTCCTCTTTTTAGTAAATGAGAATGTGTTTTTTCTAAAAATTGTAGTCCATGAGCCAATCCTGTAGTAGGAATTGCTTGCATTCCTGTTGCACTACTTTGGTGAATAATTGAAGGTCTGATACCATCCTTGTTACTTGGATGGCTATAATATGAGCGGCCAGCAGAAAATGGGTCGTCCCTTTTTGCCAAAAGTTGTAGCATCAGTTCGTACATGGAGAAACCAATGGATAGTAACATACTATCGTCGCGGTAATAAGGGCTTACCCAATCGCAAGGCAATAATTGAAGTCCAGTAGCTATTTGTATAGCTTCATGTCCACGAGAGGTGGAATGTTCGTATTTGCAAGCCAGCCTATTTGCGTCAAAGGTATCCCCCATGGCTTTCGCCGTGACCATTAGCCTGTAGGCTTGTAACAATGTATCGCGGTTTAACATGATGTCGTACGTTTAATGTTCAAAAAAAGGGTGTTAGTTATTTAATTATTTTATTTCTAAATCAAAAAATTGATCATTTCCTATATATCCTTCGAGTATGTCTCCTGGCAAACACTCTCCAACTCCAGCGGGTGTTCCGGTGTAAATCAGATCCCCAATATTTAGAGAAAAATAGTCTGAGACATGAGTTACTATATCATTAAACGAAAAAATCATGTCTTTAGTATTTCCGACTTGAACTATTTTATCATTTTGCTTTAAAGAAAACAGTATTTCTTCTTTTGAATTAGTAGAATTGAATCCTATCCATTTGTTAGAAAGGAGTGCAGAATTATCCCAAGCCTTGGCTTTTTCCCATGGCAAACCTTTTGTCTTTAATTCGTTCTGAATATCTCTGGCGGTAAAATCTATACCTAATGAATAAGCATCATAGTACTTTGAGGCATGACGCTTCTCTATGCGTTTTCCATTTTTGCAGATTCGCAATACTATTTCTACTTCGTAATGTAATTCGTTAGAGAATTCGGGGTAATAAAAAGGAGTGTTTGCTTGTTGCAAAGCACTTTTGGGCTTCATGAAAATAACAGGCTCCTCAGGAACAGCGTTACCCAGTTCTTTTGCATGATCAATATAATTACGGCCAACGCAGAAAATTTTCATGTTAGTACATTTAAAATAGTAATTATATAACCCCAAATACCTCAAATAATTATTAAAAGGTATAACAATAGTTAGTTACATATATTATATTCCAATGCTTATAACTGAAAATTAGTATGTTTTATTGTGTAAAGGATAGAATATTAGTGAAATTCATGGCTTTTTCTATTCCGATAGTGGCAAATTGTTCTATTATCTCAGTCGATTTATCGATTTTCTTAATAATTATAGGGCGTTCTTCTGGAAACCATTTTCCCAAAACAAACTCTACTTGCATCCCTTTAGGAAAGTTGTTTCCGATGCCAAATCGTAGTTTTGGATACTTGTCTGTGCCGAGGGTAAGTTGTATGTCGCGCAATCCATTATGACCTGCATCGCTTCCGCTTGCACGAAGCCTTATTTTATTTATTGGTAATGCAAGGTCATCGACTATGGTTAAGGTATTTTCTATTTCTATTTTCTCTTTATCAAGCCAATATTTAAATGCTTTCCCGCTCAGGTTCATATAGGTAGTTGGTTTTATACAGATAAATGTTCGACCTTTCCATCTTACTTCTGCCATGTATGCTAATCTGTCGAGTTTATACTGACCATTGTTTTTCAAAATAAAAGCATCTAATACATCAAAGCCAATATTATGACGTGTATGATTATATTCTGCACCGATATTCCCTAAGCCGACAATCAAATACTTACTCATGAGGCAAATGTATATCCATGAATTTAAACAAAAGCAATAAAAATATTTCGGGAATAGACATTGCTTTTTTATTTTTTGAAATAAATGGTCGTATAAAACTTTGTTAGCATAATTTTTTCATTGAGTCAAAGCACTATCCCCCATTTGAGGGGTTTTTCAAGAATGATAATAGTTACACTTTTGTACTGTCAATGAGAGAAAAAAGTATATCACTCTTACTTGACAAACGAATTTATTATTCATCATTAAAAAATACGAATATGTTAATTAACCTTAAAATGAATGTTCTTGCTATTGCAATTACAGGTATGATTATGACCGCTACAATAACCGCCCCCTTAACAAAAATATTTGGAAAAAATTACAATAATTCTAAAGATTTTTCTTGCTGCAAAGGTGAAAGTTTGGTCATGCATCACTATTACACTTTCAACGTACTGTGGATAGAAGTTACCGATGGTTATACCGAAGAAATTACTGGTAAATCAGAGCTTGGAGGTTGTGTGATTAGATGTCAAGAACAATAAGAAAAGTTTACACAAAAAAGAGAACTCCGAAAAGAGTTCTCTTTTTTGTGTAAACTATTAAACTTAGTTTTAATTATCCATGCTTTCTTAAATCGGGCTGGTAGTAAAAGAATAACCTAAACGTGTGGTTCTGATCATAGTGATAGCCATCTGCCTTTTCTTGATCTACCAACATATAGCCTAAATCAAAACTTAGCCTCTTATTAATGTTTTGTTTAATTCCTACAAAGAACCTGTTTTGATCAAATACATTATAAACAACTTCTTTACCTGTTTGCATGCTCAATTCATCAGATAATACGAAAGAAGGGAAATGTGAATTTTTGACAATCGGAATGGTGAAACTTGCCAAATAGCGTATTCTGTCAGTAAACTTATTTGTATGTGTACTTGTATCCGCCGAAATTTTTTCTTGCCAACGTTGTTCATTTCTAATTCTGTGTAGCATAGTTACATTACCAATTTTAGAAACAATCTGAGCTTGTTCATAAACTCGGTTCTCATTAGAAAATGTATGCAAGCCATTTGTTGTCGGTGCCAACCACATGTGCGCATATCCTAAGGTAAAAGTTATATTGTCCTTGAGCCAATAATTTACCCCTGCACGAACAAAATAGAAGTTGGGGTTTGCAAAAATTTGATTAGCTCTGTAATGTACATCTGCCACCATACCCCATTTAGAAGTAAATCTTTCTGTAGTATTTAAACTAATCCATGATTGTGTTTGGTTGTTTACCACTCTAGTTTTCACTTGAGCATTGCTAGTAAAAATAACAAATAGAACTATAATTGATAAAAAATAATAACGTAACATGACAGTTAGAATTTATGAGTAAAGCACAAGAATATTCCTCTATCTTCTTATTTAGAATGACAGAGGAATGTTTAACACTTTACAACTACGAAAAAAATAAGATTAATAACTGAGCTCCTAGAATACGGAGAATCATAGTGAGGGGGTAAACCGTAGCATAAGTGGCAGATGGAATATCACTTCCGGCCATTTTTAAAGCAAAAGCAAGAGCGGGAGGATCAGTTGATGCACCTGCGAGTAAACCACAAATTTCAAAATAAGTTTTCTTGAAAAACTTGTGTGCTACAATTCCTACAATCAATAATGGAATAAGTGTAATACAAACAGCCATCCAAATCCAATTCCAGGCACTGCCACTTGTAAATGCCGATGCAAGGTTATGACCACTACCCAATCCAACTCCTGCAAGGAAAATAGCTATCCCTAATTCTCTAATCATTAAGTTAGCACTGTTAGTTGTGTAATTGTTTAGATAAAAATAGTTGCCGTATCTACTTAATAATAATGCAACAATCAACGGTCCACCTGCCATACCTATTTTAACAGGAACTGGCATAGAAGCCATCGGGAATGGAATACTACCTAAAATAACACCCAATGCAATCCCTATAAAAATTGGAGCCAAGTCTGGCACATCTAATCTCTTTAAAGAGTTTCCTAGTGCTTTGGTTACTTCTTCTACCCCTTGTTCAGTTCCAACTACCTTTACGGTGTCACCAAGCTGTAAATAAATATCTCCATTCGTAACCATTTCTATTCCAGCTCTATTCAGTCTTGTAAGAGTGAAATCATTTTGGTGCATTTCTGCTAAATCTCCCAATCTTTTATGAGTAACTTCATTTCGGGTAACGACAATGTGTCTAGAAATTAAATTGCTTTCAGGCTCTTCTTTCAGGTTTAAATTACTAAGTGTACCAATAAACATCTTCACTTTTTCCAGTTGAGCCTTTGATGTTAGCACTAGTAGTACGTCGTCTTTTTGAAGTATTATATCTGGAGTTGGTGTTATTACAGAACCATTATGTTTCATTCTTGAAACTACTATCGGTTCTTTCAAAAGCTCAAATAGTTTCCTTAGTGGCTGACCAATCAATTGCTCATTCTCTAGATTCAAGTGAACTGATATAGGTTTATTAGATCTGAGTATATCTAGCTTTCTGTGGCGTTCCTTTTCATTTTCTATATTTATACCCAATACTTTTTTAAGTATCAACAAGGATGCAATTATTCCAAAAACACCAAATGGGTAAGCCACAGCATAAGCAAGTGTAATTACAGAATTATCAACACTAACTAAATGTAAATCTTTTACTGCTGCTTGTGCTGCACCCAAGCCAGGTGTATTTGTTACAGCACCGCTCATTACTCCAGTTAGGATACCAATTTGATTTCCTGTTGCAAACTTTATCCCAATAGTTATTGCTATTCCAGATAAAACAACGCCTGCTGCTAATAAATTATTACTTAAGGCATTTTTTCTTAATGAAGCAAAAAATCCAGGACCGACTTGAAGTCCAATTGAATAAACAAATAGAATTAATCCAAATTCTTTGAGAAAATGTTCAATTTCTTTATTTACAGTTAATCCTAAATAAGAAAGAAAAATACCAATAAACAATACCCACGTAACGCCAAAAGAAATACCAAAAAACTTTACTCTCCCCATCCAAATTCCTACTGAAATAGTAATGGCATACAATAACACTGTTTGTGCTACTGATTCTTTTAGAAAGAGCTCAATAAACCAATTCATACAATTTTAGTTTGTGGCAAATTCTTAATTCACCTGTGAATATAGAAAGCAAAAGTGAGAAATAATTATGGTGTAAGTTGTTTGATTTTCAATATTAAATGGCTAAGCTGTTTTATAAAGATGAAAAGAACAGAGTTGCTCTGTTCTTTTCATTAATGGAATTTAATTATTCGTGTTCTGGTTCAAGCGCCCAATGTTCTGGAGAGCGCCATAATGCAGATAACAGTAATTCTCGCATGAAATAAAACTCTTTAGGAAGTTTATCATAGAGTTTTGCAAATAACTCTTCGTGTGATAGTAGTTCTTGTTTCCAAGGTTCACGATCGATAGTCATAATCTTTGCAAAATCATCTTTGGTAAAGTCTTCAATGCCTGTCCAATCCATATCTTCAAAACGAGGCATCCAACCAATTGGGCTTTCTACCGCACTTGCACCTCCGTGTACACGTTGTACAATCCATTTCAAAACCCTCATGTTTTCACCAAAGCCTGGCCATAAGAACTTACCGTTTTCGTCTTTTCTAAACCAGTTTACACTGAAAATACGTGGAGCATTACCCAGAGTACGACCAAATTGTAACCAATGGTTTACATAGTCGCCCATGTGATAACCCATAAAAGGAAGCATGGCAAATGGGTCACGCCTTACTTTTCCTATTTCTCCAAAAGCAGCGGCAGTCATTTCACTACCCATCGTAGCAGCTGTATAAACACCAAAGTTCCAGTTGAAAGATTGGCAAACCAATGGTACAGCAGTACTTCTTCTTCCTCCAAAAACAAATGCTTCAATAGGAACACCGTTCAAATTATCCCAATCGCTATCTATACAAGGGTTTTGATAAGCAGGTGCTGTAAACCTAGAGTTTGCATGTGCAGCTGGTTGTCCGCTTGCAGGGTCATGTGGCAAACCTTTCCAGTTAGTCAATCCTTCTGGCACTTCCTTGGTCATTCCTTCCCACCACACATCGCCGTCTTTTGTAATGGCCACATTGGTAAAAATGGTATTTGCTTTAATGCTTTCCATTGCATTAGGATTGGTTTTATAGTTGGTGCCTGGCGCTACACCAAAGTAACCTGCTTCGGGGTTGATGGCAAAGAGGCGACCATCTTCTCCTTTGTGAATCCAGGCAATATCATCGCCCACTGTTGTCACCTTCCAGTCATCAACTCCTTTAGCAGGAATCATCATAGAAAAATTAGTTTTTCCACAAGCACTAGGGAAAGCTGCTGCCACATAAGTTTTTTGTTTTTCTGGAGATTCTACACCCAAAATAAGCATGTGTTCTGCAAGCCATCCTTCTTCTCTTCCCATTACAGAGGCAATGCGCAATGCGAAACATTTTTTACCCATTAGCGCATTTCCACCATAACCACTTCCATAAGATATGATTAGTCTTTCTTCAGGAAAATGAGATATATATTTTACAGTAGGATTATTTGGCCAAAGCACATCTTGTTGATTACCCACTAAAGGCGCACCCACTGTGTGGATACATTTTACAAATTCACCCTTTTTCAAATGAGGATAAATTTCAGTTCCCATCCTTGTCATGATGTGCATATTAACAACCACATATTCAGAGTCTGTTAGTTGTACACCATATCTAGCATAAGGAGAACCAACTGGTCCCATACAAAAAGGAATTACATACAATGTGCGTCCTTCCATAGATCCTTGCATCAAATTGTTTAGCAAAGATTTCATTTCCCTAGGTTCCATCCAGTTATTGGTAGGGCCTGCATCTTCTTTACGGCGGCTACAAATAAATGTTTTGTCTTCAACACGTGCAACATCACTAGGATCGCTAAAACAAGCAAAACTGTTTGGACGTTTTTCTTCATTCAATTTAATGAATGTTCCTTTTTTCACAAGCAATCGGCAGAGGCCGTCATATTCTTCTTTACTACCATCGCACCATTTTACAAAATCAGCTTCGCAATGGCTGGCAATGCTGTTTACCCAACTTTCCAGCTCGGCTTTGGCTGGTGAGGTTTCTTGAAATGGAAATTTAGTTTCCTGAGTCATAATCTTAAATTTTATTGTTTATAAATGTGTTTTTTATCACTTTATGGTTGCTTATTTATAATGGGTGCAAATTGCTAAAGAATACATTGATGGAAAGTGACCTTCATCAGATAGGCTATTGATTTTTACTGATAATGGTCATGTTTGTAAAACAAAGGCAGTAATTGGTGCTTTTTGAGGGGAAATGAAGTGGTAAATGAGGGGGAATGCTTAAACAGCTAGCCCGACAAGCATTCTAGCCAGCTACAGAAACATTCTAGCTAGCTAGAGAAACATTCTAGCCAGCTACAGAAACATTCTAGCCAGCTACAGAAACATTCTAGCTAGCTACAGAAACATTCTAGCTAGCAAGAGAAACATTCTAGCCAGCAAGAGAAATATTCTAGCTAGCTACAGAAACATCTAGCCAGCTAGAAATAAATAGGCGCATGTTTTAAATGTATAGAGTTATTATACCCTGTAAAGAATCTGCAAAGTTTCAATGGTTTTCTGTTCCAACACTATCTGTTTGCCCTCGGTTAATTTAGCAATATTCTCGTCATTATAATGCCTGATGGTAAGCAATTCTAATCCTTTTTCTAGTTGAACATCAAAAATGGCAGAAGCGGCTGAAGCCAATTGATCCACTTTATCTTGCCTGTCATCAACACAAAGTTGTAAGCTAACGGCGCCAGTTTGGATAAGATTTGGTTTTATTTTTATATCTTTAAACATCTGATAGAGGGCAATAATGGGTTCATCACCCACAAAAGAAAAATCTTGGCTATGCAAATGCACCAACACTTGTTTTTCCTTTACTACATAGATGGGCGGTAGATTTTTAATCAGCTTTTTATTAATAACCGTTCCGGGAAGGCTGCTATCCAAAAAACATTTTACGTGCAATGGAATGCCTTTATTTTGAAGTGGTTTAATAGTTTTTGGATGAATAACCTGCGCACCGTAGTAAGCCATCTCAATTACTTCTTCAAAACTTAACTCTGATAAAATCTGTGCTTCGGGAAAAGCTTTTGGGTCGGCATTCATAACGCCAACTACATCTTTCCAAATGGTTTGACTTTCAGCATCTAGGATGTTGGCAACAATTGCCGCCGAATAATCGCTTCCCTCCCGCCCTAGCGTTGTACTTTCATTATCGTCGGTACAGCCTATAAATCCTTGTGTAATATAAATAGAGGTATCATTAAAAGTAATGGCAGTTTTTACGGCATCGGTTGTCCATTGCCAATTGATGGCGGCATCCCTAAAGTTATTATCCGTTTTAAACAAATCTCTCACATCAAGCCATTCATTTTTAATGCCCACTTCATTAAGATAACTACTCACTATGCAAGTACTAAGCAATTCTCCCACACACACAATCTGATCGTAATAGTAATCATATTCGCGTACGGGGTTATCGTGAAGCAGCCACTCTACCTCAGTAAAAAAATCATTCAACTGGCTATAACAAGCATTGTAATGGGTAACCAATAAATACTTTGCCATCGTGATGTGTTGCTGTTTCACAACGTTGAATAGTTGTAGTGCTTGTTCTTTATTATCAGCAAAAAAGGCTTCTGTCACTTTTTCTAATGCATTGGTAGTTTTGCCAATAGCCGAGATAATAATCATCAGGTTATCTGATTGGTAACTATCTATAATGCTAGCTACATTTTTAATTCTATCAATATCCTGAACACTTGCTCCACCAAACTTAAATACTTTCATCTCGCTTATTTCTTCTTCTTTAAATTAATCTTTTACCACCACAACCGCAAGGAAAATAAACATAAAAGACACTAAATCGATTCTGGAAGAACCTAACTTAATCTAGTGTTTCTATAATATTCATTTTGTACTTTATGTTGAAAATGGCCGACACGCAATAATTAATCAACAATATTACTGTTTCCAATCTTTCCGTTAGTCAATTTTTTATAAAATATTTATTATTCGGAAAAGAATGTCTCTTGATTGTTGCCGTTTCATGAGCAATAAAAGCAATGGAAAGGGATACTGTTTGCCGTTAATGAGATAAAAACGGCAATGGGAAGGGATAATGTTTGCCGTTTATGCGACAAAAACGGCAATGGGAAGGGGTATTGGTTGCCGTTTATAGGGCAAAAACGGCAATGGGAAGAGGTATTGGTTGCCGTTTATGAGACAAAAACGGCAATGGGAAGGGGTATTGGTTGCCGTTTATGGGGCAAAAACGGCAATGGGAAGACCTTAAAATAACCTTAAAGTCAAGTAGTTGAACGTAAAATATAAATATTGAGAAACAAATTTTGAAATAATGATTGTTTTTAAGTGTTATTGATGTTTAATCAAAGGGATTTTGATTAATTGATAAAAATTAAAGTACAATCTCTATATTTATCCTATAAATAATGTTATAAAAAGAAAGTTATGAATGATTCTGCAAGTGATATGGACGAAAATAAGTTGCCTTCTACCATTAATACCTTAACAATATTGACTTTTGTGGGTAGTGGATTGGGGATTGTTTCTGGTATATGGAGTTATTTTAAAAGTGCTAGCAACCTAGCTAAGATGCAAGAAATGGTAAATAGCCCCCAATTTGAAAAAATGCCCAACTTTGCTAAGAAAATGTACAGTCCGGAAGCATTAGAATTATATAGAAAGGTGGATGAAAACAAACTACCCATTGGTATAGTTAATTTTCTCGGTTGTGCCTTATGTATTTATGGCGCTCTTGAAATGAGGAAACTGAAAAAGAATGGTTTTTATACTTACTGCATTGGTGAAGTTCTACCGTTTGTAGGAACACTTTTATTTATAGGGGCCGACTTTTTTAAATCTGGATGGACGGCTTACTCAACAGCAGCTTTTGCAGCGCTTTTTATCATACTGTACGCCGCACAAATGAAACTCATGACAAAACAATGAAGAGTTAACGTTTCAGTTTATATTTCAAATATTTGGATAAATAAAATCGTTATGAGTTCATAAAACATAATTTATGATACGAAAAGAATTCCATGCATTGGCAGACAAACGCTATGATGAACTTCAAGCTCTCAACAAGTTAGATAATTTTTATGACTATGAAAAAGAGTTTGTGTGTATATAGCAAGAAATAGGTCGTTCTGTATTGGGAAGTAATTTAGGCAAGCTTCCTGAAGACAGACAAAAAAACTTACTACTCTAGGTTATGTGACCATACTCAACGACAGTGCTTTCAGTAAAACTGCCAATAATTTCCATATCAGCCCCTTACTTCAAGAACAGATGGTATTCACAGGTCAATCGGATTGCTATTCAAAAAGCAATGCGTTCATCAAAAAGTTTCTGTCCATAGATGTCGGTGCTGCGCAGGTATTCAGGGTGACTGATTTTGGGGGAACAATTGGGTAAGGATAAAGAACTGCTAGAACGAAATATTACCCCCTTGCAACAGGAAGAGGTGCTTTATGTAGGGGTTGACGGCTCAATGGTATTTACCCGCGATGATGGGAGGAAGGAGGTGAAACTAGGGCAACTATTTAAGAGTGGAAACTGCATTGACCCCAATGGAAATACAAGATGGATAAGGCATTCACAGTATATGGCACTTCTTGGAGACAGTAAAACATTTACTGGACAGATGGACGAACTTATCGCATCTTATGGGGTACAGGGCAATCCCTTTGTGTTCCTTTTGGATGGTGCTACTTGGATAAGCAACTGGGTGGAAGATACTTTTCCGGATGCCATTGCCATGTTAGATTACTTCCATGCAAGTGAACACTTATATCAATTTGTTTACCTATAAGCAAGTTGGTAAAATATGGGCAAATGAGCAAGAAACATTGCTGAAGGAAAGCAAGGTTGAAGAGGTAATCTTAAACATTAAGGCATTAACCAACTATAAAGTCAAGGGTGGGCAGAAACTAATAACCCATTTTGAAAACAATAAACATAGGATGGACTACAAGGCTTACTAGGCAATAGTTGTGGTTATAATAGGCTCAGGGGCAATAAAGTCTGCACAAAGAACCGTTATTCAAAAGAGGATGAAGCTATCATGATAAAAACTACATCCTCTTACGAAAGAACAAAAGGCAGAAAATACCATCTTAGCGAAACAAATAATTCCAATTGAACATAAAGACGTACTATGTAAAATTTTTAAAATAACACAGCAAACATTCAGGGGAAAACTTAAAAATTATCATAAGACATGGTTGATAATTGCGGCTATTGTCAATCTCAAAGAAACAACCTGCCAATTGAGATAAGCAAAAGCTTAATATATTTTGAAAAGAACTCTAACTAAATATGAATAGTCTTATTGTTAAGTTAATACATGAAAATCGTTCATCTTCTCATTAGAAATATACAAATAATATTCTTTTTAAACAAGCCAAATAATGAACGTACTTTGGCAAAATTCAAAGGATGTTTAAGGAAAGGACTTTTATCATTGTATTGTTTTGTGCCGTATTAACCGTTTCTACTATTGTACTTCAATATCTAAACCCAACGCAAGGATTTCTAGACGGTGGACTTATTGCCGCCATTCTACTCACAATCTGGGTAAAAGAAGACATCTACACACAAATATTTGGCATAATCAGTTTCATATCCATTGCTATTGCCTCATTTTATCCAAATGACAATGTAAGTAGATTGCAGATTTTACTTGAACACCTTTTTCCTGCAATTATCGTAGTTATAACAACGTTTTCAGTTTTATATATTAAAAGAATGTACTTATCAATGGAATCGGACGAAAGACAGCTTAATGCACTATTTGAGCATGCTACTGAAGGAATTATTCTTACTGATAAAACCGGAAAAATCGTACTGGTAAATCCAGCAGTATTATCGTTGTTTAAATATGAAATGAAAGATATGATTGGTTCTCCAATAGAAATGCTCATACCAAAAAGATTTCACCAACACCACGATCATTATCGGGAAGGATTTTATAATAATCCTTCCAATAGGACAATGGGGCATGGACGCGACCTATTTGGTGTTAGAAAAGATGGTATCGAAATGCCAGTGGAGATAAGCCTAAGCTACTATAAGCAAAAAGGTGAGTTTTTTGTGATAGCTTTTGTAGTAGACATTACACTTAGAAAAAAATCGGAAGCTATTTTACTAGAACAAAAGAACAAGCTTGAATTAGTTACTTCTACGATAAAAAAATTGAATATTGAGTTGGAGGATAAAGTAGAGCAACGTACATTAATACTCAAAGAAGCATTACAACAACTAGAGATTTCTCAAATGGAACTTAGCGAAGCATTACAAAAAGAAAAGGACCTGAATGAGATAAAATCACGCTTTGTTTCAATGGCTTCGCATGAGTTTAGAACTCCACTAAGTACCGTTCTTTCATCAGCATCACTTATTGGTCGTTATATTAAAGAAGAAGAACAACCCAATAGAGACAGGCATATAAAGAAAATAAAGGAGTCTGTGAAGCATCTAAATGATTTACTAGAAGACTTTCTTTCATTGGGAAAACTGGAAGAAGGGCGTGTGGAAGCTGTGATTGTTTCGTTTGATGTTCGTGAGTTTGCAGAAGAAGTTTTAGATGAATTAGATGCGGTAAAGAAACCAAACCAATCAATAACACTAAACTTTGAAGGAGACATTCAGTTTATTACGGACAAACGTTTACTAAAGAATATATTCTTAAACCTAATAAGTAATGCCATTAAATTCTCTAGCGACAATGGCAAAATAACAGTTGCCATTATTAATAAGAATAAGTTGCTGCAAACTGTGGTAGAAGATTCGGGAATAGGAATATCAGAAGAAGACCAAGAACATTTGTTCTCAAGCTTTTATCGTGGGCGCAATGCAGTTAATATACAAGGAACAGGATTAGGGCTTCACATTGTAAAACGCTATACAGATATTTTACAAGGAACAATTTCATTGAAAAGCGAATTAGAGAAAGGAACTACTATATGTGTAGAGTTACCTCAATTGGATGATTGAATATAGAAAAGTTGATTAAAATGAAGGGTTGGTTTAGTTGAGAAATTGTTAGGCTAATGATTTAAAACGTTCTCTTATCTTACCACACAAATCAGTTTCTATCATTCTTACGGCAAGCTTAATCATATTATTAAATGCCTTTGCGGTACTGATGCCATGACCGAGAATTACAGGTTTGTTTACACCAATTACTGGCGAACCGCCATAATTTTCGTAGTGAAAACGGTTATAATATGGATCATTCTCCATTCCTTTTAGCGCCATCAAATCGTAGAAGGTTTCGGCCATCTTCAAAACGATGTTACCCACAAATCCATCACAAACCATTACATCGGCCTTATCGTTAAAAAAGTCGCGGCCTTCTATATTTCCAATAAAATTAATTAGGTTATTTTCTTTTAAGATAGGATAGGTTGCTTGGGCTAGTGCATTGCCCTTACCTTCTTCTTCTCCAATATTTATTAACCCTACAGAAGGATTTTCAATGTCGTAAATGTAATGAGAATAAAGGCTTCCCAGCATGGCAAACTGGTTAAGGTGTTCTGGTTTACAATCTGCATTCAAACCTGCATCAAGCAATACACCGTTTCCACCATTTATCTTTGGAATAATGGCACTCACCGTAGGGCGAAGAACGCCTTCTATTGGTTTTACGGCAAACATTGCCCCTACAAGCATAGCACCAGTGTTACCAGCACTTATAAAAGCATCAAGCTTACCAGTTGCCAACAAATGAAAGCCAATTACAATAGAACTCTGTTGCTTTTCTTTGAATGCCTTGGTAGGATGATCATGGTAACCTATTACCTCTGGTGCGTGAATTACATGCAAAAAAGGTGATGAGATACTGTGTTCTTCAAATAAAGACTTCACAGTGACCCCATCACCTATACAAAATATATTTACACCACTTTTATTAGACTGAATATGTAGCAGCAAACCCTTCACAGCTTCTTGCGGTGCAAAGTCGCCACCCATCATGTCAATGCCAATATTCATGCTTGGAAAATAGATTGTTAAACTAAAATAATCTAGTAAAAGCTAAGTACTAAGCTTTTAATGGAGCTTTTTCAGAAACTAATTTACCCTTGTAAAACAACTTACCTTCACTTACGTGTGCACGGTGACGTACATGTATTTCACCAGTAGTTGTATCCTTGCTCAATGTAACTTCTTGTGCTACATAGTGTGTTCTTCTTTTCGCGCTACGTTGTTGCGAATGCCTACGTTTGGGATTTGGCATAATGTCAAATTTATTTAATTAAAAACTATTGTTACTATAATAAAAGGGCAAACTATTTTAACCCTTTAAATTTATCTAATCCTTTCCACATTGGATTTGCTTGCTTATTCACCTCTTCTTCCATCTGTCTAAGCTTTTCCAAAACTTCTACATTGCATTGAGGACCACCCATTTCTTTCTCATCGCACATTTTTTGAAGAGGAACAGATAATGAAACAAACTCATAAATCCAATCCGCAACCTTCAAATGGCTCTCTCCTCTACTGATGTAATAAATATCGGGATCCTCTTCTGTCAAATTCATTGTTTCGGGTTCTTCCACCATCTTTACGATGATGTTAAACTCCTCCCACAATTGCTTTTTAAGTGGATTGCTACATCTATCACAAACAACATCAGCAAAGCCATCTATGTCAAACTTAAGTTGCAAAAAGCCATTCTTCTTGTCTAATAGCAATTTTATTTTTGCCGAACAATTAGTAAAATCCTGCTCCCCATACGCTGCAAAGAACTTATCGTCTATACTGTATTCAAACTCATGAACACCAGGCCTCAACCCTACAAATGCAATTTCGAATTCTCTACGGTTGTTCATGTCCGCTTTTTTTGGGTGGGCGAAAGTACGTTATCAATTTGGATTGACAAAAGGAAAGTTTGGTTCAACGAAATTTATTAAGATATTTACCAAATAATTATGTGTATAACTACAAAAAATAGCCGTTGCAAATATATAGAATGGGGTCTCCTATTATTTACAGCCGCACTATTAAAACTTTTTTCCCTCTCCCCTAATTTGGTAGAGCACTATTATTCCACAAATATTTATACTCACCTCTCCTATTTACAAAGAATACTTCTTGGTTGGCTCCCATTTAGTTTCGGCGATGTTTGTTACGCTATCTTTGGCATCTTCCTGTTTATTTCTTTTTTACGAATACTTTTCCGCCTCTATCAACGCAAATACACAACACAAATACTCTTTAACCAATTATCCTTTCTAGGAAAAAGCATTTTAGTAGTCTATATCATATTTTCTTTGTTTTGGGGATTAAACTATACCCGCCAAGGAGTTGAAGCTCAGTACAATTTAAAAAACACAACTTATTCTGATACTGAACTAAAAGATTTACTCTGCGATATTACCGAGGAACTTAATAGTACTAGAAAGCAATTGGGTGATAGCAACTTTGTTTATCCATCTAATGATTCTATTTTCAAAATGGCTATCACTGCGTATGACTTTGCAAAGACAAAGTCCCCTTTCTTAGCACACAATCATCATTCTTTAAAGTCTTCTCTGTACACACCCATCATCAGTTATCTTGGCTATTCTGGCTATTATAATCCATTTACAGGCGAAGCTCAGGTAAACACAGATTTGCCAAAGTTCTACATGCCCTATGTTACTTGTCATGAGATGGCACATCAGTTGGGATATGCTAGTGAGAGCGAGGCAAGTTTTGTAGGTTATTTAGTTGCCAAACAGTCTAACAATACTTTGCTAATCTATTCAGCCCTTTTCGAACTTTTTATTACTGCCAACAGCGAACTTATGTACAGGGATTTCTTTAGTGGTCTGTTAAATATCAAGTCACTAAATAAGCTAGTCAGAAAAGATATGCGCGCCTACAAAAGTTATATTTTAAGGAGCAAGAACGACTTTGAGCCAATAGTTAAAATAGCCTACGACCATTATCTTAAAGCCAATCAGCAAAAGAGTGGTATAAACAGTTATAATGAATTGGTGGGCTGGGTAATTGCTTATCGAAAAAGTAATCTATCACAGTAGCATTAGAAAAATATAAGTACAGTAACCCACCTCAACTACAGTACTTATAAAAGCTTTTTATCTTTTCAGCGAATATTTATTGAACGAATAACTCTTCCCCTTTTCTCTTTCAATATTGTATTTCTATTTGATTAATTACCAATCCTGGGTCTAATATATAAATTCTAATATTGGTCTGTTGCTTCTTTGCAGAAACATTATGCTCAGACGTGCCGACAGAAAAACCACATAGCACATTTTTACTCCAAACTTTACCACTAGCATCCACGTTTACATTTACCACTTGTGGCTTATCTCCATTTACCGAGATAGCATAGCGTAGTTGATAATCGCTATTTATACTGTGTGTAGGCAAACACTTCACGGTAATTTGATGTGTCCCTTCTTTTAGTTCTGCGTTATAATCTATATAAGGAGCGTCTGCTACTTTGCTACTACTACTTGTGGTTGGCAGAATAGTTACGCCGCTTCCACCAATACCCAATCCTTGTATGGCAGTAACATTTTTACCTTCCACATCATGCTTAGACGTCCATTTACTAGCCTGTATAATAGTAAGTCCCTCTGCACTAACCTTCGTTTTAATGGTAGAATCAATTGAGGTGTTTATCATAGAATCATTTGCAACGCTTGGCATTTTAAATACTGTCTGATTGCGCGGATGCGAACTCATTATCCCATTCCATTTGCCATTATTTAGTTTATTGTACACTATTGTAAGGCTATCTATTTCCTTATAAGCTGCCAATGCTTTACTACTAAATGAAAGCGCGTTCTTATCTCCCTGTTTTGCTAAAGTAATACTCTTTTTAGCCAATAGCATTTTCTGATTCATTAGGGCAGCCCCTTTTACAGGGTATAAAACCAACTCAAAAAACGCATCCTTCAAGCGGCTAGGCATTTGCGTGTACAATTCTTCTGCTTTTTGGGATATATTATCGTATGCCTGTAGTCTGGCATCAGCCTCTGCATCACTATAGTTTACATACAATAAGTGCTCGGGTTTTCCTGCTTGAGCCAATTCGTAATACTTATTTTTAATAGCAGCAATAGATTCCGCAAATTCTTCACCAAAGGTTTCTGTCGCCCAATGCCTACTATAATCTATGGCCTTCTCTGGTTGCCATTTCTTTACGTTGTATGCCAAATCCATTGCAAAATTTATCTCCATTTCTGCAGGCTTTAGGTCGCCCACATTAAACACCCAAAGCTTCTTTGCATTCCAATTATAAGCTTTGGTCATTTCGTAAGAAGTTAGTGACGGCGATATAGATGAAAGCCATAAAAAGTCTTGCGGGGCTCCCCAATACGAAAAGTGGTAATAAACCCCGCTACCCCCACTTCTGCTCAATTCTTGCTTATTGGACAATTGGTTGATGTAGCCATGATTATCGTCCGACCAAACAATGGTAACATCTTCTGGCAGCTTCATTCCATACCTATAAATATCTAATACTTCCTTGTAAGGACAAAACAGTTGAGGGATGTCTTTAATTGGCTTATTATAGGTCTTGGTCAGTATTTCACGTTGATCCGATATAATGGTTTCCAACAAATCCCTTTTGCCCCCTATATCTTTTGGTCCAGGCATACTACCATCATGCACACCACGCATACCCACCGTAATCACCGATTCATAATCTTTTGCCTGCTCTATTCTATCGCGCCAGTAAGGGGCTATCTGTGCCTTGTTTACATCGTAACGCCACTCGCCGGGGTCTACGCCATATTCGTTTTTATAATTCTTTGCCCATTCAAAAACATTGTTTCTCAGCATCGGCTCGCAATGACTTGCGCCTACCACTATCCCATACTTATCCGCCATTGCAGGATTTTCTTTATAATAGTAAAATGCCTTTGTACAAGGGTGCATGGCAGGCCATATAAAGTTTGCCTTTAGGCGTAGTAGCAACTCGAAGATGTGCTCGTAAGTATTTGGACCAATATCTTTTATATCAGTATCCATTTTCTTGGCAGCCCATGGCTGAATACCCCAATCTTCATCATTTATAAATATTCCCCTGTATTTCACAGAAGGTTCTCCATTTACTTGTTTGCCATCCAACACAAAAAGAGACGCTTTGTGTTCAGGAACTACATCTGCCCACCAATACCAAGGAGAAACACCCATCAATTTAGAGATTTCAAAAACACCATACGCCGTACCACGTGCATCACTACCTGCCACTACTAATGCTTTTGCAATGCCGGGCAGTGGATTCTGAACTGTGGTAATGATGAAGGACTCCCACTTGCCCGCAATAGTATTTACATCTATTTTTTTTGATTGAATTAATTGCTTAATCAAAGAAGAATTTCCGATAGATCCGATAATGATGGGGGTTTTACCAATCTTATTCCCGTCAATTTGGAGCGGAAGTTTTTTACCCGTTACCAATAGAACATCTTGTAGAAACGCATTAGCAGCAACACCTACCACCTTAGCATCCGCCGTATCGTAATAGATGGAAGCTACATCTGCATTGTCTACTATTGGAAATGAACTAGGTGTTTTTGTGGAGGTTATCTTAATAGTTGAGGCAGTGTTGGATTGCCCCAAACAAAGTGTTCCTAGTAGGCAAGCAAAAGCAAGGAATGAGTTTTTTTTCATCATACAAAAATATACTTTACTAATCTAATAATACGCTTATAAACATTTACTTTAAAGCTAAACTAACTTGTAAGCAGCATTATCAACTGAGTGGTTAGTTAATCTAACTTCCTTCAAAAAAATAAACATACAAGCCTGACACATCTCTACACTGTAAGTTTAATGGATAATAGTACACACTCAAAGGCTAGCCAATAATCAAAACTGGCCAAAATATTATTATTAACTCACCTTACGCATATTTATCAACACGATAGCAAAACCTTTTCATTCAACACATAGGAACATTAGACACATTGAAAAATAAGGTAAGAAGCGTTGCACTTTAAGGTCACATAGATGGGAGTATAAAAAGTGAAACCTTTTTTCCTATGTTTCCTTTTCTTTTTTCTTTTCAACCCAGCAGACTATGTTCCAAATGCTCCTATGTGTTTAATTTTACTAAATGTGAATAAAAATGCGTAACATCAGTTATTAATTTCTATCCGAATTATTCCTTGTCGCAACTAAACTCATTGAAGAATTCTAATGACTATCCGCTATTTGGTAATTCGCTTACATCTTTTCCATAGTCTTTGCGTCATTTCGACGATAGGAGAAATCTAATTGAACCATTTAGGTCATACTATAACATAAAGCCTCTAATATTATTCCATGAGATTTCTCCTATCGTCGAAATGACGTTCACTGGTTCGAAATATGTTTATTACCAAATAGCGGATAGTCATTAGAAATCTACTATATCATGAATCTTTTAAAAATATTTTTTGTTCAATTGAATACAAATCATTTACTTTGCAATTCAAAGTACTTTTATGAGCAATGCAGATTTAAAACAGCAGGAAGAACTACAGCACATAAAGCAGATGATGGAACGCAGTAGTCGCTTTATTAGCCTGAGCGGACTGAGTGGTATTGCGGCAGGCACCTGCGCTTTGGTGGGCGCCTATTTTGCCAATAACGAATTGTTGCAGCTTTCTGCTCATGCCCCAAATCATCAGTTGTCTGGCATTGATCGTAATGAGTCTATCGACCTAAATTTAATCAGCAGCCTATTGGGAAATAAGCTCTTGCAAATAGCTATCCTAACCTTTATTGCTGCCCTCATATCTTCTTTTATTTTTACGTTTATCAGGAGCAAGCGTACCAATGTTTCTTTGTGGGGTACTACTTCCAAGCGTTTATTCATCAACATTGCTATTCCTTTAATAGTGGGAGGGCTTTTTTTACTAAAACTGTTGCTTTTGGGCGGTTTAGGATTGGTTGCACCAGGATGCCTGCTGTTTTATGGCTTAGCATTAGTGAATGCGTCTAAATATACCTTGGTAGAAGTTCGGTATCTAGGTTATTCCCAATTGCTTTTTGGCATCATAAACCTCTTCTTTATAGGTAGTGGTCTGTTATTCTGGACACTCGGTTTTGGCATACTGCACATTGTTTATGGCGTATTGATGTGGTTGAAATATGAGCGGCAATAACACCTACCACTCACCCGTAAGGTTTATATTTTGAGTATTTAGTATTTAATGTTTTACGAAGTAGCGATGAATCCCATTCTGCATTTAAATAAAGTTTTCGACAACCGCATACGCCTAGGCATCATGAGTGCCCTGATGGTGAATGAGGAGATTAACTTTAATGATTTGAAGGAGCTTTTACAGATTACGGATGGCAACCTCGCCAGCCATATTAAGGGGCTGGAAGAGAGTGGTTACATTCAGGTACAAAAGGGGTTTATTGGGCGCAAGACCAATACCACCTACAAGGCAACCGATGCTGGCTTTTTGGCTTTCAAGCAACACTTGACTGCCCTTGAAAAAATGATTAACGGTACAAAATAATTTTTTTTGCACTTAAACTTTGAATCTCAAAGTACTTTTAATGAAAAAGAAAAGGGTTACATCTCCGAAAGTAGCAGTAAGCATTTGGATTCTTACCAATCTAGTATTTAGCCTTGGTTTAACCATTTTATCAATAATAAAAGAAGAGGGAAGTAGTATACTTTATCTTCCATTTATTTATATTTTCTCCAGCATTGGCAGTCTTCCAATGGGAATTGCCCTAATGATTTTCATTGCAATTATTGAGAATCTAGATATTTCAATTAAGCAAAAATTTTTGAGACTTATAATGGTCTGCTTTCTAAGCACACTTATCTATGGAATATTGTTTTCTCAATTATTTATAATTAAAAGCACAGAGAAACTCCCTGCCGCAGCTTACTGTGCGCTAGCCCTTTTTGCCCCTTCCCTCATTGCTATAGCTTTCTTACATAAAAAAATAAACATCTATTTCTTAACAACAAAAAATGAATCAATCATGGAAAACAATCAATTTCACAACGACGAGGACTTTAATGCTTCCTCAGACAGAAACTCAGTGGTACGAGAATCTGCACAAGCTACACTTAACCAACCAAGGGATTTCTCCTCTAGTAAAACACTAATGAAAGGACTCATTACAGCGGGTATGATTCTGGGAATGTTGATACCCACAGCCTTTGTTAGTTCGCTAGTGAATGAAAGAGAAAAAAGGCAAGACACCGTTGTGGATGAAGTAACAAGCGGATGGTCTAACCCGCAAACACTATCTGGCCCCTACATCTACATCCCTTACCACGTGGCAGAGAAAGACAGTACTAAGAAGAGTGTTTCCATCACCAAAGACTTGTATTTACTGCCCGAAAACTTAACTGTGGATGGTAGTATTGAACCGGAAATACGCCTACGCTCCATTTATAAGGTACTACTCTATAAAAGTGACCTAAATACTTCTGGCAATTTTAATATTAAACTGCCCAAGGACATTGATATCAATACCCTTCAGCTTAGCGAGGCCAAAATTTGTTATGGCATCTCCGATTTTAAAGGTATTGAGGAAAAAATGAGTGTCAACTTCAATGGCGCTAAGTACGACCTTTCGCCTGGGCTACCTACCAATCAGGTTGAAACGGTGGCTGTAAAAAACACGAATCCTGATGGAGAAGTGAAGGATGAAGCACATACCAAACAGGTAACTTCCATTGGTCTTTCAGCTAGTATTCCACTTACAAAAGAAGACTTCAACAAGCCCTTAAATTTCGGTTTACACCTTAAGCTAAAGGGCAGTGAGCAATTGCATTTCGTTCCGCTGAGTGCCAATAGCAATTTCAGTATCAAATCTACTTGGGCTGATCCTAAGTTTGATGGTAACAGTTTACCTACCGAAAAAGAAGTTACCAAAGATGGCTTCAGGGCAAAATGGGGATTTAATAGTGCAAACCTTCCATTTGGCACCGTACTAACTGATTTTAATTTTAATAAACAAGACATAGCCTTTGGTATAAACATGATTCAGCCCACAAACCAATACTCACAAACCAACAGAAGCGTTAAGTATGCCATCCTTTTCATTGGGCTAACCTTTTCCCTCTTCTTCATCATAGAGTTATTGCAACACAAACCCATGCACCCCATTCAGTACGCATTGGTGGGCATGGCACTCGTCATCTTTTTCACCTTGCTGCTCTCCATTAGCGAGTTTATTGCCTTTGGATATGCCTACCTCATCGCTTCCTTTGCCACCATTTCGTTAATAACGGTCTATGCCAAAGGACACTTCAAAAGCTATAAGTCAGCCAGCATATTCGGCAGTTTGCTTACTTGTCTGTACGCCTTCATTTTTATACTTATACAGCTAGAAGATGCCGCTTTATTGGTGGGTAGCATTGGTTTATTCTTCATATTGGCACTTATCATGTTTGGTAGTAGAAAAATAAATTGGTACGGCATTCCATCCATCGCTTAAGTTATTAAACTAACGTGAGTTTGATATAGGAAAGTGAATATATTTTCAAGTGAGACCTCACCTAAATCCTCTCCAAAGGAGAGGACTTTACACCCAAACTAAAGGTTAATTGTTGCGTTTGTTTGCCCTTCTCTTTTGGAGAAGGGTTGGGATGAGGTTTAAATGGAATTAAAAAACTTATACCAAACACACATTAACTTCAATTTTTAACAGGGGAGGAACAACCAATCCTCCCCATAAACTAACGCTTATGCTACGTAAACTTTTGTATGCAGTTCTTTTTGCCTTTTCCACTTGGCTAGCCCTTGCCACCCGCAGTCACCACGAATGGTTTCCACAAGTGGTTGTGGTGTATGGTGGCGACATCATCTGGGCGGGTATGTTTCTTTTTTTTCTGCGGATATTTTTTACCAAGCCTCCTTTGTGGAAGTTGGCACTCATCAACTATGCCCTCGGCGTATTGGATGAAGTTTCTCAACTAAACCAAGGTCCTTTTATGCAGTATCTGCGAAGCTTTACTTTGGGTAGATTAATGCTAGGCGTAGGCTTTTTGTGGAGCGATATTCTGTGTTATGCCATTGGCACTTTTATAGGCTGGCTGATAGCTTGTTTTGTTGAGGAATATGTGTTACCCCAAACCTGACAGGTCTCGAAGACCTGTCAGGTTTGTTTACATCTCAATTATAAACTTACTATAATCCGTTTCATCCAATTCTGAACTATGAAACTCTTTATATTTATTCGCATTTCCAAACCATTCCAACACTTGTTCTCTAGCCAGTTTTGTAGGACTATTAGCTAAATGACTATGATAGGATGAATGTTGATATTCCCTGAAATTATCTACAAAACCATGCTTTTGAGGATTGAAATGTATATACCTGATAAGCTGGGTAAAGTATTTATCATCATCCACTTGGATTCTTCTAAAGGGTGTTTCAAATAATCCGCCTGTTCTGTTTCGATTACTATTAATACTCTTGGTATAACAGTTAAAAAAGTCTGAAAAACGTTTACTTACAATACGGTCTGGGTTGTGAAGGCCTGTTTTTAAACCTGACAGGTCTTCGAGACCTGTCAGGTTTATAGGAAAAACATCTTTAATCTTCACCAATAAATGAAAATGGTTTCCAAGTAAACAATAGGCGTAAGTGTCCAACACTTCATGAAGATACAATCCATATTTCTGTAAGAAAAAAGCATAATTACGTTCCTCGTAAAAGAGGTTAACGCCATTAATACCTCTATTATAAATATGGTAGAATGAGCCATTGGTTAATAATAATTCGCTTCGAGACATAATGCTAATCATTTAGAATTTTATAATACACCTGACAGGTCTTGAAGACCTGTCAGGTATAAAAGTCTCCGTCATAAACCTAGCCATAAAAAGGAAAATTTACACAAGCAGTTGTATTTGTTTTGGCGATGATTATAATTGGTTGTGGGTAATAAAACCTGACAGGTCTTTGAGACCTGTCAGGTTTTATTGCCCTTCCAAAAAATAAATAAAAAATAAATCGAACAATATCGAATAAAGCAGTTAGTTTTGAAAAATAATAAAGCATACAAACATTCTAAACCAAAACTGCTTAGTGGAATCTTAATTGAACACTCACTTTTAAAGACAGCTTGAAATATCATGGCTGCCTCTGTAAAAAAACTTCTTACTACTGCTTTAGGAAACTTCTTAAAACATTTAGGCGCTTCATCAATCAAAAAGAGTCATACCATTTTTGGAAATTGGTATACCAAAAAGTAAAATTGGTATACCATTAATGAAAAATGGTACACCAATTTCGAAAAAAGGTATACCAAAAAACAAAAAGGGTACACCATTATTGTAAAATGGTATACCAAAAACCTAAAATGGTATACCAATAATGAAAAATGGTAGACAACTTTCCCAAAATGGTAGGTAGCTTTTTTGAAAAAACCACCTTTGTAGATGATGCTTTCACTAGAATCTTAGTAATTGGCCAGGTTTAATTATGAATAACCGACCACTCTTTTCATTTTAAAATTTTAATTATGTCAAAGAATGAGGATTGGATACCTAGACCACATCCAGAATATAGAAGATTTGGAGATAATCTATGTTTACGAGTAAACGCTAATAAAACAATTTGGGGGATAGACCCTGCACTAGTTGCCGCATTGATAGTGTTACAACTTATTTATAACGCTTATGAAACAATATCGTCTGGTAAGGATACGCACACTACTATAGATGTAGATAATACAAACCGTGCCCGTATCCCGTATGAAGCTGCGCTCCGCGAAATGGGGCAGGGAGAAATGAAATTAAATAAAAAAATGAATGATGGCGAACGTACTGCTTGCGGTGTTGTAAATGATAGTAATTCACGTACAATGGCTGCCATTTGTAATGTTTCGCCTGTAGTTAAAATTACTCAATTGGGAGAATTGAATAAGAAACTAACTTTTATTAACCCCGGCCCCGATGCAGGCTCTTGGCCCGAAGGGCAAGATTGTGTTTCGGTAAAGATTGGCAAATATAAGAATGGAGATCCCGTTCCTAAAGAAGCTGATTGTGCATTAACTTATTTATATAGCAAATTGGCTAATGGAATAGTTTTTTCTGCTGACGATGCAGGAATGCAGTTTGTAGGCTATGCCCGTTATGTAAATACCCGTAAGGATGTGGGTACTGCTGCCACCAAGTTTTCGGGTACCATTAGTTAATAACTGACCTTACACATATTTATCAATACGCTAACAAAGGTTTTTTATTGAACACAAAGGCACATTAGACACATAGAAAAATAAGGTAAGAAACGTTGTATTTTAAGGTCACATAGACTGGAGTATAAAAAGTGAAACTTTTTTTTCTATGTGTTCTTCTCTTTTTCTTCTTTAAACCTGCGAACTATGTTCCTTATGTGTCTATGTGTTAAATTTTGCTAAAGGTGAATAAAACTGCCTATCATTAGCTAATAAATAACAGACCACTAAAGGTGGACGACAAATAAATGCCGCAAAACTTGAAAGTTTGCGGCATTTTTACTTGTAGATATGTTTAAAATGCTAACTGGTTTCGAAGAGCTGTAATGTATATGTATCTATAATTTATGCCAATAGCAAAATGAAATTTCCCTGTTTCATCTTAATGCTGCAAATTTGCCGCTTCGTATGCAATCTATCAGTCGTTTTTTTCCTTTACTTAGTTCTCAGGCTAACATCGTTATTACTTGTCATCAAAAACCAGATGGCGATGCAATGGGCAGTACATTGGGGCTATACCACTTTCTAATTCAGCTAGGACATCAGGTTACGGTGATATCACCAACTAATTGGGCAGACTTCCTAAACTGGATGCCCGGAGTGGACAAAGTGATAAATTACGACTACAATAAGATCAAGGCTCAAGCAATAATTGATGAGGCAACCATCATTTTTTGTCTTGACTTTAATATTCTTCATAGAACAAAAAATATGGAGACTCCTTTAGCAAAGGCTAAATGTATTAAGGTTTTGATTGATCATCATGAGCAACCACAGGAAGAAGCTTTCGATTATGGCATTAGCCTCACCTCTAAAAGTAGTACCTGCGAGATGGTATATGACTTTATTGTTGATGCTGGCTATAAAGACAAGATAAACCTCGACGTTGCGAAATGCCTTTATACGGGTGTAATGACAGATACTGGTTCGTTCCGCTTTCCGTCTACAAAGGCTTCCGTGCATTTAATGGTGGCGCACCTTAAGGAGATAGGACTGGAACATGCTGAAATTCATAGTAACATTTTTGATTGCTCGTTAGAAAATAGGTTACGCTTTACGGGCTTTGCTTTAGTAAATAGAATGGAGGTTTTTTACCAATATAATACTGCCATCTTTTATATTTATAGTGCCGACTTGAAGAAGTATGACATTAAAACGGGTGATACTGAAGGATTAGTGAACTATCTATTGACCATGAAGGGCATTAGATTTGGCGCCATAGTGATAGATAGAGATGAAGAAAGAAAATGGAGCTTTAGAAGCAAAGGAGACTTTGATGTGAATACATTTGCCAGAATGCACTTTGAAGGCGGTGGTCACTTTAACGCTGCAGGCGGCAGAAGCGACGATAAGGTAGACGACACTGTAAATAAATTTAAAGAATTATTACCTAATTACGAACAAGCATTACAATAACCGTTTCTTTGCGCATAGATAAATACAACAAAGAGACACATCATTTTAATTTAAAAACAAATAATGAAACAATTATCAGCAGTTTTAGCAATTGCCTTGTTGATGGCAAGTTGCAACCAATTTGAAAAGACAAAAACAGGGATGCCTTATAAAATAAAGAAAGGCGCTAACTCTGTTCCTTTAAAGAATGGTCAGTTTATTAAGTTCAATATAGAATTTAAAGTTGGTGAAAAGGATTCTATCCTTAATAGTTCTTATGGTCATATTCCAGCTTTTATGCGCTATGATTCTTCTCAATTGGGTAAATATAACTTTACGGAAGTATTGCCTAAATTAGGTCAAGGAGATGAACTTACTTTTACCCTAAGTATCGATTCATTGAAGAATATGGGAATGATTCCTGAATTTAATAAGACTTTTAACAAGGGTGGCGTTATAAAAGGAAAGGTAGAAATTGTTACTGTTTACAATGACCAAAATGCTGTTGAAGCTGCTTACAAAAAAGAAGTGGAAGACGAAAAGGCAAGAGAAATTAAAGATTTGAATGCTTATGCAGCAGCTAAAGGATTAAAAACACAATCTACACCAAACGGTGCATTGGTAGTTTTGGAAACTCCGGGCGACTTGACTAACAAGGCTGACAGCGGAAAAGAAGCGACCGTTTTGTACAAAGGATACACTGTAGACGGTAAAGTATTTGATAGCAACATAGATAAGCCAGGCGCACCAGAATTTAAAGTAGTAATAGGTGAAAGAAAGGTAATTCAAGGTTGGGATGAAGGACTTAGATTCTTTGGTAAAGGCGGAAAAGGTAAGATATTGGTACCAGCAATGCTTGGCTACGGTCAGCAAGGTGCGGGTGGAGATATTAAACCATTTACTAACTTAGTATTTGATGTTCAAATAGCTAATGTAGGTATTCCTGCACCAGCGCCTGCAAAACCAGCTACAATGCCGGGTATGCCGCCGCATAATATGCCAGCACACAAATAATATATTTGGTATACTACAAAAAGCGGCTATCCTGGATAAGGATAGCCGCTTTTTATTTATAAAAAATGTTTGACGATTATCCACCAATGGGTATTCCGCATTAATCTTTGCGGAATTGCGAAGCATTAATTAGCGACCTAAAGTGTATTTATAATCACAAGTTGCATAGTTCTTCTACATAATCTTCGCGTCATTGCGAGGCACGAAGCAACCTCTTTTAGGACTAATACGCTTAAGTTTTTTAAAAAGGGTTTCTTTGTGCCTCGCAATGACGGGGAGATTTAAGCGATTTTAAAAGAAATCATTAGCAGGTATGAAGCAAGCTTGTTTGTTTAATTGATTGAAGATGAGCCGTTATTATTCTTACTTAAATACTACTAAAGAAGTTGTAGCAAACTATAAAGGCGAAATACCATTGGCAGCATGGCTAAAACAATTCTTTGCCACCCGAAAACAAATGGGTAGCCGAGACAGAAGAGAAGTAAGCGCAATGGTGTATCAGTACTACCGTCTGGGAAAACTAGTAGACGCAACATTTGAGGAACGAATTGCAGCGGCATTATTTTTATGTAGGCAAGAACCGAATGAACTTTTGGGCTTATTAAACCCAACTTTGAATGAACAAATAACGTTGCCCATTAAGGAGAAAGTTTCATTGATTACCACTAGGGACATAGGTAATATTTTCCCTTTTATTGATGAAACAGAACAGACCACTAAACAGGAAGCCTTCTGTTTATCGCATTTAATTCAACCAGATTTGTTTGTAAGAATACGACCAAAGCATGGCGCAACCGTAAGACATAAACTGCAAGAACATAAGATTGCCTTTAAGGAACTAGGCAATGATTGCATTTCCTTTAGTAATGCAACGGCCTTGGACACAGTTTTAAGTATTGATAAGGAAGTTGTGATTCAAGACTGTTCTTCGCAGCAAGTAGGATCTTTTTTTAGTAACCTTAAAAACATTAAGAACGTGTGGGACTGCTGTGCGGCAAGTGGTGGAAAATCTATATTGGCAGTGGATGTTTTGGGCAAACTAAATCTTACACTAAGCGACAAAAGGCCGACCATTATCAATAACCTTAGAAAACGCTTGGACAAGGCGGGTATTAACCAAAACAAGGTATTTGCGGCGGATATTACCAAGCCATTTAATGAATTGAAAGGAGAAAAATTTGATCTGATAATATGTGATGCCCCTTGTAGTGGAAGTGGAACATGGGGAAGAACGCCAGAAAATTTGAGTATTTTTAAGAAAGAGTCTATAGGAGAGTATGGAGAACTACAGAAGAAAATAGTAACGAATGTAATACCGTATTTATCTTCTAAAGGTTACTTTTTATATATCACGTGTTCTGTTTACAAAGCAGAGAATGAGGAGGTAGTTTCTTATATCTTAGACAAATACCCACACTTATCGCTCGTTAAGAAACAACTGATAGAAGGATATGAAAAAAGAGCCGACACAATGTATGCAGCCCTTTTTAAGTGAACAGTGAACAGTTATCAGTGAATAGTAAGTAGTAAATAGTTATTAGTGAGTAGTTGTTGCTAGTCATTTTAATAACTGCGAGTTTCCTACAGTTAACCGATTACTGTTCACTGATTACAGCTAACCGTTCACTGATAACTGTTTACTGTGGAAATTTTTCTTGCCATGCCAAAACACCTCCAATTACGTTGGTAGTATTGGTAAAGCCAAATGACTCTAAGATAGCACAAGCTGTAGCACTTCTTTTTCCGCTACGGCAATGAATGATGACTTCTTCATTGCGAAGATCTTCAATTTCATCTATAGCATTTGCTTGAATATTTCCTAATGGTATCAATTGACCTCCAATGTTGAACTCAGCATATTCATAAGGTTCACGCACATCAAGCAAGTTTATTTTTTCGCCTGCATCTAATCTAGCCTTTAATTCTTCAACTGTAATTTCTTTCATTTTTATTTATTTTATTGTGGGTATGTATTTGTACTATCTTTTACAGGGGCAGTAGTTCCAATATATAAATCTACCGTTGCCCCTTGTCTTATTTTATTAATTGTTTTTTGTCCAGCAACCGCTTCACTATAAATAGCAGGATTCTGGCGTATTACAAAGGCATTTGCTGAATCGGACACTTCTCCTACAGCCACGATACTTCCAGCAGACAGTCCACTTAAACCAAGCTTAGATTTAGCAGCAGCCAACGTAAGCCCAACCACATCAGGCATATTCATGGCGCTATCACCTATACCACTTCCCAATACAAAATCTATCTTACTACCGATTGATATCTGTGTACCAGGCTTAATTGGTTCTTTATTAAACAATTGCTCTAGCACTGCATTACGGGCAAAGTCTTGTCGGTAAGTAGTATCGCCAAGTTTTAAGCCCATACTTTGCAGGTATAAAGCCGCACTTTTAAACGAGAACCCGATAAGGCTTGGCATTTCTATTTTAGGAGGTACAGACCTATTTACAGTTAAGTAAATAGTCCGTCCATACTTTACCATTGCATCGCCCTCGGGAATTTGTTTCATAATAGTAAGCCCTGGAACTGCGGTATTGAATACAGAGTCTGACACTTCTACCTTGAACCCTTTTACTTCTAGCATATTGATTGCAGCATTTACATTTTGCCCCACAATGTCGGGTACTTTATCGTACTTGCCATGTCCAGTAATCCAACCAAGACTAACAAAAAAGAACAATATCAATACGGTACTCCCCAAGAGTGCTATCGTAATATTTACCCATAAGGGTTTTGAAGTAATGAATCGTAACATAGTTATCAGTTATTAGTTTTTAGTTATTAGTTTTTAGCTGTGGGTGGAGTAAAATAACTAACCACTCATATCTAATAACTAACCACTATAAAGCCTCTTCTATTATTGCTGTATAAAAATCTTTCAAATTCCAGCCCATTGCCTTTACTTGTTGTGGGATAATACTTGCCGCACTTTGACCCGGCACTGTATTTACTTCCAACATAAAAGGCTTGCCAGATGTTTCTTCTAAAATAAAATCTATTCGCACAACTCCTCTACAGTTTAATACTTTGTAAGCTTGCAACGCAGCCGAACTTATTGCGTTTGCACTGCTTGCTTCCAGATTAGCAGGGGTAATTTCATCGCTAAGTCCTTGATATTTTGCTTCAAAATCAAAAAACTCTTTCTTGGTAATGACTTCTGTTATTGGCAAAGTAATAATCTGTCCCTTAGTTTTAAATACGCCAATGGTAAATTCTCTTCCTTTTATAAACTCTTCAACAAGTACTTGATCGTCTACAGCAAAAGCCTTAGTTAGCGCAGTTTCTAGTGCTGATGCTTCATTTACTTTACTAATACCAAGGCTACTTCCACCATTGTTTGGCTTTACAAAAACAGGCAGTTTAAGTTTAGCCAAAATGTCTTCTGGCGAAATGGGTGTGTGCTTAAATAAATGCAAACTCTTCGCCACATTTATACCGCCAAAAGCAGCCACTGCCACCGTATATCTTTTATTGAAAGTAAGCGCACTTGTAGCTGCATCGCAGCTTGTGTAAGGTAAACCAAGCATATCAAAGTAACCCTGTAGTTTACCATCTTCGCCCGGCGTGCCATGAATACAAAGTAAAATAGCAGCGAAAGTTACTCTTTTTCCATCAGAATTTATGACTGAGAAATCTTCCCTATTTACTGGAGAACGCTGCTCCTTCTCATTTATGTAGGCCCAATCTGTGGGTGTAATATCTATTTTATAATAATCAAATTTGTCAGTATCTATATTATTACCAACTGTGATAGCACTTTTATAACTAATCTCAGCTTCTCCACTATATCCACCTGTAACTAAAGCGATCTTCTTTTTCATTCCTAATTAATGAGTGCCCAAATATAATAGTCTTTTGTGTAGGATATTATTTTGGAAGGAAAAGTGGCAGTTTTAGTTCTGAATGAATACACTATTTAAGATTGATTTAGCAGCTAGTAGTTTTAAAGAATGATTTCAACAAAAAATTACAGGTTACTGTACTCTTACTTAAAAGAGTAAGGAAATATATTTTGGTAAAGCATGGATGCATTACTTTGCAAACTATCGCTTTCATTTGAAAGAGAAAAAATGCAGAATGATGAACATTGTAGCAGAATTTGTTGAACATTATAAGCTTCTCCCCCATCCAGAGGGTGGTTATTACAAGGAGACGTATAGAAGTAATACTGTGATTGAAAAAGAATCTTTACCAGAAGAATTTAGTGGTAAAAGAAACATTTGTACTGCTATCTATTTCTTATTGGAACAAGGAAATTTTTCTGCTTTTCACCGTATTAAGAGTGATGAATGTTGGCATTTTTATGCAGGGCAACAGCTTCTAATTTATGTTTTAGAACCTTCGGGACACAACTATACGATTAGGCTGGGAAGCAATGCTGCAAATGGGGAAGTATTTCAGGCAGTAGTACCCGCTAATAGTTGGTTTGCCAGCGAGCCTGCCCCAAAAAGTGCTTTCTGTTTTGTAGGATGCACGGTATCGCCTGGATTTGATTTTGAAGATTTTGAGTTAGCTAAGGCCGAGGAACTTATTAATGTATATCCATCAGATAGTGAGCTTATATATAGACTTTGTAGGCAATAAATGAATGGAGCCTTTTGAAATTAATAATACGAGTACTGTTTAAAGTGCATATAAATTATACGCTTACAAATTGATATTAATTGAGCTGATTTTTCTTTAACCCAACAAACTAAAATTGGATTAAATTCCCTTATTTTTAACTTTATTTATCTAATTGATGTAAAAAGAGGAAAAATTAGGAAAAGAATTGACCAATGTTATATTTTTTGGCAGCTTAAAAACGTCCATTTGCAAATTGAAAAAAGAAAAGAGGGTTTTTGATTAATCATAAAATGAAAATAGAAATCTAATGTGTAAAAAATACATATTTAATAATAACCCTTATTTTGCACTCGCATTCAACTAAATTAAACAATATGAATTTTAGAGAATTTAAAGTCCCTTACGACATTAATGAGAAATACGCTAAACGGGCAGCCTATTTTTCAATGGAATTTGCCGTACACCAACCACTAAAAATATACAGTGGTGGCCTTGGTTTCTTGTCGGGCTCTCATATGAGGAGTGCTTATGAGTTAAAACAAAACATGGTGGGCATCGGTATTTTGTGGAAGTATGGTTATTACGACCAAACACGCAATCAGGACCAAACCTTACAACCTGCATGGATGGAAAAGAGTTACTCTTTTTTGCAAGACATAGGCATTAAATTCCAGATAATCATCCATGATGCACCAGTTTGGGTAAAAGCTTACTACTTAGCTCCCGAAGTATTTAATACAGCCCCGTTATTCTTTTTGAGTACGGATATGCCTGAGAACGATTATGTTTCTCAGACCATTTCTCATAGGTTATATGATGCAAATGTTGCTACAAAAGTTGCTCAATTTATGCTTTTGGGTATTGGTGGGGCTAAACTAATGGATGAAATAGATTTTAACCCAGAAGTTTATCACCTAAATGAAGCGCATGGCATATCCTCTGCGTTCTATTTGCTAAACAAATTTAGAAGTGTACACAAACTAAAAGAACATTTAGTATTTACTACTCATACTCCAGAGGAAGCTGGTAATGAAAAGCACGATCTTTATTTGTGTCATAAGATGGGATACTTCTGTGGATTGAGTTTGGATGAAGTGAGAAGACTTACAGGCACAACAGACGAACAGTTTAACCATTCATTAGCAGCACTGCGATTTGCCAGAAAAGCAAATGGCGTTTCTCAATTACACGGAGTAGTATCGAGAGAAATGTGGGGTAAATATGAAGGTATCTGCGAAATTACTGCCATCACCAATGCCCAAAACTGGACTTATTGGGCTGATGAACGATTATATCACTTTAATGAAACTGGCGAAGACGCAGGTATTGATGATAGAAAGTGGTATTTAAAGAAACGTGCATTTGAAATAGTGGCCGATCAGACAGGAAAAATCTTTGATCCAAATGTATTAACCATTGTTTGGGCTAGAAGATTTGCAGGTTATAAGCGTGCTGATATGCTTACTTATGACATGGAACGCTTTGAGAAACTATTGAATAATGCAAAATACCCTGTACAAATTATCTGGGCAGGTAAACCTTATCCATTCGATTATCCTGCTATTGGCACTTTTAATAATCTGGTTCACTTAAGTAAAAAGTATAAGAATGTTGCTGTTTTGATAGGATATGAACTTACTCTCAGCCGTCGTTTAAAACAAGGAGCAGATATTTGGTTGAACAACCCGAGAGTACCACGTGAAGCTAGTGGAACTAGTGGTATGACTGCCTCTATGAATGGAGCGATAAACTTTAGTACGGATGATGGATGGATACCAGAGTTTGTGAAGCATGGTGTAAATGGATTTGTGGTGCCAAAAGCAGACTACGCAAACATGAACACGCACGAACAAGATGATTATGATTTGGGCAAACTGTATGAGATTTTGGAACAAGAAATATTGCCAGCTTACTATGACCATAAGGACAAATGGCGTTCTATAGTTAAAACAGCTATGGATGATGTTCGCTATCAGTTTGATAGTAATAGAATGGCAGACGAATACTACGAAATAATGTACAAGTAACAGTTATTAGTTGTTAGTGATTAGTTATTAATAAAACACCCACTTCATTGGTTTGAAGTGGGTGTTTTTGTTATTCAGAAAGTCATTTTCTATTTATCCTTTGTTACCATAAAAGTAATTGCTTGCCTTGCCCTATACGAAACTATACGACCATTTTGTAGGGCTGGTTTCCATTTTGGACTTTTCCTCATGATTCTAATGCATTCTTCTGCGGTACCATAACCAGGATTGTTTTCTGTGGTCACATTACTCACTGAACCGTCTTTATCAACCAAAAAAGAAAGCATTACCGTATATCTTCCTTCGGGAGCACCTTTATCACTTGCGATACTTGTGTTTAAATTCGTCTCCAGAAATTTCTTCCATCCTTCCAATCCTCCCGGAAATTCTGCTTCTATTTGTACTACTGTAAAAATTTTCTTTGTTGAATCTGATACAACCTTTTCATTAGTTTGCCCCTTACCAACAATAGAAAAGGCAATAAAGGCGGCAATCAGGGTTAATTTGTATTTCATATTTGTTTTTAGGAGGTAAATATGAAGATAAAAATTGGCTTTTTTAATATCTCCCTCTTAAAAAACTTTGTTTTATGACATCGCAGATATAAAACACGAGTAAAAACTTTGTTTTATGCAATCACAGATAAAACGATTGAGTAATATATTTTCACATCAGCCAAGAAACTTGTTCTGTATTAGTTTATACCCTAAAATTGCCGCTGAAATATATTTTATCCAATATTAAATAATATTCACCGATTGTAATTATTTGAAAACTACTTTTATCCTCAACAACAAAATAACATGAGAACATTTTTTATACTGATAGCAATAGCCATTTGGATGAATCTAAATGCGCAAAATGATTCTACCATTCACAAACAATTTCCGGCTGTAAGGGCCACTAAGCGGATTGTGATAGATGGGGAATTGAATGATGAGGACTGGAAAAATGCCCCTGCGGCTACAAATTTTGTACAAAGACAACCTACTTACAAAAAGCCGGAACGCTTTGAAAACAGAACTGAAGTAAAGATTTTGTATGATGATGATGCCATTTACATAGCAGGATATTGCCATGAAAGCAATAAAGACAGTATATCGAGCGAATTGGTAGGGCGTGATATGATTGGGGCAAATGATTTTCTGGGGGTAATTTTTGATACTTATAACGATAGAATTAATGGTTTTGGATATTATGTAACGCCCTTGGGAGAACAATACGATGCTAAATATTCTTCTACAGGAGAAGATGGAAGCTGGAACAGTGTGTACAGAAGTGCCGCTAAGATAGTAGGTGATGGATGGACTTTTGAAATGAAAATTCCTTATTCTGCCATTCGCTTTTGCAATAAAAAAGTGCAGACATGGGGAATGAATTTCTTTAGAAAAAGGAAGAAGGCAGGCGAAAATCTTACTTGGAACCCTATCGATCAAACAAAATCTTCCTTCTTTGCACAGTTTGGTTTATGGACAAACATTTCTGACATTAAACTGCCCATTCGATTGTCTTTCTCCCCATATTTTTCTACGGATGTAAGTCATTATCCATACAATGATCCCAATATTCCTAATACTTCAACTAAATATAATGGAGGTATGGATGTAAAATATGGTATAAATCAGGCATTTACGATGGACATGACTTTGGTACCCGATTTTGGTCAGGTACAAAGTGATAATAAGGTGCTAAACCTGACGCCCTTTGAAGTAAAATACAATGAGTATCGCAGCTTTTTTACAGAAGGAACTGAGCTTTTTTCTAAAGGTGGAATCTTTTACAGCAGGCGCATTGGCGGTACGCCGATACATATTTATGATGTAGGTGACAACTTAAAAACGGGGGATAGTATTATTTTTAATCCTGCTGAAAGCAGAATAATAAATGCCACCAAAATTAGTGGGCGCACTGCAAGCGGTTTAGGAATTGGTGTACTGAATGCCGTAACAGAAGCACAATATGCTACCATTCAAGATGTAAACAAACATCAATATCAAGTACAAACTAATCCACTTACCAATTATAACATTCTTGTTTTTGACCAAAGCTTGAAGCACAATTCTAGTGTTTCTCTTATAAATACAAACGTATCAAGAAATAGTAGAGATCAAAATACCAATGTAACTGCGGCGCTTTGGGACATATATGACAAAAGTGAGAAGTGGAACTTTTCGGGCAAGGCTGCCACTAGCCAACAATTTGCTGACGAAACACATGGAGGGCATGTAGGGGGTGTTGCTTATACTGTAAACGCAGGGAAAGCTGGGGGTAAATTTAATTTTACACTTACTAGAGACTTTGCCGATGATAAATATTCACATCAGGATATGGGCTACTTTACCAATAATAATTTTGTAGATCATTCTTTGTGGATGGGGTATAGAATATTAAAACCACATTCTTTCTATAATAGTATGTACATGAATATGAACCTCTACTATTCTCAGCATTATGAGCCAAGAGAATATCAGCAGTTTTCTATGTTTAGTAATATAAATGGACAACTTAAAAACTTAGGAAGCTATTACGTTCAGTTAAATATTGATGCTGCACAAAACGATTATTACGAACCACGCGATAGCGGATTCATTTTTAAAAGGCCAAGCAGCTGGATATTGGGCGTTTATATAACATCAAACGATGCAAAGAAATTTTCTACAAGTTGGGGATTGTTCCATCGGTTTTATCATACTGATCATTCTACTGCCGACGAAATAGATTTGGGTGCACAATACAGATTCAGCAAGGCATTTTCTATAAATTTAAGTAGCACGATAAACATCAATAATAATAATTTGGGCTTTTCACACATACACTATTACAAAATGAATAACATAAATAAAGACAGTGTATTTTTTGCATTGAGAAAGGTAAGAATTGTTGAAAATGTTCTTACTGCCAAGTACAATTTTTCTAATACTATGGGGCTAAGTTTACGCATAAGGCACTATTGGACCAACCTCAAAAAAGAGTCTTACAAAAGCCTGAATATGAATGGCGACCTTACCGATCTTAATGGAGTTAATCCCAACGTACAATACAATGTAAATTACTTTAATATAGATGCAGTATATAACTGGCAATTTAATCCTGGTAGTTTCTTCACTATCACCTGGAAGAATGCGATAAACCCCACGGACGATTGGGCTACCAATAGTTATACCGACAATCTACGTAACACACTTTTTAAAAGCGATAAGCTGAATACCCTGTCATTTAAAATCATCTACTTTTTAGATTATTTAGACATTAAGCACCACAACAAGCGACTTAAAAATAGTTAATTAAAACAGGGTATTTGCACCAAAAGCAATTAATTGTGATACTTGCGAAAGGCCAACTTTTTCCAAGATTCCCACACAATACTCGTCAATAGCGGGCTCCGTTCTGTAAAGTATGGAGGCTATTTCTTTATTAGTATGCCCGTCTACCAAGTATTTTATTATTTGCATTTCCCTTAGGGTAAGTTTAAGCCTTCTTCCCATAGCATTCAATAAGGGTGGTCTTTCGGCTTTTACCTCTGCTTCAGTTTTGTGAGGCATGGGCAGTGCAAAACCGCCATCTAGTATAATATCCAAAGATTCAAATAATTCAATAGTACTGCAATCTTTAGGCTGAAAACCATTTACACTATGTTCCATACAAAATTCGAAAACATCAAGATTAGCGTAATAAGTAAGCATCAAAAGCTTCTGCATTGGGTATTTCCTTCTAATCTCAATGATTAAATCACCTTCGATAACTGCCGACAAATTGTAATCTACAATTACGATATCAGCATTTAATTCTGGGAGAATATCAACTAATTTTTTCTTATTGGGTATTTTGGCAATGACTCGATAGTTGCCTTGGTTTAAAATTATTTCTAACGAATTGGCAAATTCTACATCTGCATCGGCAATTATTATCGTAGCTTCTCTAAACTTTTCCATGTGGTTTTACCTTTTTTTATTTAATAAATAAAAACTGCTTGCCCGGCAAAATAGCCTTGGCAAGCAGTGTAAGGTAACCTTATAATCAATTCCCCTCTGAAGTATTTCTTTTTAAGCTATGATAATCAGCCGAGTCCTCATTTTCCTTTTACCATTTCCCCTTAGGATTGCGGATAGATTTAACCGTATGGCGTTCATAAAAATAGAAGGTAACAACGCCATATATAATGTGAAATATCCCAAACCCTAAGGCAAAAAACAAAATTCCCAAACGTTGAATCCATAAGTTAACAATTCCTAAAATCAACAAAGCGTAACCAAGATAGGCTACGTCTCCAGAGGTGTATTTGCGCAAGTTTATCAGCGAAAGGGCATAGAATATAAGTGCAACAGGTATTATAAAACCAAAATTGGCAGTACTAATTAACCGGCTAATAAAGATTCCTCCAATTATTAAAGGCAAACTCAATACAGACAATTGTCGCTTTACAATACCATCCCAAATACTTAAATTATTTTTCTTGCTTTTAGCAGTAGTAAAATAAAACGAAAACAGCAAAGCAAATAGAATCGTAAAGATGGAAAGAAAGATTAAGTTTTCACCCACAAAAAGGTGTACAGTTTCATTATAAGAATCGAAACCACTTACTATTGAGAGCATGTCCTTATCGGCTTTGGTTTCAGATGCCACTAACCTATGTGCAATGTATGTGGCAAATAAACCGGAAATGCCCACTGAGACACCACTCAAACCACTAAGACTTATAAATCGACTACTTTGTGCTAATTCTTTTTCCATAATAATCCATTAATTTGAGTATTGCAAGATTAAGGATAAATAAACTTGAACCGCATTAAGTAATTGTGCTTTTAATATCTCTCGTGGAAGATTTGTGGATAAGTAGATTAATGGAAATAAAAGCCCCTTAAAATGGTTAAATTATCCTCCATAATTAAAGATGTAATATTTAAAAAGCCAGTTTACACAAACTAATTTATACTCTCAATAGGAATGAATTTCATTCTAGGGGGAATGATTTTCATTCTAGCAGGAATGAATTTCACTCTAGGAGGAATGAATTTCATTCTAGGAGGAATAAATTTCACTCTAGGAGGAATGAATTTCACTCTAGGAGGAGTAAATTTCACCCTAGGAGGAATGAATTTCACTCTAGGAGGAATGAATTTCACTCCAGGTAGAGTCACCTTGAAATAAACGATACTTTAATACTTCCCAAATAGGGGCTTTTCCATAAGGAACATTAGGTTATTCATAAATAATGACTAGGATTGATATAACTCTCGTGTTATTATTTGCCAAAAATCATTTGTGTGCCTTGTGTGTTTCCCTTGCATTATTTGTGGTAAAAACTTCTGAACAATATCTACTTGATAAAAAAAACTCTAGTCTTATTTTCCAGTCCTTATCTTAGCCCGATGCAAAAGAAACTTTTTCTACTCGATGCCTTTGCCCTCATTTTTCGTGCTTACTATGCGCTAATTCGTAATCCACGCATTACCAGTAAGGGGCGCAATACCAATGCACAGTTCGGTTTTACCAATGCATTGGTTGATTTAATGACTAAAGAAAAGCCGACTCACTTAGCGGTTTGCTTCGATATGGAAGGCCCCACGGAACGTCATATAGACTTTGCAGACTATAAAGCTAATAGACAAGATGCACCCGAAGATTTAATATTGGCAATCCCTGATATAAAAAGAATTGTTGAAGCATTCAACATTCCAGTTATTGGCGTAAAAGGTTATGAAGCCGATGATGTAATTGGCACGCTTGCCTGGGAGGCGCACGATGCAGGCTATGAAGTTTTTATGGTAACTCCCGATAAGGATTATGGTCAATTAGTGCGTGATGGTATAAATATTTACAAACCCGGTTATCAAGGTGGAGATGTGGAAATAATGGGGCCAAAAGAAGTATGTGAAAAATGGGGAATAGAACGCGTAGATCAGGTAATAGATATTTTGGGATTGATGGGCGATGCGGTAGATAATATACCAGGCATAAAAGGTGTGGGCGAAAAAACTGCTGCCAAACTATTGAAAGAATACGACACACTTGAAGGAGTTCTGGAAAATGCCGACAAGATAAAAGGTGCTTTGGGTGAGAAAGTGAAAGCTGGTAAAGAAGATGCCATTATGAGTAAAAAGTTGGCAACCATCATTACCAATGTACCTGTAGAGTTTCATGAAGAAAATTTTAGACAGAAAGAATGGAACAAAGAAGCATTGCAAGAAGTATTTACAGAATTGGAATTTAGAACAATGTCTATCAGGTTATTAGGACAACCAATTACGGCGCCTGCTACCACATCGAAAAGTTCCACATCAAATAAACCTCCAAGTAATCAAGGGAATTTATTTGATGCCCCCCCAACCTCAATCGCAGCTTCAACACCTAAAGTAGAGTTAGGCGGTGGACTCTTTGGAAGTGTTTTTGATCAACCCATTCCAACTGATAATATTTCTACCACTACAGAAGAAGTTTCAGAAAATGCAGGCATAGCCAATATCAATACTACTCCACATAATTATGAGTTGATTGATTCCGCAGAAAAAATAGATTTATTAATCAATAAACTACAAACTGCAAACGAAATATGCTTTGATACAGAAACAACGCACATAGATGCTAATGAAGCAGAGCTGGTTGGGCTTAGTTTTTCGATTGAAAAAGGAGAAGGATTTTATATTCCATGCCCTGCTGAAAGAGAAGCAACTACAGCCATACTTACCCAACTAAAACCTTTATTTGATAATGAGAATATCCTTTGGATTGGGCAAAACATAAAGTATGATTTATTGATGCTTAAATGGTATGGTTTTGAACTGAAAGGAAACATTTACGATACAATGCTTGCCCATTATGTGATAGAACCGGAAGGCAGGCGGAGTATGGATTTGTTGAGTAACCAATACCTTAATTATGAGCCTGTACACATAGATGAGTTGATTGGCAAAAAGGGAAAAGGACAAGGTACGATGCGCGATGTGGAGATAGAAAAAGTGAAAGAATATGCCGCAGAGGATGCTGATATTACCCTTCAATTAAAGAACATATTTGTACCCTTAGTGAAATCGAAAGAAGTTGGAAGGGTATTGGAGGAAGCCGAGAATCCATTGGTAAAAGTACTAACGGATATGGAGTTTGAAGGTGTACGAATAGATAATGACTTTTTGAATGATTACAGTGTAGAACTTGAGAAAGAAGCTAAGATATTTGAGAACAATGTGTATGAACAAGCGGGCGTTAGATTCAATCTGGCATCACCAAAACAATTGGGAGAGGTATTGTTTGACAAACTAAAATTGGATCCTAAAGCCAAGAAAACCAAGACTGGACAATATGCAACAGGAGAAGATGTGCTGCAAAAATTATCTCATCAGAACAAGATAGTTGCAGACATACTCGGATTCAGACAATTGACCAAACTGAAAAGTACTTATGTGGATGCACTTCCATTAATGATAAACAGTAAAACGGGCAGAGTACATACCAGCTATGCTCAAGCTGTGGCTGTGACGGGGAGACTTAGTAGTAATAATCCTAATCTTCAAAATATACCTATCCGTTCGGAAAGAGGGAGAGAAATACGGAAGGCTTTTATACCAAGAGACAGTAACCATATCTTAGTGAGTGCCGATTATTCTCAGATAGAACTACGTATTGTGGCAGCCATAAGTGGTGACCCGAATATGTGTGAGGCATTCCGTCAGGGGAAAGATATTCATACTGCAACAGCTGCTAAAGTGTATGGTATTGAGGAAAGCGAGGTTACCAAAGAGATGCGGTACAAAGCAAAGAGTGTAAACTTTGGTATCATCTATGGGCAAGGGGCGTTTGGCTTGGCAGATAACTTAGGCATTTCTCGCACGGAAGCAAAAGAGATAATAGATAATTACAAAAAGGAGTTTGTGGGTATTACCACTTATATGACTGACACCGTAAAGTTTGCCCAGGAGAATGGATATGTAGAAACCCTTTTGGGGCGTAAACGTTGGCTACGTGATATTGGTTCTAGTAATTTTACTGTACGTGGCTATGCAGAAAGAAATGCAGTAAACAGTCCGATACAAGGTACTGCTGCCGACATGATTAAGCTAGCCATGATAAAAATACATGCAGCCATAAAGGAACAAAAGCTACAATCGAAAATGATATTGCAAGTACATGACGAATTGGTATTTGATGCAGTAAAAGAAGAAATTGACATTTTGAAACCATTGATATTGGAAGGAATGAAATCTGCTTTGATACTCCCAAATGGAGTTCCCGTTGAAGCAGAAGTGGGTATTGGAGATAACTGGCTGGTAGCGCATTAGGAGTTATTAAGTTGTAATTATTTGATGTAAACTACCCTGCACTTAGTTTGAAAAAGATATAGAAGTAGTTGTTGTACTCAAATAAAGTACATTTACTGAAAATAGTGACAATGATAAAAGACTTCAATCAGCTCGACTTAAATAAGCAATATACTTATGCAGATTATCTTACCTGGAAATTTGAAGAACGTGTGGAACTAATAAGGGGATGGGTAAACAAAATGAGTCCAGCACCATTGAGAATACACCAAGAATTGTCGGGAAATCTATTCTTTCAGATTTACAGCTATTTCTTAAATCACCCTTGCAAGGCCTATATGGCTCCCTTTGATGTTAGACTTGTTAATAAACGAAAACCCATCAACAACCAATCAATACTTTCTGTAGTGCAACCAGATATTTCTGTTATTTGCGATTTGGGAAAGCTTGATAAACGAGGTTGTCTTGGTAGTCCTGATTGGATTATAGAAATTCTTAGCTCGGGCAATTCGAAAAAGGAAATGAAGGAAAAGTTCTCTTTGTACGAAGAAAATGGCGTTAGAGAATATTGGATAGTATCGCCCATTCACGAGTTTGTACAAGTATATCAACTAGTAAATGATAAGTTTATACTGAATGATACCTATTATAAAGATGATAAAATACCCGTAGGAATATTCGCAGGCTTTGAAATAGATTCGAGTAAGATGTTTTCCTAGAAAAATAGAGTTCGATAAATATTAAAAACAACCTAAACCGACAGTTTTCTAAAGGTTTTAAAGTCCAGTTCTGCTTGTAAGTATTGTTTATGGATGATATTTATGTTGGTTTTCAACTGCGTTTGTTTATCAATAAGATTAGTTTTCAGGCTAATTATCTCCTGATAAAGTTTAAGAATATCAGTTTCCAATTGCTTCTTCTGCTCGGCCATCTCCAGAATAACCGCCCTGTTTTCTTTCAGCAATAAATTATTATCCGGATGATAAACAAAGCCATAACCAATATGTCGTTGCCAATCTTGCAATTGCTTGATAAACTTACTGCCAATGCCTTGCACTTTAATAGTTTTTAGCTTAGACACATCAGCCGCAGTAGTAATAGACGCCTCATCCAATGCTGCTTTTCGTGCAGTACCCAATGCTTGAAAGTCGTTGGTATTGATGGGATAATTAGACAAATAGGTATTCAATTGTGCCGTGTAAACTTTTTCTTCGGCATCTTTTTGTTTGTCAATCAATTCTTGTGGGAGTTTCTTGTAGCTATCAATTAGTCTTTCTATCCGCTCTATTGCATCCTTATAAGATCTTAGTTCTACCGGCTGATGATACAATTGCAGGTCTATTTCCAATTGTCTTTTTAAGTCATCCTGATACCTTTTTCTTCTTTCCAGCTCTTCTTCAATCCTATTTTTCCACGGAAAAAATTTGTTTAATAAATAGCCCACAGCAGGCACTGCTGCATAGAATATATACACCAATCTAAAAGCTGAAACAAAGGAAAACGTAGCTATAACACCAGCAATCAATGTAAGTAGATGATACTTTTTATATTGCGAATACTTACTTAGTATAGGCAAAGGCGTAAGCGCATAGGTGGTTGGATTAGTTAGTTTTATTTTAGGGAAAGAAAGCTTTTCTACCTTAAATCCGTTGATAAAATCATCCATATTATCCGTTACTTCTGCTACAGACGGATAGCTTGCATCCATGAAATAAAGGATATTCCTCTTCTCCTTAAACGCACACCAAGGGCAACTATTAAAAGTAGATGGATAGATATGAATGGGCGAAACAGTACAATTGACCATTGTTTTCAAGAACGCATCCAAGCTTGTAATCCACTTTGCAGGAAGTGGTCTATTCTCTATTTGCTCAAAGGACTGATGGAATAATGCAACCACATCTTCGGGTAAACTCTTGATAGGAAAACTATCTGCGGGAGGCAGTAACTTATTGTGCTTATTATTGAGCGAATAGACAAACCAATTATTCTTGATGGCCTTTTCTTCATCAATATCTTCTGCCGAGTTATTCTTTCCTGCATAAGGATGCCTGCCCAAGAATAACAGCTGAAAGATAAGGATAGCCATAGAAAAGCTATCGGTATTGATGGTGCGCACAACGGTTTCGAAGGAAGTATATGCCAATAATTCGGGCGGTGTATAACGTGGAACACCCACTTCGCAGAGATGATATTGTGTGCCATCCTTCACCTGAAACGAATCGCAATCTATAAAGGCAACCATACCTTGTGTGTTCACCAAAATATTTCCCTCGTTGATGTCGCCCACTACCAACCCTGAAGAATGTAACGCATAAAACGCAGTGGCAAGGTTACGTGCCACATGCACCAGAAAGTTATATCCCTTATCAGGAAACATCCGCTTTCTGTCCATCGGGCTAAACAGGTTATGCAGCGGCACATAGCCCGATAGCTTCCTCATTACAAAACCACTATACTTGACTTGATGATCCTTTACAATATCCTTTGGCCATGCCGAATAAGCATCTATCTGAGGGTTAGCCATTGCCACCATCAGTTGCAGCTTTGCAATCTTACTCGGAGTTAAGTCCTCAATAAAAACCTTTAATACCTGCGATGGATTATTTGCCAACTCATACACATACCCCTCCCCTCCCTTGCCTATCTCGCGGGTGGTGTTGTAACTCGATATGTTGCCTGTGTATTGAGCCATTCTTTTAGTTGTTAGTTGTTAGTTATTAGTTGTTAGCGGTTATATTCTAACCACTAACAACTAATAACTAACAACTATTTCCTCGTTCCTAAAAACAATGTCTTATCATCATCTGTGCGATTATTAATTATGTCGCCTGATAGATATTCTTCTAGTTTGTTGTTTAATATTTCTATCTCTTCTTCCTTTTGGGCAAATCTAAGCCACTTGAATAATCCATTAAAGAAGGGTTGATGTACGGTACTTGTTTCATTATTTAGAGCAAGCATCTGCAATCCATCGGTTAATAATGCCACCTCTTTTATAGGTTCATCCATCACCAAAATCCTCAAATTAGCTAAGGCATTATCATCAGTGATAAAGCAAGTGGTATTAGCATATTCTCCATTCTGTGGCCACCAAACGGTTACATAACCATCATTGCCATCATCCCTTATGATAGCCCCATCACCTATTTGAAAGAATACAGAAGAGGTATTATATAATACGCATCCTAATAGTGTACACGAATATTCGCTAAGTGGTTCATTGGCAATCTCCGAAAACCTAGTAAACTCCTCCACTAAAGTTTCTACCATTAATACAATAGATGCCTCTTTAATCTTAGTGTGATCCTTAATAAAATGTGTTAGTATCTCAATGCCAAAATAGGTTGCAATATTTGATGCTTCCTTAGCAAACTTTGCACTACCTGCACCATCGCTGGCAATGGCTAGCAACACTTCTTTTCCCTTGTGGTCTAGTATTATCTTGTATTGCAATGCATCCTCGCACTGCTTATCGGCACTACTATGTGAGGTGCCGATAACACTTTTGCCAATAGTTTTCCAACTCATAATTCGCTCCAGCCAGTTGGGGGTAATAAACTGATGCTGCTAGTGGGATCCTTTACTGATACCATTTTCATGGATGCGGAGAGCCACAAAAAGAACTCTCTAAACATTAATCCTTTTAGCTTTAGTGGTTGGCGTGTGGAGATTTGTTTCAGTATCTGCATGTTTGCTCCTTCTACCCCAATGGCAAAGAAGGCAAACGACTTATTGGCTTCCCCTTCCTTTACCAAGGATGCGGCGTGTAGGTAAGGGTCTGTTGGTTCGCCATCTGTTATCAATATTATCCAAGGTTTATAGTAGGCAATACCGTTTTCCTTATATAGTTTCTTTCGTTTGTTTACCAAATCAATCCCTAATTCTATTGCCTCGCCTAGTGGGGTATCGCCTGTTGTATTCAGTTCTTTAGGATGAAAGTTGTTTACTGTTTCAAAATCTACTTGCAACTGCACCGGACCAAAGGTTACCAAGGCAACCTCCACCCGCTTTGTTGCTAATGAATCGCCCAACAATTCTTTCTTAAATGTCTGTATGCCAGCATTAAGCTCGTCCAATGGTTTGCCAGCCATCGAGCCTGATGTATCTAACAGCAACACACAAGGGCATCTCGGCTCCGGATTATCCGCAAAGCTGTCACTACCAAAGGGTATCTGTTCAAAAGAAATGTATTCATCCATAGTTTAGTTGTTAGTTATTAGTGGTTAGTTGTTAGAGATTAGTTTTCTAACAACTAACCACTAATAACTAACAACTGGTGCTTTATTTCGCATTCTTCTTTACCGTAAACACGTCTTGATCGGTAGAGTCGCCCATTTCCTGTAGTTTACCAAAGGCGGCTGCTGTGGCATAATTCAATACATCTTGTGGAGAGTTATGGTTATATAATCCATAAATCAATCCTGCCATAAAACAGTCACCACTACCACTCCTATCCACCACACCTTCGCAGGTAAACTCGGCAGAATTGTAATGCTTTCCTTCTGTATATAGCCCTGTATAGTACAATATACTGTTTGCATTGCTGTCGAACCTGAAAGTATTTGCCACCGTCTTACACTTAGGAAACTTCTCCATTATCTCTTTAGCCGTAGCTTCAGAATGATTTAGGTAAGCTTCTTTGCTTTTTTTATCATGTATATTTTCATCAATGGCAGTACCCAATAATGTATTAGCACTCCATATATTGCCCATAATCACATCGCAATGTTCGGCAAGCTTTGGCATTATCTCTATTGGTTGCTTGCCATATTTCCAAAGGCGAGACCGATAGTTTAAATCCAACGAAACAGTAATTCGTTTTCTCGATGCTGCTTCTGCCGCTTCCAGACAAACATCTGCCACGTTTTGGTTTAGTGCAGGACTAATAGCTGTAAAATCGAACCAAGAAACATCTCTCAATACCTTATCCCAATCTATTACGCCCGTTTTCAGTTCTGAGAAAGCTGAGTGTTCCCTATCATACACCATTTGTCCCTTTAGGTCTGCCCCACGCTCCAAAAAGTAGACCCCTATCCTAGTACCGGCATGTATAATGGAAGAAGTAAAGATTCCTTTGTATTCCAGATAATCAATTACGTGTTTGCTCATGAAGTTATCTGGCAGCACGGTACAGTATTTTACAGGAACATTCCATCCCGCCAATGCAGTGGCCACATTGGCCTCCGCGCCGCCCATGTACAATAGCATTGGTTGCTTTTCAGAAAACTCATTGTCGGTTGCGGCAGGTGAAATTCTCAATAATAATTCTCCGAAACAAAGTACTTTTTTCTTGTGCATAATCAGATAAGATTTTCGATAACGATTGAGATAAGCCCTAACCCATCCCCAACAGCCACTATTACCATAAAATAGACTGTCCCTGCGAAGTAAAGGAATTTTAAAGGAAAAAGAGGTGATTAATCACTACAATGTTTTCTAAGGTTATTGACTGATAATGGTTAGCACTTTGCTTTCATCGTTGCCATAATCTTCGCATCATTGCGTGGCACGAAGCAGCCTTTTACATGAAATTAGCAGCTTGAAATTATAAAAAGATTGCTTCGTGCCTCGCAAGGACGTTTACTTGGTTTGGGATGGATTAAAGTTTAAAGTAGATTATGATTATTTTTTTCATTATGACTATTTTATTTCGAATTCCTTACTATCAACAGTCACACAGTTCACGTCACTGCGAGGCACGAAGCAGCCTTTTATGTGTTACAGGTTATTTGAATTTGTAAAAGGTTGCTTCGTGCGTCGCAAGGACGTTTAATTATTTTGGGGTGGATTAAACTTAGATGGAATAAAAAGTTTGCACACCCATTATGTCTTCGCTAATTTATACGTTTCTTTACTAAAAAGATTGATAGCTTCGAAATACCAAAGACCATTAAAAACCAAATTGAGATACTTATATAATCAAGTAAATCATGATTTGAAATACTTTTAGTCTGTGGATCATTCCATCTGTCAAATAGGAAAATAACTACAACAATTGATAATAGCACCCATATTATCAACGTTATCAATCCTATATATTTTGCTATTTGTAGAAATGATTTTGCATTCATTATAATAATTAATTAACCATCTTTTAGTTTAGATGCTTTCAATTGTTCTGCAATATATCGGTCACAGTCTTATCTAAACACCTCACTCATTACTATAGTTGTTGGTCAAAAAGACATAACAACGGCGAGTATTAAAACTTCTTCGTCTGAATCAAGATTAGATTGATTTTAGGATATTGATGATTATGGGATATTGATCCTACAAATCCTACAAATCCTGTAAATCTTGATTCAGACAATTTCCCCCACTGCAATAATACTAAAAAACCCCTTCACAAATCCCGACCTCTTTCAAAACAATTTCGCCCATCTGTTCATGGCAATAGACTGATTTAAACCTAAATAACACAATTAGTAGCGTTATCGTGCTACCTGAAAGTTTTTCAACGCACACGATAGTACTATCGTGCCACTTGAAAGTTATTTAAGACACACGATAGCGCTATCGTGCCACCTGAAAGTTATTCAAGACACACGATTACGCTATCGTGCCTCTTGAAAGTTATTTAAGGCACACGATAATACTATCGTGCTACTTGAAAGTTATTCAAAGCACCTTTAACTAAGAAAAGGTATCTTATTTCCCCTCAAATGATGCCCTTATTTTATTTAGCCATATTATTTTTAGCTAATCGGGGAAGCTAATCTTACCCATGCTTACCTGTATTATTTCGGACATATAATTTTTATCTGAAGGATTTCCTGCAATTGCTTCATTTGCCAATACTGCAAATAATACCGCCTCTTTTGCGTCGGGATTGATGCCTAAACTATTAAAATCTTTAAACTGAACATTGGGCAATCCTTCCTGTAAATGTTCCATCAATAAAGGATTATGAATACCGCCGCCACTAGCAAACACTACCAAATTATCGGTAGTGGCAATGGTTTTGTGCAGTGCATCAATAATAATATCGGCAGTAAACTTGTTTAGCGTAGCCATAACATCTTCCTTATTTATAGCATTTATCTTGGCTCGTTTGATGGCATTTTCTATATAAGTAAGGCTAAACAACTCCGGCCCCGTGGTTTTTGGAAAGGATTGTGTAAAGAAATCATGCGCCTTCAATTCATTTAATAAGGCATTATTTATATTTCCCTTACGGGCAATCAGAGCATCTTTATCGTAGAATTGTGAACTAAAATTGGTGCGCATATAGGCATCCATGAGGGTGTTGCCAGCACCAATATCGGTACAAATTGTAGTAGCAAGATTGCCATTAGCAGGCAAATAAGTAAAGTTGGCAATGCCCCCAATGTTCAACAAAACCCTGTTTTCTGAGGGATGCGAAAACAAAAAATAGTCCCCATACACAGCCAATGGTGCGCCTTCGCCACCTGCGGCAATATGTTTTTGTCTAAAATCGCTCAGGGTAATGATACCCGTGGTAACAGCCAAATGATCGCCATCGCCAATTTGCAACGTAGCGTTACCAAACTTTTCCTGCCGATGCAACCGTTTGGGGGCATGATAAATGGTTTGTCCGTGGCTAGCTATCAAATCTATTTCAGTGTTATTGATGCCCCACTTTTGCAAACATTCATTAATCATAAGTCCATGTTGCTCGCCAATCCATCCATTCAATAAACAAAGTTTAGCCAAATCTACCTGCTGCTTGCTGAACACCGTCAGTATTTCTTCCTTAAAATCTATGGCGTAAGGCACGGTCTCAAAGTGCAGCACCTTCACCTTGGTATTCCTTCCTGCGCCGCTAAAACTACACAGCACCACATCCAATCCATCCAAAGAAGTTCCACTCATCAATCCAATAATGAGGCGTTCCTCCTTATGTGCAATGGTATATAAATGCTGTATATTTTTATTCATCACTGATTAAATGATTGGAATGAAATAAAATGATGAGGTCGTTTGTTTTCTTCAAAAAGCAAGGATTGAAAGTAGAAAATTGAATCATTACAATTCATTCAAATCATTCAAACATAATACTTATTATCGTTTCATAAACCCTCTCCAATTCCTCTTTAGTAATACAATAAGGCGGCATGATGTACACAGTATTGCCCAACGGACGGATGTATACGCCAAGCTCCAACGCTTTCTGGGTAATGGTTGTAGCAATATCGTTCAGGTATTCGTCCTTGCCTTTATCTATTTCGAAAGCGATGATAGTGCCTAGCGTGCGGATATTTTTAATAGGAAATCGAGATTCGGGATTGGAAAGTTTTGTAGCAAACAGTTTGTTTTCGGCAGTAATCCATTGTATTTTCTCCAAACATTCATCTTTTAAAAGCAAGTCCAGGCTAGCCAAAGCCGCCGTACATGCCAACGGATTTGCCGTAAAAGAATGCCCATGAAAGAAGGTTTTCATCTTATCATCACTCAAATAAGCCTGATAGATTCTATCAGTGCACGCAGTAACGCCCAATGCCATCGTGCCGCCCGTAAGTCCTTTACTCAAACAGATAATATCAGGTTTCTCGGTCATGTATTCACTCGCAAACAGTTTTCCTGTGCGCCCAAAACCTGTCATTACTTCATCTGCAATACAAATAATATCATGCGACTTTACGGCTTTTAGTAGCTTATTCATCCAATGCGCCTCATACATTCTCATGCCACCAGCCCCTTGCGCCAATGGTTCATAAATAAATGCCGCAATAGCCTCCCCCTCCTGATTGATTGTAGCTTTAAGTTCTTCAATATTTGCTTCATTAGGCGTATCTATAAACAATACTTCAAACAGTTTATCATGAAAGGCAAGCGTAAACACACTCCTATCGCTCACACTCATCGCCCCAAAAGTATCCCCATGATAGGCATCGTTAAAAGCAAGTATTTTTTTGCGTTGACCGTTAACCGTTGACCGTTCTCCGTCAATTGCTGTTAACGGTAAACGGTCAACGGTAGACTCAGCATTGTTCCACCAATATTGCAACGACATCTTGATGGCCACTTCGGTAGAAGTGCTACCATTATCACTATAAAAAATTCTAGAAAAGTTATTAGGAAGAATGGGCAATAATCGCTCTGCCAATGACACTGCCGGTTCGTGCGTAAAGCCAGCAAAAATTACCTGTTCCAATGTAAGTGCTTGTTTATATAAACGTTCGGCTATATACTTATTTGCATGACCATGAATAGTTACCCACCAACTACTTATTGCGTCTATATATTGGTTTCCATCCTCATCAAAAAGCAGTGTCCCCTCCCCTTTCACGATTGGCATTGGTGGTTTCCTATTCTTTTGATGTGTAAATGGATGCCATATTACCTCCTTATCCCTTTCTTGTAATGTCATGCGGCAAATGTATTTCTTTAGGGAATAATAATTGGATTGTTTAGGTTTTGATTAATGGTTATACTGAGTTTTTAGATAACATACTCTGGCTGACAGCAACAAAAAAGGCTACCACAATTTACCGTGATAGCCCTTAAAGTTATGTTTTTAGTATTGTTATTTTGATTGATTGTATGCTTTAACTGAATAAATGCAGTCTTCTATTTTCTTAACCTGTGTTTTTCTTTCCTTACCTTTTACAATTGAAGTAGTTGGCAGTTTTAACTTATAGAAGGTGGTATCTTCTCTCTTTAAATCATCTATTAATGAACAAAGATTCTTACTCTTTATTGCGAATGTTACACCATCAGCTTGCGTTTGACGAGAACTAAGAATACCAATCAATTCACCGTTCTTATTAAATACTGGTCCACCACTATTACCAGGATTAGAGTTCATTTGTATCTGATAAGTTGATGTATCACCATTTAAACCAGTGTTAGAACTCAGATATCCTTGGGTATATGTAATATCCGTTTTAGGGAAACCTAGGGTAAATATCTCTTCGCCCAAATCGGCATTTACGCTACCAATACTATATGGTAATACTTTCACATTCTTGAAATCCTCATCGTTTATCTTAAGTATTGCCAAATCTTGTTTAGCATCTACAAAAACAATGTTAGCATTAAACTCGTCACCATTATTATTTACAACAATTGCACTATTGCCTTTAAGTACGTGTGCATTGGTAACTACAAATCCTTTTCCATCAATCAAGAAACCAGAACCACCACTGATGAGGTTAGCATTCTTTGGAAGTTTGCTTTTTACTTCGTTAATGATAGAACCTTGCACTTGTTGACTCTTCTTGATTCCCGCTAACTCTCTACTTAATTGTTGTAGTTGATTATCGTTGCCCACAGGAGAAAAATAGGTAAACAAACCACTCGTTACCAAAGCAATTGCACCACCCACAGAAGCAGCAATAAGAATATCTTTCTTATACTTATGATACATTTGAACCAGCTTGCCCAATGGTTTGGTAGCCGTTTCTCCTTCTATAAAACCTTGGTTTGCCACCTTTTCATGCACCTCATTTAATAGATGCTTAAAGTTTCTGCGGTTCTTGTACACGCCCATTTGTTGTAGAAACATGGAGTGTTCTACGACTATCTGATCAATTTCAGGTGTATTTTTCCTTAATTGCTCAAAGTAAGCTAACTCATCGGGAAGCATGCTACCGTCAAGGTATCGCTCAATAGTTTGAAGCATTAAAACGTCTTCGTTCATGATTGTTTAATATTTCTAGTCGCCAATATTATATTGTGTAAAGAACAATTTTTTTAATCTCATGAGGCATTTATATTTCTGATTCTTTGCATTATCGGCGTTTGTATAACCAAAATCTTTTGCCAACGTCTGCATGTCTAAATCTTTTATATAAAAACCTTCTAATAAACTCTTGCATGGTTCTCCCAAACTATTGAGAGCCCTATCCATGATAGTAAACTCTGCGTTCCTTTTTAAATGCGTTTCCAAGTCCTCTTCCACAGAAACAGTATCTTCAAGACTGTCAATCTGATTGGTGTATTTGCCGAGTTGTTGAAGCCGTTTGAGCCAGAGCCGCCTGCAAATGGAATATACATACGTATTAAGTTTACAGGTTAAAACAAATGATTCACTTTGTGCTTTTTCATACAGAGCAATCATCGCCTCCTGAAAGATGTCTCGAGCGTCATCATACGATCCATTATTATTTATAATAAAGGACTGTATCATATTAAAGTTACCCTTATAGATTGCTTCGATAGCTTTAGTATCGTTATTTGCCAATCCTTTTATTAGAGCTTGTTCGTTTAATTCCGCTTTCACTTCTGCTTTTTAATACTGTTACATGGATAAAAGTAACCCAAAAGATTGGAAGAAAAATAATTTAAAAAAACTTTTATTTTATTGGGTTACCTTTTATGCCCATGTGGTATTAACTTTAAATTCACTCATAATTTAAAGCTTTTTAACATGAAAAAATTATTGTTCGTTCTTGCAATTGCATCTTTCGCAGCTTGTAAAAATGGTGCTGACGCATCTAAGACTGCTGATTCTACAAAAGTAGAT
>CANCVE010000014.1 GCA_947381435.1 Chitinophagaceae bacterium
TGCGGGTAATATCATCCCATTTATCCTTGTAGCGCAATACGGCTTCGCGGCATTTTTGGTTATAATCCTCCACGCTAATCTTCTTGCCAATATCTTCTTTGGTAATGCCCAATTCCTTTTCTACACCTAATTCTACAGGCAAACCATGAGTATCCCAACCGCCCTTGCGCTTTACCTGAAAGCCTTGCATAGTCTTGTATCGGCACACCAAATCTTTTAATGTTCGTGATATTACGTGGTGAATGCCCGGCATACCGTTGGCACTTGGCGGCCCTTCGTAAAAAACAAACGGCACAGCACCTTCCCTTATCGAAACACTTTTCTCGAATGCACTATTCTCATCCCAACTTGCCAATACTTCCTTTTCTATCTTGGGCAAATTCAGCCCACCAAAATCTTTGTATTTGTCGCTCATAAGTCCTTTATATAATCAGCCGAAAGCTATTGCCTCCTTCTTTTTTAATGGCGGCGAAGGTATTAATAATTGATAATTGATAGTGTATAATTGATTTGGCTACAAATAGGCGGATATATTAAGGTAAAGTTTGTTGTTTATATAGCTCTTTCTAGTGTTTATGATGTACATGGTTTGCTATAAACGTCTACTCCCTTTGCCATCAACGTCTACTTGGTTTGCCATCGACGTCTACTCTCTTTGCCATCCGCGTCTACTTGGTTTGCCATAAACGTCTACCCTCTTTGCCATCAACGTCTACTTGGTTTGCCATTAACGTCTACTCCCTTTGGCATCGACGTCTACTCTCTTTGCCATCAACGTCTACCCTCTTTGCCATCAACGTCTACTTGGTTTGCCATCCAAGCTGTATTTGATTACCAAAAGAAAGTAGATTTGTGGGTGATTTAGCAGCTACCATTTTAAATACTTAGCATGAAATATCTTATTTATCAATTATAAATCATGAGTTTTTCAGCTAGACTCGCTAAAATATACTAGAGCTAGCGCATCGCCTATGGCGTATAAGCAACCCTAATAAGATTTGAAATCCTATTAGGGTTTGGGAAGGAAGTGGGGTGTTATTTGGGTAGATTATCTTTGTAAGTGAAATTAATCAATCTTTTATACTCCCAACTTATGTACAATTTTATATTTCGCTCTTCATATTCAAAACGGATTAAGCAAGGCTGTTCTGAAAAACTTTGTAAAATTATTGCTTGTACAAGGGTGATTTTTATTATTTCTCTTCACTTTATTCTTTTACTTGGCACCATAAAAATAAAACTAATTCACTTTGGGGTTATTAGCAAAGCTTTAGCGACTAAATACTTTCTTCCTGTTTGTTACTCATTTTTATTTTTAAGTTCTATAATTACCTTTTTCTATTACAGTAAAAATAAAATTGACAAATTGATGTTTAATCACATAGACAAAGACTCAGATATAGTGTATGTGCTGTTTTTATATATCATGATTCCTATTATCTTGTCTATTATTTTACTTAATATCTAATACCTATTTACTTAATTAAAGTCTTACTGTATTCAATATGGCAAGTAGTTTCTTTCAGCCCTTTATTCAGTGAATTGGTATAATATATTTCCCGTAAAACCACGTGCTTCACTAACATCTACTAGGCTAGCGTACACTAGTAGTGATTAAGATTACATTTTACAATGATATTCTCTATAATGCAAAAACAATAATCAGATAGGGTTACTTTCGTTTTTTTTAAATTAAACAGACGAATGGAATTGATTACAGCAGCTATTGAACAACTATTTAACAGTTATAAACATGAAACCATCACGCGTTTGGAGATGCTGCCACAAAGTGGTAGCGATAGGCAATACTTCCGCATTTACACAAACTCCGCTTCGTACATTGCCACTTACAACATGAATGTGAAGGAGAATAATGCTTTTATTAGCTTCACCAATCATTTTATTGCAGCCGGTTTGCCTGTGCCTACCGTGTGTAGTGTAAATGAAGAACACACGATTTACATTCAGGAAGATAAGGGCGCAGAAAGCTTGCTGGATAAGATAACGCAGCACGGAAAGGATGATTATGTGTACGGACTGTATAAAAAAAGCCTGCAACAACTGGTAAGGATGCAGGTTTTGGGCGATAGAAACTTCGATTATAATTGGTGCCTCACAGCAAAAGCATTTGGTAAGCAGGCCATCATCAGCGATTTGCTTTATTTTAAATATTATTTTCTAGATACCCTCCACATCCCTTATGACAAACAAGCTTTGCTAGACGAGTTTGAAATATTGGGCAATTATCTGGGTCAAACGGAGCATCAGTATTTTATGTTTCGCGATTTTCAGGGGCGTAATATCCTGATTAAAGATGAGGAAGTTTATTTTATAGACTATCAGGGCGGCATGAAAGGAGCGTTGCAATATGATGTGGCTAGTCTGCTTTGGCAAGCAAAAGCAGAGTTGAGTAACGAATGGAAAGATAGCCTGCTAGAATATTATATGGACGAAGCTGAGGCATTGCTGGAAAAGAAACTGGATAGGCCGGCATTTGTAAGCCAATACAATGGTTATGTGTTGATACGTTTGCTGCAAGTGCTTGGTGCGTATGGCTTCAGGGGATTGTTTGAACGTAAGGCACACTTTTTAACCAGCATTCCATTGGCACTAAAGAATGTACAATTCTTTGTAAACAATAAAACGATTGGATTGAAAATGCCTGTGTTTGAGGCATTGCTACAACAAATAACTAGCGATGAAATTGTAAAAAGGTTTACGCCAATTCAAGCATTTGAAACTACCCCATTGACCGTAGTGATAAATAGTTTTAGCTATCGCAAGGGTATTCCTGCGTGTGATAATGAATCTGGCGGGGGATATGTGTTTGATATGCGTGCCATTTACAACCCTGGAAGATTTGATGAATACAAAAAACTAAGCGGTAAGGATAAGCCCGTGCAAGACTTTTTGGAACAAAGAACAAAGATGAATACATTTTTAAATAGTGTTTGGGACTTAATAGATGTGTCAATTGAGAATTATCTGGAGCGTGATTTTGAACATTTATCCATCAACTTTGGCTGTACGGGCGGTCAACATAGGAGTGTGTATGCGGCAGAACAAACAGCAAGGCATCTGCGCAATAAATACAAAGTAAAAGTAGTTTTATCGCACACAAATCAGGAGAACTGGGTTCGTTAATCGTTGACCGATGTACCGTTTACCGTTTACCGATGGGGCTATTAACGGTTAACGGTACATCGGTCAACGGTAAACAAAAATTAAACAATGAAAGCACTCATATTAGCAGCAGGATTAGGAACGAGATTGCAACCTTTTACGTTGCATCATCCAAAGGCATTGGCGGTGGTGAATGGAAAAACATTGCTTCAAAGAAATGTAGAATACCTGCAACAACAAGGCATTACGGAACTGATAGTAAATGTGCACCATTTTCCTGATCAGATTATTAATGCCATAGAAACAAATAATGGATGGGGGAGTAAGATTTCTATTTCTGATGAATCGGATGCTGTACTAGAAACCGGCGGAGGGTTGCAAAAGGCAGCTTGGTATTTTGAAAAAGAAGAAAGTTTTGTGGTGATGAATGTAGATATGCTAACTACTTTGCCATTAACCAAAATGATACAGCAACACGAAAACAATAATCCTTTGGCTACGCTAGCCATTACCGACAGAACTAGTAGCCGTTACTTACTTTTTGATGCCAACAATAAATTGTGTGGCTGGAAAAATACGGCTACGCTTGAAGAAAAAGGGGCAGTGCTTAGTTATACCGAAACGCAGAAACTAGCCTTAGTGGCAAAAGCATTTAGTGGTATTCACGTTATTAATACCAAAATATTCAACCTAATTGAACAACAAGGAAAGTTTTCTTTGATAGATGTTTATATGAGTCTTTGCTGCAACCACACCATTGAAGGCTTTAATCATTCGGATAGTTTATTGATTGATGTAGGTAAACCAGAACGCATTTTGAAGGCGGAGGGGCTGTTTTTTTGAGGTTTACCGTATTACCGTTTACCGTTAACCGTGCGGGAACTTCGGTTAACGGTAAACGGTAATACGATTAACTATTTACATTCCTCTTCAAATAAGCATTATAATCAGGGATGATGGCTTCGTAATCTTCGTACATAAATGGAGAAGTGATGATAAAGTCGGCGGTGGATCTATCGCAAGCCATCGGGATATTCCAAACCGCACATAAACGTAACAATGCTTTTACGTCAGTATCATGTGGCTGTGCTTCCATCGGGTCCCAAAAGAAAATAACAATATCAATATCACCTGTAGCAATCAGGCTTCCTATCTGTTGGTCGCCGCCAAGAGGGCCACTCAAAAACTTTTTTACTGGTCTATCTAAGGCTTCTTCCACCAATCTTCCTGTGGTTCCTGTGGCGTACAACTCATGTTTTGATAGTATTTGCTTATTATGAGAAGCCCATTGAACCATATCTTCTTTTTTATGGTCATGTGCAATTAGTGCTATACACTTTCTTTGTGGAAGTTTTTTTGTTGTAGTTGACATTTAATTAATATTTTATTTGAAAAAAAACGTTTATTTTGAGCAATATGTATCAGACTGTGAAAATATAATTACAGATTTGTGTTGCAAAGTATATATTTTTGGAACATTATTAGTTTATTTGAAACGTGAGATTCGGAATACCCCTAAACGAGAATAAATATGACAACCCCGCAAGAGTCAAATACGGCAATAAAAGTAATGGTTATTGAAGACAATAAACCAATGCAATTGGTATTAAGTCATCATCTAAATACAAAATTTAAAGTCACTATTTTTCAAGATGGCTTTGAAGCAATGGCATATTTGCATGAGGGCAATGTGGTAGATATTATCATTTCTGATTTGAATACCCCAAGAATGAACGGTTATGAACTACTTGAACAACTAAGGACCAGTGGGTTTTTTAGTTCAATACCAGTTTTGGTATTGTCGGGAGAAGAGAGTACTGATACAAGAATTAAATGCTTGGAAGCTGGAGCAGATGACTATTTGGTTAAACCTTTTAACCCTAGAGAATTAATGGCTAGGCTTAATGCAATTCTAAGAAGAACTGGTAAAATTTCAACTATTTAATGCAGTATGAACAATCTCCAAGAAAACAACAGCACCTCTTATATAGCTTTGATAGCCTTTCAAAAAGAAAACTACGAAGCACTTCAAACTTGTAACTTTAAAGGATACAAGTTATTAAATTTTGCCACAGGTATTGAGTTCTTTTCTAAATGGGAAAGAGAAAAATTAAATGTAAAAGCCGTTTTAGTAGAAAGTGAAATACTTGGCCCTAATGGAGTAACCTTATTACAAACACTTCAGCGCAAGCATTTTGTAAATGTTCCCTATTTTATTTTAACAAAAAATCTTGCAGGAAATCCACTTGGAGTTGCTTTAAAATTTGGGGTTGCAGATGTTTTTAAACTACCCATAAAACCAAAAGTATTAGAGACAAGGGTTAATTTTCTGGTTGAAAGTTGGTCTTCTTTACACAATGAAGAAAAGGCAAATAAGGTAACTACTTTTAAAACACCATTAATAAAGCGAATTTTCGATGTAACCTTTGCAAGCTGTGCACTTTTAGCCTTGTCGCCAGTTATATTAATTGTGATTGTGCTTTTAAAACTAGAATCGAAAGGACCCGTATTTTACTACTCATTACGTGTAGGAACCGGTTATAAGATTTTTAAATTTTATAAGTTCAGGTCGATGTTTGTAAATGCTGACAAGCGTTTGAAAGACTTAAAACACCTGAATCAATATGCCTCTACAGCTACTGAAGCCGTAGAAGAAACAAATAATGACAACGATGAGCAATTGATGTGTGCAGACTGTTTACGTGCAGGCACAAAATGTCAGAAACCATTTTTTGCTGATGATAACCAATGGTGTGAAAAGAATTTTAGCGAATTGAAAAAGGCAAATGCAGGTTCGGCTTTCTTTAAATTAAAAGATGATCCTCGTATTACAAAAGTTGGAAAGGTTTTGCGCAATACGAGTATTGATGAATTACCTCAATTATGGAATGTGTTAATTGGCGACATGAGTATAGTTGGCAACCGTCCATTACCACTCTACGAAGCAGAGAAATTAACTACCGATAGATACTCCTTACGTTTTATGGCTCCTGCAGGAATTACAGGACTATGGCAAGTAGAAAAACGTGGAAAAGGAGATATGAGTGAAGACGAACGATTAATGCTTGATAACAAATATGCTGAAAACCACAGCTTTGCAAATGACATTCGGTTGATTCTTAAAACGATACCTGCTTTATTCCAGTCGGAAAGCGTGTAGTAATAGTAGAGAGTTTTAAGAGGTAAGTTGAAAATCGTAAGTCGAGGGTTAACATTTGAAAAAACTTTGATGTTATGCTTTCAGGCTTGCAATTAAGTTGATGGTGAGTGCTATTACAAATGTGTTTAAGCTAAAAGATAGTAGGCTATGAAACAAGGTGATTCGCCTAAATCTACGAGTCCTTGTTTCTACATCTGACACTTGAAAAGTCATACCAATTACAAAAGCATAATAGGCAAAATCTAAATAGTCTGGACAGTCCTCATTCGGAAAGTCTAATCCACCACCGTGTTGAGTGGTGTCTTTTTTATCATTGCTATAATAGACGCGAGCATAATGAAACGTAAATGTGGTATGAACCATTACCCAAGATAACATTAGCCCCCCAATAGAAAAAGGCAAATAAACAATCTTTGGTATCCCTTCCGATTCGTGCGTAATCATTAGCATTAGCACAGCAATGATACTAGCAAATGAAGCCGTAAGAATAATCATGTAAACATACAGTAGGCTCCCATCTTCATTTTTTGCTAGATGTCGTATTTCATGAGGCGTTCGTGTAAATATAATTAGCCAACTGGTAGATAACATCGTTAGTGCAAAAACATCCCAAAGTACCATGAGGTGTAAAACTATTGTGAAATGAAAACCCAAAATGCAGAAATGAGCAATTAATGCCATTGCCAAGCTAATCAATAATCTATGAATAGGATGTGTTCGGAAAAGCATATGTATTAAATTAATTTGTTACTGGGCTGAGTAGCAAATCTACTGTAATTCATTTCTTTAATCCGTTACTAAACTTTTTGCACCCATAAATTATTAGGATTTGTATTACTTTTTGTTAATCTTCTATTGCCAATTTCAATCAAAAAACAAACTCAATATCCCCATTCATAAACAATCCATTTAGATATGATACTTGCTGCTTATTTTTGAGACTCGTTTTTCTTCGAACCGTTTATAAAACAGTTTATTAAGTGCTCTACAATTTACATATTCAGAATTATGCCATCATTGATGAAATTAATATCCAGTTTTCTAACCGGTTAAATATCATCACGGGCGAGACAGGTGCGGGAAAGAGTATTTTGATGGGAGCCTTAAGCCTAATACTCGGCGAAAGAGCTGAAAGCAACGTTTTATTAAAAAATGATAAGAAGTGTTTTATAGAAGGACATTTCTTAATAAAGGATAAGATTGCTGTTAGCAAGTTTCTTACAGAAAACGACTTAGATAACGAGGAAGAACTAGTTATTAGAAGAGAGATTGCCACCAATGGAAAATCGAGGGCTTTTATCAATGACACTCCTGCCACGCTGCAACAATTGAAGGATTTAGCAAGTTGTCTTGTAGACCTTCATCAACAATTTGATACTTTAGAAATTGGCGATTTAGACTTTCAACGTGAAGTAATTGATGCACTTGCTAGCAATCAAATTTTATTGCAAACTTACCAAGGCGAATATCAGCAATGGCTTTTGGCAACTAAATCGCTTTCTCAATTACAAGAACAAAAAGCATCTTTCGACAAAGAATTAGGCTACTTCCAATTCTTATTTGATGAATTGAAAGAGATTCAACTAAAAGAAAATGAACTAGAAGACTTAGATACCGAATTGCAATTGCTAAGTAATAGCGAAGGCATCAAAACAGCTTTGGGAAAAACCTTTTTCGATTTGCATGGTAATGAAACCCCTGTAACTAGTTTATTAAAACAACTGGCCAATCAGTTGCAAGGTTTTGTAACTTATCACCAGGATTTACATTCATTAGTAGAGCGTCTGAAATCTTCTCAGATTGAACTTCAAGATATTGCCGATGAAGCAGAACGTATAAGCGATTCGATTCATTTTGATGCGGCGCGAATTGAAATTATTAATGAAAGACTTACTGCGGGATATAAGTTGTTAAAAAAGCATGGCGTACTAACTACCAACGAACTACTATCTATTCAAAAAGATTTGGAGCAAAAACTATTGGCCGTATTAAACATTGATGATGCCATAGCTGCTAAAGAAAAAGAAGTAGCCGCCTCTTTTAAACAAGCCACTTCCACGGCTACCGCTCTTACAAATAAAAGAATAAAGCAAGCCGCTCCTCTAGAGAGAGACGTAAATGCGTTATTGCATCAAGTAGGGATGCCCAATGCAAGGCTAAAAGTAGACATTAAGGAAACGACGCTTAATCATTTTGGCGCTAATGAAATAGCCTTTCTTTTTGATGCCAATAAAAGCAATCGCTTTGAGCCAATTAGAAAGGTAGCCAGTGGGGGAGAATTGAGTAGATTGATGCTTTGCATAAAATCGTTGGTAGCAAAAAGTATAGACCTGCCCACTATGATTTTTGATGAGATAGATACCGGCATTAGTGGAGAAGCCGCTAAGCAAGTGGGTGCCATAATGAAAGGATTGGCAGAAAACAGACAGATTATCTGCATTACCCATCAACCTCAAATTGCGGGAAAGGCCGATGCTCATTATTTTGTTTACAAAGAAAATAAAGGAACAGAAGTAAAGACAAATATTAGAGTATTAAGTAAAGGAGAACGCGTAACTGCCATTGCACAGATGCTGGGAGGAGAGAATCCTACTACGGCAGCTATTGAAAATGCAAAAGAAATGATGGGGATATAGTGTTTTTGATATCTTTTAATAACTAGATTTTACCTAATATATCATTCGTTTTACAAGGAGCATGTTAGCATTTAGAATTAAGTATTATGTTTGACGCTCAATTTAGAATTAAACAAGGCTATGGCATACAATTTATTGAAAGGAAAACGCGGAATTATCAGTGGCGCTTTAGATGAAAATTCTATTGCTTGGAAGGTGGCTGAAAAGGCACACGAAGAAGGGGCAACCTTTGTTCTGACCAATGCGCCCATAGCTATGCGTATGGGAGAAATAAACAAACTGGCAGAAAAAACAGGATCGAAAATTATACCTGCGGATGCTACTAGCGTTGAAGATTTAACAAATTTATTTACTGAATCGCAAGAAATATTAGGTGGTAAAATCGATTTTGTATTGCATTCTATAGGAATGAGTCTTAACATTCGCAAGAAGATTCCTTACACAGAACTTAACTATGAGTTTTACCAAAAAGGATTGGATGTTTCTGCTTTATCTTTTCATAAAATGTTGGCTGTAGCCCACAAACTAGATGCAATAAACGATTGGGGAAGTGTGGTAGCTTTAACTTATATGGCTGCACAACGCACCTATCCTTTTTATACAGACATGGCCGACATTAAAGCCATGCTAGAATCTATAGCACGTAGTTTCGGTTACCATTATGGTACTCAGAAAAAGGTTCGTATCAACACTGTATCTCAATCCCCTACTAAAACCACTGCCGGAAATGGCATTAAGGGCTTTGGCGATTTCTTCGATTATGCTGATGCAATTGCCCCTCTAGGTAATGCGAGCGCCGAAGATTGTGCAAACTATTGCATCACACTTTTCTCTGATCTTACTCGTATGGTTACCATGCAAAACCTATTTCACGATGGAGGCTACTCTACCACAGGCGTAAGTATGGAAATTTTGAATAAAATGGGCATCGAAGGTTAATAATACTGAGTAGTAGCATTAGTCGTTCAACACAAAAAAGTCACTCAGTATATTAACGTTACTGAGTGACTTTTTTATTTTAATGAATCAAGAAAAAATACGCTTCTTCCTCCCAAATTCTATTCTTTTATCTCATCTATCTTTTTGTCATGAAAATGCTGTGTAGCTACAGAATGTTTGTTGGCATTCCTAGCTTTAAGCAAGGATAATACCTGAAAGAAAATAAACTTTGGTATACCACTTAATGCCTGATAAATTCGTTTATCTGTAGGGGATAAGAGTAATGCCATAAAAAAACCGACTACAAACAGCGCAAAGCCTATGAGCCATAGAAGTGCAACAAATGGACAGATGAATACGTTTATACCCATTAAAATCAAAGACAAAATGAGGAAAATAAATAATGGTGGGCGCAACAAGATGAATCCAAACAAAAACTGGTTCCAGTTGAACCTAGAAATACCCATCCATATTATCTGAAAACCAAATACAAAATACTTAAACCAGGTATTTATCCAGCGAGCCCTTTGTTTTACCAACTGATCTGACTGAGATGTTTTTTCGTCGTAAACAATTGCTTTATCTGTAAAGGCAATACGGTGCTTTCTGGTTATTATTTCTTTCTGTAAAACTTTATCAAAGCCAGCACCCGTTACGTCCAAGTGTTCTAAGCATTCTCTGTATAGCTTCACCGTAAATGCCATGCCGGAGCCTGCTAATGTAGCCGAAGAACCTACTTCGAAAAGTATTTTACCATCATAAAAATGATAATAAATATCTCTTGCGGCATCAATACAAGCATACGTTGTATCCATATTCTTGGCCTTGCGCTCACCTTGCACAGCAACGAAACCTGCATCGAAACAAACATTCAATTGCAACAAATAATCAGGTTCAACCAAATTATCGCTGTCTATAATGGTAAGCCTGTCGTGGGCTCTTTTAAAATTATTGATAGCATAAAAATGAGAACGGGTATTACTTGCCAATGTTTCTGGTGGACGAAGAACAATCACACGCTCATCGGCAAACTTCAAATTAGACACATCGCATTTATCTGCCACAATATAAATAAGGAAGTTGCTATATTGTAGCTTTAACAACGAATCTATCACAGGTGGCAAAGTATGCGTTTGCTCGTAGGCTGTTACAATAATGGCATAGTCGGCTTCGGGTTTATTATTGTCTTTCTTACTGATTTTTCTTTTAGGAATAACAGTATGTAGTACAAAAAGAACTATTGGCAAGGCAAGATTATAACCTATTAGAATTTGAAAGGCTATCCAAAAACTATTTATTATTGTATTAAACATAACTTATTTTACTTTTCTTTTTTTCTTGGATTTCTTCAACTTTTGCAACAAAGCTTTCAGCCTAGATTTGTGGCCTTGTACCTTATTTAAAATCCATCCAATGTATTTTTTATCCAATTCGCGCAGGTAGTTTATCTGCAAATCTTTTTTAGCAGAAATGCTTTTATTAGCTTCATATACAGAGATTACTTTGTCTGCAATTACAATCCACTCCTTCGATTTATTTAAGTTATCTAAAGAAGAAGCATCTATAATTATAATATCGAATGCACTTTTAAGTATATCAAATTTTCTCCTTGCCTCCTGTTCGCTACATAATTCAAACAGCGAAACATCCTCTCCTTTATTGGCCATAACGGTTATCCCATCTTCTTGCAATATGGTAGAAAGAGAAATGGTATTGTTTATATAATCCTCTATAAAATAACCAGCATTCGTAATATCGGTAGTAGAAGGGTCGTCGAAGTTTCCATCAATTAGTAAAACTTTCTTTTTTGCCATCGTGTAGGCATAAGCAAGGCTAAGGGCAACAAAGGTTTTTCCTTCATCGGGGGCAATACTCGTTATGGTAAGTATTTTATTTTCTTGCATCTCTTGCTCTAGTTCAAATCTGATAGAGCGAAGCAAGTCTTTATACATTTGATGTTCCCTTTTAGAGGTGGTACTATCCCAAATGGACTGAAGATTTAAAGTGGTTTTTGCAAGTAACGGTAAATAGCCCAATACAGGAATATTGGTTTTATCGGCTAGTTGTGTTGGTATTTTGAGTGTGTCATCCAGATAAAAAACAACAAATAAAACAATTACATACAATACAATTGGTACAATTCCACTCACCGCAATTAATAATCCTTTTTTAGATGGTGCTGCAGGCCCTGGCACTGCAAGTTCTATTTGCTTCAATCTGGGTGTTATGTTAGATTCTAGTGTTGATTGATTGTATTTCTGCAATATTTCTATGTATTCCTTACTGGCAATGTCCACTTCTGTTTCATAGGCCTGAATAACGGCTTCGTGTGGCACAAGCATATCATAGCGTTTATTTAACCTCACTATTTCTGCTTCGTAGGTAGAAATACTGTTTTTGGCAATGTCTAGCTGTACTTGTAAAGAAAGTTTTTGGGTAACCAAATTTTCCTTTGCAGACATTGGGTTTATGATATATTTATCTGTAAGTTGAGTTATTTGTGCTGTAAGTACACTCTGTAAAGAGTCTATTTTTACTTTCAATTTTCGGTCGTAACCACTCTTTATGTAAGCCTCAGAATAATGCTTCAAGATTTCCTTGGTAGCCATTATTTCCGTATTAATTTTAATAAACGTGCTTTCTATATAAGCCCTATCACTTGGATCAAACTTTGAATCAATTCCTTTAATGGCCCCTGTAAATGCAACTATATCTTTAGTTGTTAATTCTTTTCTCGACTCATAATCAGCTATCTGTGTATATATACTTGCCGCTTGTTCATTAAGATTTAGTACCCTATTTTTAATTTTGTAATCTTTCAGTACTTGCATCTTTTCATTCATGGTATCCCGTTTCTGCTCTAGGAGGTTTTCCAAAAAATTCACCCCTTTCACATGCGTCTCTCTCACTATTTGTGTATAGTAAGTAACAAACTCAGAACATAAAGTATTTAGCACAAAAGCGCAAAATTGTGGATTATCTCCATCAATGGTAAGATCCAAGAAATCGCTATTACTAACCCTATAAATAGAAACCTTTGTACTTAGAGATCCATAGTCATAACCCATTGACTCTATTAGCTTTTCTATTGCTTTTTCAGTATCAACACTTGTATTTAAATTTTCCCTTTCTTTATATTTTGCATTAAGTATTTCTATTGTATGGTTTATGTCTTTTTTATTTAAGGAACTCAGAAATTTACTCTTTTTTCTAAATGTTTCTTTATTAGTTAGGTCATGAAGCATTAATTGATAAGAAACCTGATCAAATATTTTCTTGAGCTGCATAGATTGAATAAGGGTAGCAAACTCCAAATTAATTTTAGATTCTTGAGGGTCTGACTTGCTATCCAATACCTGTGCTTCTGTTTGGTCTACCAGACCAGTTGCCATCCTTGCTTTCGAGGAAAAACTCTCTGTAAGGTGCCTTGTAAGCGAAAATGTTATCATCACAGCAATAATTGATGAAATAATCATCAAAAACTTGTGCCTATAAAGTAGTGATAAAAAGCTGGTTCCTTCCATGATTAGCGTATCTCTTCTAATTTTTTTCCTAGTAATTCCTCCAAACTATATTTTGCAATCAATAGATTACCCTCCGAAGCAATTACGTTTTGCTTGGTTTCTGCCACCGCTACCATCGCTTTATTATAGTTTTCGAAAGATTCTTCCCCTTTCTCAAATTTATATTTCGTTTGTTTAAAATTGGCATCCAAATCTACTTGATTCTTGGTTTTTAATTTTAATACAATCAGTTCTTGAATATATTTTATATATCTACTTTTTACTTCTACTTCAAAGCTCAAATAATACTCGTCCCTTTCCATTTTTGAAATAAAAAGTTGATTCTTGGCATCCTTTACCACATACGGTTTTTGCAAAAGGCTGGCAAAATTTATTCCCATACCAAATTGATAACCTGTTAATACATAATTTGAAATAGAAATACTATTTGTAGGGCTCCAGTTTACAGAGAAAGAAAAAAAATCCCACCAAGCTCTATTACTTTTCTTTACATTATCTTGTGCCATGATAACCTTGCGCTGAAAAGATTTCATTTTAGGATAATTTTCTTTTGCCGCATCTACCAATTTCTGCATAAAAGGAAAACTTATTTCAGAGTAAATAGATTCTTGCGCACGAACACAGATAGAAAATGTTAGTATGATAAAAAAAAGAAGAAGCTTTCTCGAGACCCCGCGCATCACAAATATTTGTTTATTACAATATTTAAAAAAAGAAAAGTACAAACTTTTAGCCAAACCTTATTTAAAAAGTTTTACAGTGAATAATAGGCACCTATCCAACCTCCAATTATCTTTACTTTTAGGGCAAAGAAAACGATTTGTATTTTTACAAATATTATTATTTAAAAATGTTCTTTTTCTGCCGATACTGAATAACAATTACGGCTTTCAATTTTCAATCTCAATTACAAAATATGTCATTAAAAGAGTCCATTAAAAGTAATCCTAGCTTAAAAAAGTTTGTACATTGGCTTCTTATTCCTACAAATGAAGCTAGGCCTAGACTGTGGGTGAAACTAATGGTAAATCCATTTATTCATAAAAAAGGTAAAGGAAGTAAAATACGTAGACGCGTTCGGCTGGATGTTTTGCCTTTTAATAACTTTACGATGGGAGAATTCGCCACAATCGAAGATTTTTGTACCATCAATAACGGCGTTGGCGACGTACACATTGGCAAAAATTCGCTTATTGGTATGGGCAATACCATTATTGGTCCCATAACCATTGGCAAAGACGTAATTTTTGCACAGAATATTGTGGCAAGCGCTCTCAACCATGAATATCGAGATGTTGCTAAACCAATTCATGAACAGCCCATACTTACTGCGCCAATAATTGTGGAAGATGAATGCTGGATTGCGGCAAATGCAGTAATTACGGCGGGCGTAACCATTGGCAAACATAGTGTTGTGGCAGCCGGTGCGGTGGTTACTAAAAGTATTCCTCCCTATTCGGTTGCTGTTGGCAATCCCGCAAAGGTGATAAAACAATACGATTTTACTAAGGCAGAATGGGTGCGGGTATAGTGGAGATTTAACCACAAAGAGAATAAGGTTATCAAAAAGTGACAAAGAATTGTGTGAATATTAATTACACAGATTTTAACGTGTGTTTCTAATATATCTTCTTTCAAAAATGTTGGTCAATGCTATGAAATAGCATTCTCTCTTTGTCCTTTTCTTTCTTCTTATTCAATAAGTCAACCTATGTTTACTATGTCCCTATGTAACTATGTGTTAAAGCTTATCTTTCTTAAAATATTAAATATAAATTTTGGCTTTAATAATGATTAACAGGATACTTTTTTCCTTTTTTAATCAAATAAAAATTGTTTAATCGATTTATCCATTCAATAAGGGTATATTTGACAAGTACTGAAATACCAAAACAAACATTACTAGTTATTTACGGAATCGCCATTGAACACTCACTTTTACCAGTTGCTTAAAATAATCGGGCAGCGGGCTACTTTTCTTCAAATACATCAGCTTTAGGCAATGTTTTAAAGCTTTTAAGACCTACCGAAAAACTTTGCGGGCATGCCGAATTTTCTTGCGGGCATGCCGAATAACTTTTCGGGCAAGAAAAATTCTCTTGCGGGCATGCCGAATTTCCTTCTGGGCATGCCGAATAACTTTCTGGGCATGCCAAATTTCTTTGCGGGCATGCCGATTAACCTTCTGGGAGGAAGAACTTTTACAATCAGTTAAATTTTGTTCAGAAAACAATCATTTTTAAAAGAATTAAAATAGCATTATGCCACACAGTGAAGATTGGGTTCCTGCACCCATTGATAAATTTAAAATTTTTGCAGACAATTTTGTTACCGAAGCAGATACTAATAAGGCTGATTGGGGTTTGGATGTGATAGAAGTAGGGCATTTGGTGACCGAAAAGGTAACCTTTAATGCCGATTATGCAATTTCGTCTGTAAAAAACAAACACACTGGCTTAGATACGGATGCTACCATTATTGCACGCGCCCCGTATGAAGCAAGGATTAGAAGAATGGGAATGGTAATGAAAACCAATACCAAAATGACCAATCTGGACAGGTCGGCTTGTGGGGTAAAAAATGATAGCGGCTCGCATTCACCAAGTCCTTTAGCAAACTCTTCGCCTACTGTGCAGTATAATGGAGCAGGAAGATTGGGCGGGCATCTTACTTTTTTAGATCCATTGGTAAGCCTTGGTGGTAGACCATCTGGGCAAGATGGCATTTCGGTAAAATTTGGATTTTATGTAATAGGCGGCACTGAGCCAACCGAAGAAGACTGTACCAAAACAGTGATGTTTACTAAGCTAAGTGAAGGTGTAGTGTTTACTGAAAGTCAATATGGTAAAGCCTTTGTGGCTTTTGCGCGCTATTACAACACTCGCGCCGAATTGGGATTAGTGGCTACGAAGTTTAATGGCATTGTAACCTAGCCAAAAGTAGCAGGTTTTACGTTGTAAAATAGACCTCTTCGACAATTCAATTCATATTCTCTTTTCTGTTTTCTCAGTGCCTCTGTGGCATTTTTTTATTTGATTTATGGGTATTCCATTTGCCACAGATGACACAGAAAGAACAGAGAAAAGAAATATTTATACTATTTTATTTACGAAAACCAATTGTATAAACGCAAAAACGAAACGTGAACAAATTTATTTCAAATCGTTTAATTTATAACAGTTGTCGAAAATCGCAATTAAAAGGCTTTTAAACGACTATTAAAGCCTATTTTCGCCACGCTAATAAACATTCCTTACAAGTGATACAATACGGCTTATTTCCCTAAAGAAATGGTCGGGACGACTCATTTGTGAGGATTTTTGTTTATTAGCGTAACTTAATCAGTCCCGACCTACATAACTAAAGAGGCTCGCAATTGCGAGCCTCTTCTTATTTCAATTCATAATTAGCCGTTAGTACCTCCACCTTACGCTTCTGATAACCTGACCTTCCTTTGGTATTTACACTTACACCACTTTCCACGCTCCATTGATACCAGCCATGTTCCTTTGCATATTTTGTTAGCACTGGACTAGGATAGCTACTTAGAAGGAACTTACCCTTGACGCCTGAAAGTTTCTTTAGTAATTCTCCAAAGTCGCTTTCCTTGTAGCCATTATAGTGGCCACAATCACTATTGTAATACGGTGGATCACAATAAAAGAAGCTGTTAGATGTATCACGACTGCCGATTATGTAAAGGGCATCAGCGCACTCTACCTGCGTATTTTGAAGCCTCAAAGCCAAATCCTCCACAAACTGTTCACGCTTATTGGTAATCTTCTTGGTAGTGGTATTATCGGTTTTATCATATCCCCAATTCTTATCCAGTCCAGAACAGAAACTTTGGGTACTCAATACCCATACTGCCCATGCTCTTCGCACTTCATCAAACAACTGTGGCTTATTGTACACAACCCACGCACTATCATGATCATCTCTACTGTGAAGCGTGACACGTACCAGTGCGCTCAAATCGTGGTAACGGTTCTTTAGTACCTTGTAGAAGTTGATTACCTCATGATTGGTATCGTTTATTACTTCTATTTCACTAGGTTCTTTACCAAAATATACAGCCGCTCCACCAAGGAACGGCTCTACATACATTTTGTGTTCGGGCATGAAGCCCACTATTGTTTTTACTAACTTCTGCTTGCCGCCATAATAACTAATTGGCGTTCTCAAATTAAACTCTCTCATATACAGGTAGGCTTATTTCCCTGTGTTATGAATAATCTATTTAAAAGTAACTGATAAGTAAGTGGCCAATATCCGCAGAGTACTTTCTACCGTTCCATCCCATGCTGTGTATTGAGTAGACGTTAATATATACTCACCACCCTTTACGTTTCGTTTTGGATTACCGAAAAAATAAGTGATAACACAAGTTCCCTTATAGTCATCTGTCGTTTTAAAAACGCCAACGTAAGTGCATGTGTCATAATTAGGGTAGTTCACCTGCAAAACCTTGTCATTAATCTTTGCGGCTGTGCAATAAGTAAATGACGTGTCTATTGTCTGCGCTTTTATGGAGAAAGCAATAACCAATAAACAAAATGTTAATAGATATTTCATAATTATACAATTTAAAAAGTTGCCAAAGAAGAACGTACCCAAGTATTTGTTGCGGTGCATATATAAATGTAACCTGAGGTAATTCTAATCTCTCCGGCGGTGCCAGTATCGCTAGAACTAATCGGTGCTGTATTTAAACCAGACAAACGATATTGGGTAGCTTTCGCCGAACCGTTTACGTTCAATTGATTTACACCATCATCAGTAGTAGTATTCATTCCCCATCTTCCAGAGGGAAACACTCTAGCAGACTCAACAAAAGAAGAGCCACCTTGGCTTGTTGAAAATTTAATATAGCCAGTACTAAAATTATTTTCTATTGCTGTAAAACCGCTAATACCGAACGGAATAAAACGACCAACTCCGCCAGATTGACTCGCATAAACCATTGAACTTGTAGTGCCATTATATGGAAGTAATATGTGACTCAAAGGTGACACAAGTCCATCACTACCAACAGTCAAAACTTGCTGCCCTATGCTGTTATTAAACGTATAAGTGCCAAAGGAGGTAAAAACCATTTGAGCCCCAATGTTACAAAACTGAATGTTATTATAATAAGCACCGCCGCCTTCCCAATTAGCGCCTATTTGTGTGCCTTGCCTAAGAAGAATATCATTAGCACCATAGGATGAAGGCATGGTTGCACCAGACTGCATTATATTGCCTGTGTACTTTAATGCTACTTTCTTGACAGAAGAGAAAGCGCCTACCGTAAATGTAGGTTTTATATCTACGGCAACCAATGAATCACCATTTGCAGCTGCTACTAATGTTGGACTAAAAAAAACTCCACGTGCTAAAAGGCCACTTGCTGTTACAGAGGGTATCCAAGTATAGTTTCTCGTTGTGTCGACTCCAGATACCGACAGATTCCCACTCCCCAAAATACTACTTCCATTTACAGTCTTAATATTTGTACCTGAAACCAAAGTAACCTGCCGAGCATTAAGAGCTGTCTGATAGGCTGCTAACATTGCTGCTGTATCGCTAATCTTCAATCTCGCATTAATAGCTGTCTGATAAGCTGAGAGCATTCCAGAACTATCGGTATACTTCATTCTAGCCAACAGTGCCGTCCTGTATGCTGCTAACATGCTGGAGGTATCACTATAACTTACCCTTAGCACCAGTGCATTGAGATAGGCAGCAAGCATAGCTGAAGTATCAGTAAACTTTAGCCGGGCGTTTAATGCTGTACGATAAGCAGCCAATAGTGCTGCTGTGTCTGTGTAGCGTAACCTAGCATTCAATGCTGCCTGATATGCCGCCAATGCAGGTGCAGTGTCAATGTACTGAACCTTTGTAGAAGCTAGGTTCTTTGCAGCCTTTTCGGTTATTAGCTTGGAACTGTCCTGACTAGATGATGCTGTATCATTACTGATACCTGTAACCCGATAGCCATTGAGCTTAAACCGCTGTTTTACAATTATACTATCTAACTGAATCTGCGCCGATGCTCCGATAGATAAGAGCAAAAGCATTGCTAACATGTACTTCATATTCTTAGTTGTTTATTGTTTGTAAATAATTATAACCGTATCGGAGGCTACACCATTGAAATAGATGGTAGTGGCATCCCTGAAACCTTTACTTCCATCAAATGGTAATTCGCCACCAGCCGGGCAAGCTCCTGCCTCAAACCAGTCATTGTCACTATCAGAAAAACCAACACCAATTTCGGTATCACTTTCACCACCTAAGAACCAAATCCTAGTTATCGTGGTATGCGCCGCCACCTCGAAAGACGTGTCTCCTGTAAGCACTACCTTACCACTATTTGCGGCAATGTCGGCGGTATTGGCTTTCAAGTTCAAGGCTGCTTGCAGTCCGGTTACATCACCCATTACCACAGGATCAGTCTTGAGCCTAAAGCTGCCAAATGTGGCTAACCGTTGTGCTACAGTTGGCACAAACCGTGTTTGCCACCAGCTATTAATATCGTTTATTGTTGCCATTAGTAGGTGAATATTTGAAAGTAAAAATCATCGTCATTATTAGAAGCATCATCACTACAAATCATGTCGAAATAATTATCAGATATAACTATGCTTCTAGGACTTATTGTTGAATTACCCTTACCAATAGCAGTGACGAAATAATTTGATTTGCCAATATTGTGCGAGATTCTGTAATTACCTGTCGCTTGCCTAGCTGCCGTCAAAGTCAATGTACTATCTTTCAAAGGTGTTACTGAGGTAGAACTATTGGTATAAAAACCAATGAAAACAACCTTTACACCTTGGTAGGATTCAACGAATCCTTTAGTAGCCGGGTGATATTGTTGTGTGGGCGAATAGATAGCCGTATTATCTAACTGCAATACATTACTCTTGTCAGCCTTATTGCCCAAGTTAGTATTAGTGGTGGCTAACGCAGTCTGTAAGGTTGTCAATAAAGCTTCAGCCAACCTTACCCTTTTCAACAGTCCAGTAGTAGGATTATTACGTTCAAAGTCTGCCCAGGTATATTGAGTGATGGATATACCAAAAGTGGCAATCCTATCATGGTAATAAGGATTGATTGAACCATCAAAAAAAGTACGATTGGTGGGTGTGTCAACTACTACCACATTGTCTTGAGTAGCTCCACCAACAAAAGGAAGGATTTCACCATTAATAACTACCCAACCATTGGTAGTAACACCCGCCGCTTCTGTACATCCTTGAAGAATATAATTAGTACCACCTAAAAGACTCAGGTATTGCAACTGGAGCATTTGTTCCTGCTGAAACTTCCATGTGGAAGCACTTGCCGGCCATCCTGATAATTTACTAAAATCTAATACTTTCATAATTTGCTTTTTGGTTTACACCAATTGAATATCGTACACCTTACCTGCCAACTTATATTCATTCACCTTTGCCTTTATATACGCTAAGGTTTCAATATCCCAATCTACATCCGATGGCAACTGAACGGTGAAATCAACGCCAACATCATCGTTAAAGAAGTAAACCACATGATCATCTCCCATATTAACCAAACGAGCTGTATCGGTTTCCTCCCAAAAGAAAGTTGCACCATAGGTTGTAAAGTCAACCACCCTTATCCTTCTGTCTGCCGCATCAAAGAAGTCGTTCAACATACCTTGCAGGTAACAAACCTGTCCATTGTGCGCCAACTGATAATTCACACTATCGCGATAGATTAGGAAACTGTTGTAAGTCTCACGCAATGCCCAGTTGGCAGAAAGCAGGAACAAAACCATGTTCGCCTGTCTGAGCCAAGTGGGAATTAGCCATTGAACTAGCTTGGTGAAATTTATCTTAAACATCTGCTATATAGTTTATAGTAAGCCCATCAACATCAAACTTGCAATAACCTGCATCTGGAATAAAGGAACTACCTACACTTTGCCAATCACCTTCTCCTGTTTTCCTTTCCATACTCACTAAATTAACCTTACGGCGACTCACACCATAACAGGCCTGTAACGCATCAATAAAACCTGCATTGATAAACTCACCATCAAACTCAAGTGTCAGGGGATAATTAATAGCAGCATCCCTAACCGGATAACCAGCTGCATCAGTGCGCATTCCGTCTGCTTTCAGTAATATCGGATTGTAGTACACATTAACCGTACACTTTAGTAAATCAGCAGCTTGATTGTAAACTACCAATGGAACACCTGCATCCTTTACCGTATTCATATAGGCAGTAAATGCAGCTAATGGTGTGGAATCCAAAGGCACGAGATCGGTGCCTGAAAGTGTCGCTATCTTCAATAGCAATACCCTTTTATTATCAACCGTTGTTTCTGTAACTGCCGAATACTTCACAATCAAACTATCGGCAATCTCTTGGTCAGTCGCAGTCCCATTATCAAACTGATCAGTATCGGGTATCAAATCAAAGCCATATTGAAATACCTTGGCCATATTCCTATACCAAGAGGTTCTATGTGCCTTCATTTCGCTTATTTGCGTATTAACAGTACTTGTGAAAGTATCCATCAATACTTCGAAGCTCATTACCACATAAGCCATTATATAAAACAACAAACGCCAAACAGCCACTTTGCTTGTATTTGAGAAGATAGCAATCATGTCGGCATTACCGTTGGCAGTTGCCAACCGTAAACCTTCAGCTACCATGCTATCGAAAATCTGTTGAGTAGTTCTTGCCATTGTTTATCCGTGTGAGGCTGGTAAGCCGGTTGTGTAATAAAGTGTCCATTCGTCTACAAATTCATCGTTTTCTATTGCTGAGGCGGGAGCTGTAACATCTCCAAATAAATCAGCAATAGGTTGTTTATAATTATCAATATCAGGCAATTGAATTACAGTACCAGCTACCACATCATCCATATCCAAATTATTCAGTATCGCTATCTCAATAGCTCTTGAAGCGTCTCCTAGATACTGTGTGGCTATATCAGTAAGCGTCTGTCTATTTTTAACGGTAACTAGCATCTATTGATAATATTTCTTTTACATACTTAACAGCTCTTACAATCATCCCATCCTTTGTAAATTGTCTGTTCACCTCCGTAATCAAACTACCGGTGTCATCATCCTTCAGGAAACTTGAAAGCCCGACACCAACATCCGGGTTTTGCTTCAGCTCACCTTTTTTGGTAATCAGCAACATGTTCTGTTGTTGCTCATCACTATCCCCAATTACAAAGTCACCATTCACAACCAACAAATCCCTATTGCTTCCCAGTAGTATATCTTTCATTGTTTCACTTTGTCATTCTCCAAATCTTGTCTCGTAGTTGCTGTAATTGTTTGCCCAGACCATGTAGCTGCAATTGTCTTCAATGCAGCACCACCATCTGAAGGAACTACAACCCAACTGTTAAACGCCGTTTTAAGTGTGTTTAAATCACTTTCTAATGCGTTTATTTTCGACACCAATGCTTCAACTTTCACCATGCCACCTAAAGAGCCTCCATTCAATTCAATACCTTCAGCTGTTATTAAGAAGGAATAATTGCCAACCTTTATAAATGTTTTGTCGATAGCCCCAAACTTTATGATAACCCACTCGTCACTATCGGCTATCTGCATGATGAACACCCGGCTTTCAATGGCTGGCTGAAAAACCATATCAACATCGCCACCGCTTATGCTCTTGTATAATACTCCCGGCAATTCGTCCTCATTATCCGTTTCCACATCACAGGTGAAATTGTCAGCATCAACAGCCTTTACCGTTGCTCCCTGAAGTGAACCGCCACCACCGTATTGTTGTGCAATCTTTTTAAGACCTTCCGCTATCTTTTGTTCCTGTAAGTCCATTAGTTAATTTTTACTCCTAAACCAACAATTCGCCTGAAGCCACGCAAACCAAATATTACTTCTACACTGTCTGCCAGATAAACACCATCACGTTCTGTGTATCTAGGATCAGTCAGCTCTACTCTCCAGCCATGCTCGCAGAACGGAATACCAAATCCTGTAATCTTACCCTCATAGCCCGTGTAAGTTTCCTTTTGCTGATGAAGCTTTGCCAAATAATTCAAAGAAGCCTGATCAGTTACTGAGTGCGTTCTAATACGCTTTATATTCTCTGAGGTATTATCAGATTTTACTCTCACCTTAGTTCCATCGGTATTAACACCAGTAATCTGAATATTCACTTTATCTACTGGAGGAATGCGAAGCCTTAACCCATTGTCCTTTATCACATTCCAACCCATTTTGTACTTTACCGTTTCCAATACCTGCCCATTGGTAGTTCCTGTTGCATCCAAATAAGTTACTCCTGCATACAACTCTTTTCCATGAAAGGTGATATTCAAGACACCTGTTAAATGCTTATTCAACTGTTGTAATACTTCAGCTCCAGTGTCGGTCTTGATGATGAACTTTTCAACTTTAATGCTTTCCTTTTTCATTGAAGCAGAAAGAACAATATCAGTCCCTTCAATGATATAGCGGATAATATCCTTAAAGTCCACACCTACAAACGTTTTAGGTGTCAGCTTCTTTTTACGGAGCTGGTACACATAGCCTTCACATTCTATCTCACACGGTGTACTGAAATCCAAACGCCTCACAAACCCTTCAAACTCAGTTTTATAATTGCCATTATAACCCAGCTTTACCTCTACCTTTTCACCTTCAGTAAACTGTAGCGCCGTACTCACACTCACTGTGCTTAGCTTATCGTATTTGCGTAACCTGAAAGTGGTAGGCAACTTGATAAGGCAAGTTTCATTCATGTGGTAAATACTTTTGCTAATCTTTACCTCATGCACGCCCTTGAACTTGTAAGCTCCAATGGTAATAATGCTATTTAAGGTAAAACTCATGCTATTTCTAAGTCAAAGATCAAGTCACTAATAAGGTTCATTTCATAAGGTATCACATGCTTTACTCCAGTCTTCGGGCTTATGTCTACTTTCTTTACAACCACCCTTGGAGCTTCCTTCAGGTCAGGAAAAGCCTTTTGGAAAGCTATGTTTGTAATCACTGATTCAACCGTAAGGCTTTTAGTTTCAGCATACAACTCCATTAAAAGTTGATAATCCTCTTCTGGCCACGTATTGTTGATTCCAACGATTAAACCCTTCACATTGATATTAAGACCCTCATTATTTACTATTTCAATCACATTACCTGTGCGCTCAGTCATGGAGGTTTCTACAATGCCTCTTTGCAACTGTAGGCTTATAACTGGAAACCAAAGCTGATAGCCACCCAGTTTAATTGGCATGAAGTACTCTCTTCCATATTCATCAGTGTTGTAGTATTCGCCACCCAATCCACCAAATTCAGGCTCTTCCACTTTTGTAGGAATATTGAAGCCTTGGTAATGAAAGCTATCCAAACCACCATTGTTATTTTCCTTTGGAATATTATACTTTGGATCATTCCTCAAACCAAGCTTTTTTTGAAGTTTGTCGAGACCAGGTAATACATAATCAATGGGTGGTTTAAACCCAAATTGCTGCCTGAATATATCTGCAATTGCAAAACCTTCTCCAATAGATACTTGTAGCATGATTAATTATTTGCCAACCCAATGGCTGCGTTTACAACCCTTAAGAACATTTCTTTTTCCTTCTTTTCCCACTCATCAAAACCTTCACTCATTTTAGCTCCGTGCATATCCATCCTATCTACACCACCAAGCCGGGCTATATTGATGGTGATTGTTTTCTGACCACTTAATGCCTTCTCAGCACTTGCCTTGGCAGCATCTTCTGCAGCTGTATTAGAATTACTTTTAGGGGCATATTTATTGATTAGGTTATCAAGCTTGGAAGTGTCGTATTTGTAGGAAAGTGATTTCTCACCTATTGAATCATGATCGCCAGCCAGAACCTTTTCCATGTTGCTCTTTTCAGCTAGAAAAGCTTTCTTGTCAGACTGAGACCATTTATTGAAATTGTTATAGTTTCTTAATGACCCAAGTTTAGTTGCTTTCTCGTCAACGGACTGTTGACGTAAATCAGTATTAAAAGCCTTTTCTCCGTTTTGGATTTTTTCTGATGCTTCCAATTGAGCATTCATGAAAAAACCCGGTAATTGCCCTCCATTAATTAATGACAATGAGGATGTAAGTGCCTTTTCCCCATACGTCATAAGCGAATAAGCCGTTTCTTTTTTACCTGACTTCCAATTATCAACGATACCTTTATTTCTTGAGTATTCTAATCTGGAATCTGACAATAGTTGTTTATCAGTATCAAAAGAAAGCTGATGGCTAGCAAGTGCAATTCTTCTTTCATACGACTCGTTTACACCGTCCAGTGCTTTCTTCAGCTCTAAATTCGTAACAGTTTCCCTATTTAGGTTGGAAAATAAATCAGGGTATTTATTGAACAATTGATTAATGTAGGAAGCTCGCAAGCTATTCTTTTCATTTAAGCTACCAATGATGGAAACTAATGAACCCACTTCACCTTGTTCGCTTCTTAGGGTATCAGGAACACTCTTACTAATGTTCATCCAACCTAAAATTCCTGAAGCAGCTTCCATTGCCGATGAAGCCAAAGGCATAAGAGCATTGCCTGTTTGTATCTTAAAGTTTTCCCACTGCCCTTCCAATACTTTCATTTTACCAAAGCTCGTTTGCCCAATGGTATCCATCATGTCGGCAAACTTGCCTCCCTTGCTTGTGGCAATCTCAAAGCTCTTTGCAACCATTGCACTGGTAATAGTCCCCTTCTCCATTGCCTTACGCAATTGCCCCACACTCATTTGGCTCTTAAACCCAAATTCTTTCCACTTCTCACTCATTGTCTGGAGTGGATTGAAGCCAGCATTCACATACTGTAACAAATCCTGCCCCATCAATCTTCCTGCACTCTGTGTTTGACTGAACGCAAGCGTTAGCGCATTGAATTTGTCAGTGTTGCCCATGCTCACATCGCCGAGCTGCTTTACATAAGGCATTACCTTATCAACAGTAACACCGAAACTCATGAGTGTTTGACCTGCCTTGAACACTTCTGGTCCGAGTATGGTATCTTGCTGAAGCTTATTTAGTTGGTTGGCTAATCCACGTCCTTTTGTGGCATTACCTGCCAATACTTCATAGCTTTTACTGGTAGCCCCAAAATCCATTGCAGCCTTCACGCTGCTTGTAGCAAAGCTCATGATAGCGCCTGCACTCGCAGCGGCTAGTAATGGTTTTACAGCTCCTCCCAACATACTACTCAAACCACCACTTCTTTTCCCTTCAGCTTTAGCTTGCAATTTGTCCAATTGCTTTTCTAGCACCTTTGCTTCACGAGTCAGGTTTTTAAATAGCTTACCATCATTGGTGCTATTTGCTGCGTCCCGTATCTTATCTATCTTAGCCTTTATGTCATTAATGCTACCCGATTGATATTTGGGGATTATTGGAGCCGGAGGATTAAGATTGCCAAAATGCCTATCGGCACCCATTTGTAATGCCTTTAACCTATTTTTCAAAAATGTAGCTTCAGCCGCATTATTGGTAGCCGCTATACGGTCATTGACCTTTTTTATCTCAGCAAGAAGCCCGTTATAACTTCCTGCCAATTCCTTGTTTTTCGCAATGACAGCCCCTGTAGCTTTTTCAGCTCTTTGCATGGCCTTTTCTGTCTCTGTGCCAATTGTAGTAACCTTTTTGTTCATCTGCGCCACAGCAGTGTCGGCAGCTTTCGCCACGTTCACCAGCTTTGGCGACATCATGTCCATAAGTTTAACTACAAATTCTAGTGCCATAATCTTTCATTTTCCCCTTTAGGGGTAGGGGTAGGTATAAAAAAAGCCTGTAGCTATTCACCGCTCAGGCTTTTTAATTTTATCATATCAACGCCTTCTACTTTTAGGATGTATAGCAGCATGTGGTATTTTCGAAATAACTGATCATCATCAAGCAGCGAAGTATCCAGTCCGGGCATGTGCCTTTGCAACATGCTTTCCATCAACAATATGGGGTCGAATATTTCTTCCTGGTCTTCGCTTAGTGCTTTACATAGGCACTCTTCACTCCATTGACAATCTTAGTACATTCTTCAATCACACCGGGTAGATAATCGCTATCTTCTACTATTGTTTTTTCGCCACCAATCACATTATTTTCAAAGACCGTTTCGGCAAACTTCACCATGTCTCTACCAAGGTAAGTAAGAGCTAGTGAGAGAGAGCTTCTTGAAAGTTTCTTCAGGTAAGCCACTTTGTCCTCTACTTGTATTTCATGCACTGTGCCATGCTCTTCCTTCCATTTGGCTATCTGTTCTGGTGTAGCCTGACCAATCAATTGTTTTTCCATTTTCTGATTATAAATTACCAATAATAAACTACCTAACTACTATGCTTTCTTGATTCGCAAATAAAGAATTGGAAGTGTTACTTCTTTAAACTTATCGCCTTGCTTTAAACCCTCATCATACTCGTCAAACTCCACACCTACCAAAGTATCGATTGATATCTTAGCTGCGTTAGAATATTCAACTACAATTGGAAAGCCGGGCAAATCAGTAATATCTGTATATCCAGCAGCTACAGCGGCAGTATTTAACGCATCAAAGTCAGCTTTCAACATAGTGATAGAACCACTGTAATCGGCATTACCGCTTTGTACGCTGAAAGGCTCATCACCCTGAGCATGTAACAATTCCTTGTTACGCTTACGCTTATAATCAATTCCCCTTAAACCAGTCAACTTTTGACCAAAAAGAGAAACCTTAATATCGGCAAACCTGTATTCCTTACCATTGATTGTAGGTGTAGGCATTTTAAGTATATTTTAAAAGTGAATTAAAAGGAGTTTTTACAGACCAAATCCCAATACAACCAACACATCTTTAATGTATCCTTTAGGACGTATGGTTAGGAAAACATACAGTTTCCCAGACTGAGTAAGGTTAAGGTTAGGATTGTCAATATCAGCAGCCGCATACAACCCAGCTGAAGTAGTAGTGTCTGGATTAATCAACACATTCACCCCACTTATATTGCCTCCCAGCTCTTTGTTGATGGCATCAATGATGTCTTGAGAAAGATTGGCTTCGACAGCGGCTCCCAATTGTCCGTTATCATCCACATCCACATCATCCTTTAGCGTCTTGTAGAAAGTTGCATACGCAATTCGCATAGCTTCACACAGTACTGCATTGTGGCTCCAAGTGGCATAATCACTTGTAGGATCAGTAAGACTAACATCATCATTAAAGATATAGCCCGGCGCATCTTCATTGGTTTTGTAAGTGATGTAACCCTTATCATGCAAGGTGTCCAAATCAACTGAGTCAGTATCGGAAAGAAGGGTTGCACTATCCAAAGTAGTATTTGGATTAACACCACCAGCAAAAGCAGTTTTACTAAAAGCAATTCCAGATGTATAAACTTCCAATACAACGCCATTTAATAAAGACCCGTAACCGCTTTTAGCAGTAATCGTAACAACTCCAGCTGCATTTGTTGCGCTATATCCATGAATAGACGTTGAACCATTTATATGAGAAACTAGAGCCGCTCCAATTTTAGTAACCGTATCTTCTGTAGATGACCAATTATAGGTTGAACTAGTAAGGTTCCAACGACTGTTTAAATTGTCGGTAACATAAATATCAAAATATGCTCCAGACGAACCAACGCCAGTGATGGTCAATGTAGCTGTGGCTTTAGTTTCAACAACACTAGTAGTTCTTATTTGTCCAAACTGCAAAACAGCATCTTGGGCAATATTTAAGCTACCACTCTTCACACGGCCTATGTTCTTTTGAACTGCTTTTGAAGCCTTCTTACCCAATGCCCTTAAAACTGAAACAGCACTATTTCCATTCTCGCTACCAATTACAATATGTACGTTTTTGTTAATGGTAGTGGTATAATCCTTTGCTTGAGTGGCATTCGTAAAGTTGTAGCCTTGTACCACAAATTCAATTGGCTTGTATTGTTGTATCGAAATCGTAGCCTGTGCCTGCGCTTTTATTACGCATTTATGAACATCCAAATCAAAACCCCCAAAAAGAGTAGCCGAATAATTATCCGCAGGAAATTTTGCTACACCAATACCTCTAAGCTTGTTTTGCGCAAATGTTTTGAGTGTACTTACATAATCATTATCTGGGCTGATCATGTCCTCCATTGAGGTAGTATTAACCAGGAATAAACAATACAAAGGTGAACCCTCGGCTACTTCTCCATAAAAGCCATCGGTAATGGCTTTCAGTATCCCTGCATTGTTTGGGCTTGCCAATTCTGCTTTGGCTTGTTTCACACTCTTTAACAAGACAGGGATACCAAAACCACTCGTGTTGGCTGTTGGAATGGAAGCTATCAAACCAAATGTTCCCGCAGCGGATGCAGCTTGGATACCTAGATTACTTGAGCCGAATACAACAGCTACTTTTGGATTACTCATTATAATTGAGAATTAATAATTAAAAAATGTAGTAAGCAATAGATTATTCTACGACTGTACTTTCTTCCAATTCAGTTTGCTTCACCTCTAATGCAGCTTTTGCCACGTCATACAAAGCTTTTGCCTTATTGAATGCCCGTGTTGCGTTTGTTTTCACAATACCGGCAGTTCCTTCAATAGCAGCTTCTTTTTCCTTCATAATAGCCTCCGCATCATTCATGGCTTTTGTAAGGGCTTCGATTGGATCAGGCTCCGTAGTTTCAGAAGTCTTTTCTTCAGTAGAAGTACCATTTTCGTGCGCTTCTATCTTATCTCTGGTATCAGCTATTGAATTAGTAGCTTCATCAAGCTTAGCCTGAGCAATAGTTTTATCATCCTCAGTCTTTGCCTTATCTATTGCATCAGCGGCAGATAATTGCTTGGCATTTTCTTCAACAATTGTGTTTTGCAATACCCCCAATGCTTCATTTGCCGTATGCTCTAGTTCAACTGGTTCAATAGCTTCATCACGGCTAACTTTGAAAACAACCTTATCCTTTATTGTCTCACGGGCATGATTGGCCGCATGATGATCTGCGAAGAATGCCTGTTTATCGCTTGTGATAAAGAATGTATCAACTCCCTTGTGACTTTCAAAAAGGGGCTTGGCCACTTCAATTGCTATTTTTTTGTCCATGTTAAAAATTTGTGTTGCGAAGGATGGGTTCGAACCACCGACCTACGGGTTATGAGCCCATCGAGCTACCGCTGCTCTACCTCGCTATTTGTTATTAATTTAGTTGTATAAACCCTTTGAAACTGCTTATTGGTCTAACACGCCTAGCAACCTCATAGCCTTCACGGCTTCCATCCTCATTTGTATTGCCTTCGATAGTGTGAACCAGTGATCCTTCTACCTTTTCAACAAAACCAGTATGCCCGGTGCCTCCTCCAAATTCCATAATAAAAATGTCACCCGGCTTAACAGCACTACTTGTTTTTGGAAGCTTCCTTAATGTGCATGAATTCCACTGAACCAATACGCCTCCTGTTCTTACCAATGGATTCTTGACATTCAATTCCATTGAAGCCTTATTAACACACCAGTAAACAAAAGCCATACACCAAGCATATCCCTTTGCCAACCCAACACTGCGTAAATAAACTTCTACGTCTTTACCTCCGTTGCTACCTCTTGGCACTTCTTCCACGCCATTTTGAGTAATGGCAATTCGTAAAGCTTCAGCTGCTAGTTTAGTTTCCATTATTTACCGAATAAGCTTTTTAATAATCCTGATACCAATTGGAAAACACTGTTTGCAGCTACCTTTTTACTTGAGCCAAGTAATTCAGACACAACAAACAAACCTGTACCTATCAACCCAACAATAGGGTATTGAGTAGAAACACCATCAGCTACTGTTTTCAGTAATCCAGAAGGCTCGAAAGCAATAGCAGTACTATCTTGAGCATACATTACCAACGGTGTAAGAATCGTGGCCAGCACAGCCAATGAGAACCATAATTTAATCTTTTTCATGTTGATTAACCTTTAATTTTTCGTTTAATAAAAACAACAATCTCTTTTCCTGCATAACCAGCAGCTCCAGATATTAAAGCTGTTAAAGTGGCTTGAGCTAGTGTTGATGGATAGTTTGGATTCGCATCAAGCAGATATTTAATACATCCACCAAAGAGTCCAGATATAAAAGCCAATAGGTTATCTAATTTCATTACCTGTTTAGTTTTACCCTTGACTGGTATGCCATAAGGCACACCGTCAAAGGAGGTTATCAGCAAAGGATCATTAAGTAATTTTATTCATCAGGTCTACGCAAATAGCTTGCATACAATATGCAACTTTGTGTTCCTGAAGTAATATAGTAAGCTCTATAACTCTTGTAAGTAGTAGCGGTAAACTCTTTATGTTTCTTATTGGTCACCTGATTGGACGTAACCAAACTATCTATTGAGTCCCACGTAAGGCCTCCAGTATTAGAAGCCTGTATGTAAACGGTTCCAGCTACTGTACCACTGATTTTTGATACTACCAAGTCGATTGCTTTCAAACGGCTACCCATACTATTGAAAGTGAGTATAGCAGTGTCTACATTAACAGTAGTATCCTTTTTAATTTCCGTATGCTTTACTGCATTGAAAACTTCTGTTTGCGCCTTGATTGCGCTGAATAATCCTGCAACCAGGATAAGGGAAAGAATAAGCTTTTTCATTGTAATTTTTGTTAGTGTCCTTGAAATGGAGTGGCTCATTACAAGCCACCCCATTCTCCTCTAATTATTGCTGTTGCTATTGTGTTTATGCTACCGGTGTACCTTGAGTAATCACTACAATACCCTCAGCGTTTGCCCTTCTAACCCTACCACCGGCACGAAGCAACAAGCTATACACGTCACCATAGTATTGCGGATCGTTTGGACGTTGGAATAATTGTCTGTCACCAATTGCTCTTGTTACACTATCCTTATGCCATACAATAGAGGCAATATTGTCAGTTACTCCAAGAGCTGAACCAACTGCGTTAATTGAATCATCCGCTGCAGTAGTAACTACTGTACTACGTTGAATCACGTTGATTGAGAAAAGCTTACCTACAATACCTTTCTCAGCATCCATGTAGCGTGAGAAGTCACGATATTGTCCTTCACTTAAAGAAGTCAATAACTGATCGTAATGATTTGAATCAAGCAAGGCATATCGTCCATCTGTAGGAACATTCGCTTTATTGAAAGCAAGGTTAGCGGCCTGTAAATCATTGTAAGTAAATGCGTAACGATTGCCTGTTTGTCCTGTTAGTGGTGCAGTAACTTTTGCAGCTGTACCACCAGTAGTTTTCAAGATTGTAACGTTAGCACTTGAAGCCCATAAGTACAACATTTGGTCTGCAACTGCCTGACTGATAGCACTCATGTGATCACCCAAAACACTATCCATCTTATTGTAAGACAACTCATACTGGTCTGCATTTGGAATTAAAGTAGGACTGGTTGTATACTCATCTATTACATAAGTAATATCAGTATCTGTCCTCTTGCTAACTGTAGCAGGCAAAGAGCTTCTATTTTTAACTACTTCTGGTAAACTACCCGGCTGTGGGATATGTACAATTTTACCATTAATTACATACTGGTCATCATTGAAAGCGAAAAGTAAGAATTGGTTATCCTTCCAAAAACGCATGATGATATACTTCACCCAGTTTTCAACAACTACTCCATGCAAAATACCTTCAGCAGATGTTTTCGTAAAGGATGCTAAAAAGGAAAAAGCCACAAAAAGAACTATGGGATTCACACCCAACATTGGGGATATGAATACAGCCGCCAAAGCGGTAAACAAAAGAGCCGAAATAAAACCTACTAGATTTTTCATTAGTATTTAATTGTAAGTGGTGAAATGATTGTCAGTTCCTTTGCCGATAACCATTTCTCACATACAAAGCCTTATAGCTTTATACCAGCTTGACTAGCCTTTAGCTTATAGCTTGCTTCATCAATTCCTTTCAACTCTTCGAGCTGATCAGTTTCTAAAAGCTTGTCATAACTAAGTTTCATCAATTCGCCAAGTCTGGTTTGCTTTTCATCTGATAAGCCAGTTGAGGTCATTCTGCGCTCAACACTTTCATAAGGTTTCATACCGTCCAAAATCTCTTTGGTTGTATCAAAATCAGCCTTCGCCAATTTGATATACTTATCCTTATCTCCAGCAGCCAATTTGTTTGCACCAATAGCTCCTTCAACCAAACTGGTAATCTTAGCCTCAACCATTGCTTCCTCTAAGTCCTTTACTTTCTTTTCAGCAGTTTCTTTATCTGCTTTCAACTTAGTAATCCCTTTGTTTTCAGCAACTAAAGCCTCTAGCTTTACCATTACTTCATCTTCTGTTGCTATCTCAAGCAACGAAAGTTTTTGTGCAGCAAGTTTCAACAAGCTCATATTTTCATTTTTTATTGTGATTGGTAATAATGTATCCAAGAACTTCTTTACATCTTTTTCAGTGCTTACAGAAAGCTTTGCAACGTCTCCATTAGCTGCACGTACAGCGAGAGCATTACGACAGTTTGGTATATCAACTATGGAAGCTTCCAAGATTCCCCACTTAGTAATGGTTGGCAGCTTTTGTCCTGCTAGCTTTAATTTAACATCACCACTAACCTCCATAGGATCAAGCCAGATACTAGCACCATTCATGTAACCCCTTTCAACTTTACCTTGTACTTCCATTGCAAAAGGATCAGCATCATCAAAGTCAGGCTTTGCTTTTAGCTTATTGTCCTCCACTCGTATATCATACCATTTACCTATAGGAAGTACAATACTTGTTTTGTTTTCATCATCTGGGCGTACATGCTGACAGTGCATTACTGGATTGTTATCAAAGCCATTGCTTTGATAACCGCTCAGTAAGCAGCGAAAGCCGTTCATTACAACGCTCTCATCCATTAATACAAAATCAATATTCAGTTTAGCCATCAGTAAAATAATAATGTTACATCTTAAATTTTTGCTTTTTGAGCGATTCAGGATGTAAAGTTGCACCGCCAAAAACACCTGTCAAAACGTAGTATTTAGCATACAACACCCACTATACCAGCATAGCCGACCTACTGTACCGTCATGGTTTTTACACCTATAAATACACCCCTATTTTAATCAACTTTGTTGGAAACAAAGGGATGGCAACAACAATAAAACAAAAGAAAAGCACTTCTAAAGCTACCTCCAGCAAGCCCACAAAGGCATCACTAACGGATAAACAGTATTTAGCTAGAATACTATTTACTCGTGAGAAGCTGGAGCAGAAGTTAATTGCCGAAAAGGTTGGAGTAAGTGAAAAGACTATTGGCAAATGGGTTAACGAGAACAATTGGCATTCTGTGCGCAATCGTTTACTAATTGGTAAGGAAGAGGTATTAAACAGCTTTTACGAGCAATTAGCTGAGATTAATGAATTTATACGCAGCAAGCCTGAAGGAGAAAGATATGGAGACAGTAAGGTGTCTGACACTCAGGTAAAACTAACAGCTGCCATCCGTAATATGGAAACTGAACTTGCCATAGCTGACCTAGTAGAAAGTGGGATGAGGTTTATAAAATATATACAGCGTGTAGGAACCATAGACCAGGTGAAAGAAACTGAGGAGCTATGGAATTCTTTCTTGATGGAAAACTTTAAAAAATGAGTACGTTAAAAGTGGGCAATAAAAGTGATAAGCAAGCAATTGCAGAATGGGAGGAATTCCGGGCGAGCATTGCTAATGCCACAATTGTAGACTTAAACGAGACTGAAGCTGAAAAGAGGAAACGCATCAAGAAACTGGAAGCTGACCCAGAACAATGGTTTGCCTACTACTTTCCTAAGTATTGCTTTGCCAAACCTGCACCGTTTCAGATAAAAAGTACACGAAGGATCCTGCGTGCTGAAAAACGATTCTACCAACGCCGTGCATGGGCTAGAGGACTAGCCAAGAGTACACGCCGTATGATGGAAGTATTTTACATCATGTTCGTTAAAAAACTTCGTGTAAATGCCTTGTTAATCAGTAAGAGTAATGACAACGCAGTACGCTTACTAGACAGTTATATGGTAAACTTAGAAGCCAATAATCGTATTATTAATGATTATGGAGTACAGGAGAAGCCGGGCAAGTGGACACACGGCGAGTTCACAACAAAGAAGGGCTGTACATTCAGGGCTGTGGGTGCAGACCAGAACCCACGTGGTGCCAAGAACGAGGAGTTGCGTATTAACATCGTAATATTTGATGACGTTGATGATGACGAAGTTTGCCGTAATCCTGAACGTGTCAACCAACGTTGGCTGTGGATAGAGCAGGCTGTTATACCCACTGTTGACATTAGCAACATTTACTACATATTCTTTGATAATAACATCATTGCTGAAGATAGCTTGGCCGTGCGAGCTGGAGAATATGCCGATGATGTGGAGACCATTAATATAAGGGACGAGAACGGGGTGTCCTCGTGGCCTGAAAAAAACAGCGAGGATGATATTGATTACATGCTTTCCATCGTAAGCTACGAGAGCGGCCAAAAGGAGTATTTCAACAATCCAATATCGCAGGGTAAGACATTCAAGGAAATGACTTATGGCAAATGCCCGCCTTTGAAAGCTTTGGATTGCGTAATCATTTACGCCGATCCTTCACCAAGCAATAAGGATAAGCCAACGTTGAAGGCGAAGGTGCAGCAATCGTGTAAGGCTGTAGTAGTAATTGGTTTTTATAACATGCGATACTATGTTTACAAGGCGTGGGTGGACACGGTAAGTAATGCAACTTTTTTGGACTGGTTATATGCCTCAAAGGAATTTGTTGGTAATGCTACACAGGTTTATACCTACATAGAAAACAACTCACTCCAGGACCCATTTTACCAACAGGTGCTTTTACCCATGATAGCCGCCAAGGATAAGGAGTTAAATACCCATTTGAATGTCACACCAGACGACAGAGATAAGCCCGAAAAATGGTTTCGTATTGAGGGAACGCTTGAGCCGTTGAACCGAATGGGCAACCTTATTTTAAACGTAGGGGAAAAGGATAATCCGCACATGAAACGTTTGGAAGCACAGTTTTTAAGTGCTGCACCCAATACAAAGATTATGGATGGTCCGGATGCTGTAGAAGGCGGTGTGTTTAAGGCAAAGGAAAAAGCTAGGGTATTGGTTAACCGAATGAAATTAGGCACTCGTAAAACAAATTTAAAACGCATTTAAAATGTATTTAACACCAACAGAATTATCATCACATTTATATCCTGAAGTACAACAGGAAATAGCACGTAGCACCTCTGATACTACGTTGGCTCAGCAAGCCATTAATGCTGCGATTGATGAAGCTAAAAGCTACCTGACGCACTATGATGTAGCAGCCATCTTCAACGCCACTAGCGCAAACCGCAATAACATCATACTCATGTATGTAAAAGATATTGCTGTTTGGCATTTTATCAATTTATGTAATGCAGCCGTGGAGTGGGAGGTTAGGGAAAGCCGTTATGATAAAGCTATTAAGTTTTTATGCAACGTTCAAAAAGGTGAAGCAAGCCCCGACCTACCACTGGTAACCGATGGTGGCACATTAGGGAATGGATATGAAAGGGATGTACGTTTTGGTGGAAACCCACGTAGGGGTAATAGACCAGGTAATTACTAATCTTCAAAATTTAGAACATGAATATTTTTCAAAAGGTACTCAATAACTACCTACTCAATCTCAGCTATAAGAAAGCAGTAAAAGAAGCTGATAAGGAACATGCTCAAACAGGCAGGAAGACATTTGTGATATTGTATGACAGAGACTTTATGGCCATAACAAAGAAGCGAATGAAAAAGCTTAGGGCAGCAGGATTACTAGGTAATGATGCACTGAAGGGCATTGAAAAAAGGGCAATCTATACAGCGGGCAAATAATCAAATACTACTATGGAAGACATTAGTGTAACAAAGTCCAACGAGGACTTATATGGCACAAGCAATCAGGACCAGGGAATAAAGATTCAAAATATCGTATTCCGTCCCCTTGTACGGCAAAGTCAAGATATACAGAAGTGGCGAAATGCACTCATATACGCAGAAAGCATGGTGGGCATCCGTGTGCCGCTGTATGAGTTGTATTCTGATATAGAATTAGACCCGGTACTTAGTAACCTCAAGGCTAAGCGCATATTGGGTGTGACCAAGAACAAACTTGTCTATTTGGATAAGGATGGCAAGGAAGTGGACAATGTGATGAAGGTATTGAACACCTATAACTTCCGTCAGTTGAGAAAGGAAATCCAGTTGTATAAATTCGATGGCAAGAAGGTTATTGAGTTGATTTTGGAGGATGGAAAGTTCAGGTTCTTCGCACCTGATCGCCGTAACATACGCCCACGTCAGGGCAAGATAGTGTTTGAGCAATACGGCAGTGATGGTATCCTTTACCGTGAAGGTCAATATCCAAAATATGTGTTTGAGGTGGGCGAGGATGAAGATTTGGGATTGCTATTGAAGGCTGCACCATTGGTTATATACAAGCGTGGCAGTCTGGGCGACTGGTCTCAGTTTTCCGAGCTGTTCGGTATGCCATTCCGAAAGGCAACATGGGATGGCTTCAACGAAGCCACCCGCATACAATTGGAGGATGCAATGGAGCGGGCAGGGTCGGCAGCTTATGCGGTTTTGCCTGAAGGAACGACAATGGAGTTCTTGGAAGCCAAAAGCACGACCAACAGCAGTAAGGTGTATGATGACCTAAGGAAGGCATGTAATGAGGAAATGAGTATTCTCATCCTTGGTCAAAGTCAAACTACCCAAAAGACACAAGGCAGCTTGGGTGGTAATGATGATACCCACGAGAAAACGGAGGATGAGATAAATGAGGATGACAGGATGGATGAGTTGGCCATCATGAACGAACGTGTGAAACCGATCCTTATCAACCTTGGATTGATGACTGAGGATGGTGGCAGCTTCTCGCACCACGAAGGCGAAGAGGACTTGGAGCCTAAAGATGCTGTAGATATGGCCATAAAGATGAAGCAAGCGGGCACTCCGGTAGATGATGACACCATGTATCAGATAAGCCGTATAGCAAAGCCTGCCAATTATGCAGCTATCAAAACGCAAATGGAAGCAGAAAAGCAGGAACAAATTGAGGCGATGGCACAAGAGCATCCGCCGATGGACGAGCAAAACCCTAAAAAAGGAGGCAAAAAGGCTAATGATAAAACCAATCCTAAAAAGAACCCAGCCAAATTGTCGTTCATGGATTCCATGCGTCAAACTCTTTCTGATTTTTTCGACCCAGCCCACTAGCACTTAAAAAGTACCTGAGTGGGCTACCCGGATTGAAGCATGAAGAAATAGTAACGCAACTGAGCTCAGTCTATGAAGATTGTTGCGAAGGCGACACCCATGTTCATACTAACCAATGGAAGCTTTCTGCTACTGAAGAAAAAGGCTTTACAGATGCAGTAGCAAGCATGGTGGAAAGGGTTTGGAAAGAAAAGGGATTACCCGAAGGCGATATTGATAAGCCCGTAGTTGCTGAGTTCGCCAAAAGGTTATGGACTGGTGTAGAAAAGGGCTATGGCAAGAAACTAACTGAAGTTGACTTTTCTTCACCCGACAATGAAATGCTTGCCGCCTTACAAAAGAACGTATGGCAGTTTTCGGCAGCTAAGAACTATCAACAGCTTCGGGCATTGACGGATGCGTTAATAGGTGATGATGGCAAACTAAGAAGCTACAAGGACTTCAAGCTGGAAGCGTTCAAGATAAACGACCAGTACATTAACCAATGGTTGCAAACAGAGTATGACCTTGCAGTTTCAGGAAGCCAGATGGCGGCTAAATGGGTGAACATCACTGCCCAGTCCGATACATTAACCTTACTGGAGTTTGATGCGGTAATAGATAGCAGAACATCAGACTTATGCCGTAGCCTGAATAAGACCATCCTGCCTATTAATGATCCGTTTTGGAAAACTTACTATCCTCCCAATCATTTCAAGTGTAGGAGCACGGTTTGGCAACGTCAAAAAGGAAAGATTACTCCAGCGGACAAAATACCTAGTGCAGATATACCGCCAATGTTCCGGGTGAACCTTGCACAGGAACAATTGGTATTTCCTCCAAAGCATCCATATTATGACAAGCTGCCAAGCTCGGTTGAAAACTCATTGAAAGATGTTTTACCTAAAGATCCAGTAACCAATTTGAACGATTTGAATAAGTACTTCAAAACTTATGCTTCTGAAAATCCTGATGATTTCAAAAGGGGTTTTCATATAATAGCTGAAGAAAGAAATGCTCGTAACAATGGTAGTACTGATAGCAGAGGAACTATCTTCCTAAAAAAAGATAGACTGAATAATGTAATTGAATCATTGAATAGAAAGAATAGCACATTTGAACAGGAAGATTCACTAAGTACACTTTGGCATGAAATAAACCATAATAAAAACATTTATGGTTCTGCATTGATGAATAAAACTCAAAGGTTCTATATGGAATGTGCTAATGAGTTTGTCAGTAGAAAAACGTTACCAGATTTTATTGCCAAATTAGGTAAGGAGTTTAGCAATCCAATTTTAACTGAAGATAGGAAGTCAACAGGTTACAATACAATGGTTAAGAATATTGACTATTTATTTAAAAAGGCTGGACTTGAAAAAGAGGGATTGGAACTAATGAAGAAATTGGCTTATGATACTAGGTACGATAAAATACATCAAGACATGATTAATGAAACAAGTGGATTATTAGTCAACTTGAATAAGAAAATTAAACCTATTCAGGCGAGAAGAATTGTCAGGTTATGTGTGGAAGCTGGACAAAAGAGCATTAGTACAAATGAACGGGTAGACATGTTTTTTAAAGGATAGTTATTTTCTATTCTAAACCAGTTGTAGGAAAGGCTTCAAGAGCTTCCAGTTTAGCTTCAATCCTTTTTAATTCTATTGGTTTATGTGTTAATTCGAAAAAATATGACAAGTCCTGAAGAAGAGCAATGTCATAAAATCCTTCTGGAGAATTGTTGGTGGTGTCCCTAATGTAATCTACCTCATTAGTTGCACTCACCCCTAGCTCTTCAAGTATTTCTTTTGATGGGTTATATGTAAATATTGTTTCCAAGACACAAATATAATAACAGATGAACAATTACGAACAAATATCACAATTGGGCATTCAGCTTCAGACAAAGTTTGAAGTTATAGCCGCCGCAAAAACACTTCGTTTTGTGGGTGGTAACTTTTCGGCTCAAGGTTACCAAGGTAATAGCTTCAATCCTTGGGCTGCACGAAAGAAGCAAAGGAGTAAGGATATTGGTAGGGCTTTACTAGTACAGTCTGGTAGGCTTCGGCGTGGATGGAATAGCAGGGTGTTGAGACCAGGAGAAGTGAAGATATTCAATGATGTGCCTTATGCTGAAATACATAATAATGGTGGCACTATTAAACAGGCTTCACGTAGTGAACTAATCCAACGCAATCGCCATAAGGAAACTATCTATTACAAAAAGGGTAAGAACGCTGGGAGGATGAAACAAATGAAGGGACAGTTTGCTAAAGGCACTACGGCAGGCAAGGGTTTCACTTTTGCAGAAAAGACTATTACCATTCCACGCCGCCAGATGATTCCAACAGACGACAGCGACAGTCCAATACTTCGTGCAGGCATTGAGCGCGACCTGAAGGCAGAGATGCAGAACCTTGAAAACCTAATCAATAACTCATAAATTAAAAATAACATGAACTCTTCTTTTGCTAACTTATACCTAAATACAATAGAACGACTTACAGCTGAAGCTGCATTACTCAGGTATATAGAACAAGACTTAGGACAAATGGAACACTACCCGGAAGGTGGCAGACCACCCGTTTCATTCCCATGCGTATTGATTGACATTGAAGACACCGCCTTTGATGAGATGGGAGAGCAATGCCAACTGGGCGAAGGCATCTTACAGGTTCGCATCTGCCAGCCTACTTACAGCGCATCCAATAACCTTGCACCTGAAGATGTAAGAAAAACGGCATTGAGTTATTACGAGACCGAGCAACAGGTTCATGAAGCATTGCATGGATGGGCTAAGGACAATTTTAGTAAGCTAGTACGTGTGAGTGCCAAGACTGAGAAGCGAAATGATGAGTATAGGGTTAGGGTTTTGCGTTATCGTTTTGGCATGGAGGATTACAGTACTAAAACAAAAACGGTGAAGATTACGAGACCCGACCCTACAATTGTAACCTAATCCCACACTACAAATGGGAATTTCTTTTGGAACTCACGTCTGATGCTTAACGGAGTAAGGGAACTGTACTCCTTTTTGATAAGTAAGGCTATCTCTGCTTTTGACTGGATTATCTTTTGCAACATAACCTTGCTGAGGAATACTTCACATTCAAGCTCGGTAAGTACATCATCGTATATCTTACGTTGCACTTTGCTCTTGTAATAAAACCTAAAGAGGAGTAATTCATCTCGCTTGGCAATCAATTCGGGGTCACGTCCCTTGGTTTCGGGCTTTGGCAGGGTGGCTATTGCGCCTTCGTCAAAAAGAAGCATGTTGAATACCCCAATTCCCCTACGTGTTTGCATAGCACAATAATACGAATACTAAATCTTTTGGCTTGAAAAAGTATTACACACAAAAAAGCCGCTGCATTGCTGCAACGGCTTAGGAGTGATAAAATTGTATTTTAGTAGAATTACTTATGAAAAAAAACACTTTCATTTTTTTCTGCTTTTTTACTTTCTCTATGCTCTTTGAATATTTCAGCGTCTGTTTTATAATTTTCACCTTTCATCATCTTGATTTCTTTCTCTAGTGCAACTACATGTTTGCTCTTTGAAAGTGCCACAATGATTAATCCAATAATTGGAGAAAATAACAGAGAAAGTAACAGACTTAGAAAGAACCCAATTGTCTTACCATTTCCAATAAAAGCAACGATTATGCTTAAAACAATCCATAAGAAAAAATATTCCATAAAATCTATTTTAAAACTTGTTTAAATAATTATCAACTACCTTTTCAAACTGGCTTACCAAGGTAGGCAACTCAGCATAAGTGTATTTGTCTAATCTTTTGTGAAGGTAGCCGAATTTGGTACACCATTCATTCACACGGTCAAAATCAATCTTAGGCTTCTGTGTTGCCTTATCCCTGATCACATTGCCTCTTGCATCTTTTTTATGCCATCCAATGGTGTGAGCATGGCTAAGTATCTTTCCTCGCATTTTATGGCATGGGTCTGATTTGTCCAGTTCTTTTTTAAAGCTACTTTCTTTCTTCAGACCTTTTATCAGACTATCAGCTTCAGTAAATAGCAGCTCCTTTACACTTGATGTTCTGTTACCGCTGGCTTCCTTTATAATGTCTTCCTTAGCAGCCTTTAGGTTATTGTCCTTATTGATAATTGTTTGGATGATGATAATCTGATTGCTTGTAATTGGGCTAGTATTCATTGTCGTACATTTTATTGCGTAGATAAGTTTCAGGATCGGCTTTCTTGCGCCAACTCTCCTTCTTTAGGAACTTATCATAAATAGCAATACCATAGTATGCTTTCACCTGATCCGTTTTAGAAAGCTTACCCCAAATAGCTACAGCCCTCAACTTATTAATCTTGTGGTTATAAGCCTTCCAAAACATATCAAAGTTTACTTCAAAGTCTGCCTCCACTACTGTTGCAGTTGTTGGTGCAAAAGCTTCTTGTAGCTTATCCATGGATACTGGTGTTATCATCTTGAAGTTATGCACCACCCGATCATGCTCAGGGATGGTACAGTTCTCAAAACTTAACCTCACCAGTTTGCCAACTTCATTGTAAACTATCTCTGCCTCGCCAGTCCATGAAGGGGATGTAACTATAAATCTTTTCATGTTAAAATAATGATTGTTGAATTAATGAGTGTTCAGAGAGGTTTAATCCTTCGAATGGTTTGTTGCTTTTTTTCAATTCTACTACTGCCAAATCGTTCATGTAAATAAGGTGTGTAACCTCGCCAATATCCTTTTCTAAAACTTCGATAAATGGAATGGTATTTAAGCAAATTTGCCACATCTCCTCTTTGGTAGTATTTAGCCTGTCACACATTAAAGGATCATCTTTCCATTTTGCATTGAAGTAATACAGGTCATTGAGTGCTTTTAGTTCCAACTCCCATTGTATCTTGAAATACAACAAATCCTTTCTTTTTGAACGAGATAGCAAGTATTGTGATGGATTGACCATGTACAAACTTTTAATTGCCTAAAAACTTGGTAAACTCCTTTTGCATTTCCCCACCATCCATAGCCAGCTTCATTGCCGACAGTGCCACTTTGTTGTTATTTACTATCACTGTTCCCAGTTGGCTCATAGCATTTGCACGCTGTACTTCCTGTTCTAGTTGATGTTCACTTAAACTGTCATCATTCAACCGCTCTAGTTGCTCATACAAGTGATTATTCAAATCACTAATCTTGTTTTTTGTTCCCATGCTTCTTAATTTTTCTGTTTATTTTATTAATTAATCCTTGTGCTTCCTGTATCTCTGGTGGAAGGGAACGGAAGCTTTCCTGATTCCTTCGTAGGTTTTCTGCTTGTGAAATCATTTCCAAGTTGTCAAGGGTAACATTCTGCTTATTGCCATCCTTATACCATATACAATGCTTTGGTGGCATCTTTCCATTGGCAGCTTCCCAAATCAACTTGTGCTTCAATACATACTTTCTAAGTGCCACCCTTACTTCTATATAACCATCCTTAGTTAAATGTTCATGGCCATTATACTTGGCATTGTGTGGCAAATGCTGTTTTTGAAAACGAAAAGGGATTGATCTAGCAATAGCTTCTGGCGACATGTATTCGCTTTGCTTTTTCCCTTTATTTGCAGAAATAGAACCCTTTTTAAAACAGCACATTGTTTTGCGAGCTTCCAATATATCTTTTGGCAAAACCAAGCCCATTCTTTTCATGGCATGTCTAACTCCAGTAGTACTTCTATTCAACTGCTTGGCAATATTGCCGATGGTGATGGTGAGATAGTTTTCCTTGATATATTTATCCTCATTCTTGGTAAATGGCTTGTGTCCCATAGCTAACTCTTAAATAAATCTGTTTGTATTTCCATTACCTTTTGTGTAGTGCTTCTTGTGTCAATCAGCTTGTTTACAACAAAATAGTCTACATAACAATCCACTTTGGCTTCTTTCAATTTAGCTATTTTAAGCCGGTACTGGTTTGGCTGTCTGAAGTAATCATTTTGAGCCATCCGCATATCGTAGATGGCTTGCATCAATTCGATTTGTTCTTTGGGAAACCCTTCCATAATTGATAATTTTTAATTGATAATTGTAAATTGAACTACCCTTCTTTTAATTTTTTCAACATTGCTTCCGCTTTTTCCTCCTCAGTCTCAGGAGGCAACAACTGAAGCTTTTTTGCTTGCCCCTCTTTTTTGGAGAGGGGTTGGGGTGAGGTCTCCTCTTTGCCTCCACCACTATTTGCCTCCTTCCCTTTCTTCACCGCCACCTTATTAATTACCTTATGTAAATCACGTCCGTAATGGTTCTTTGCCCCGGCTTCGTAGATGCAATAGTTCTTGATGCTGCCCGAAAACCTACTGGTGATAAACCCTACAAAATGGCTAACGTGTATTTTAATATTGCAATCCCTTTTTACCTCAATGGCGCTCTTGCCATCGGGTGTAGAGCCTTTCACGTGGCTGATGAAAAAGAATATCTTACGTCGTCCACCTGTTTTGCCAAATACAAACTGCCTTTTCAGTTCCTTGTAATCTTCAAAGGTGAATTCTGCATATTGCCAACTGTCCAAAACGATCACTTTGGGACTTTGCTTTTTCTTCAGGTAAGTTACTAGCTCTTGTATCGTTTCGCCATCGCTAAACTGTAGGTTGGGAAGTTCTTCATCTAAGTGGTGACGGGTAATCAAGTCTTGTATGCTCTTGCCGTGACCCTCTTCGTAACTTATGTAAAGCATGCTGCCGAGTGGGTGAAGTTCTTTTAGCAATTGCACCGTCATGTTAGTTTTTCCCTGACCACTTTCGCCATAGATGATCGCCGTAAACGTGTCCTCAATCTCCCCCAAACTATCTTTTATCTCCTTACTCAATCCATCTACCAAGCTATATTTCTTCTGTGCAATATTCTTTACGCTGATTCGCTTACCCATTCCTGCCGTTTAGTTTAGTGTCCAAATTCAATACCTACTATCCAACCTTTTTAAAGAGGTCACTTGTACGGATGTAGCTTACATAGCCATCCGTAACCCTGCCTTCTCTAATATCCATGCATTCAGCAAAACATGCAAGGAACTTTATGCGTGCCTCATTAGCCTCCCAGCTTAGGTGTCCTGTGTATAAGCCCAACCTGTCCAATGTCATCAACAATGGCACTTGGTTATTTTTCTGAAAGGCTTCATGTTCTAGCTCCAAGGCTTGTAGGTCATACTTCTTTATCAGTTTCTCAGCTACTGGAGACATGAATAGGCTATATTTCTCGGCTATCACATTCTCGAACCGATGTTCAAGCAGCTTATAGTTATCTCCTAGTATTACTTTGAGTGGCTTAACCACATCGCCCAAATAAGCTTCACTGGCATCGTGCAATAAAGCCTCTAATCCAAACTTACCTTCGCCTTCACGCATTAGAAATGAGACCAGAATACTATGTTGTGCTACCGAATAAAACTGGTTTACATGCCCCCCAAATCGGCATATTTTACTTAGGCTATTGCCAATATCTTTAATAGTTATCATATCGGCAGTAGGATTATTGAAGTCTACTACTCTGCCGCTTGCTGTATTCATTACACCTGCATTGCAGTCGTGTACCGGGTGAAAATTGTTATTCATTATTGATTGTATTAAGTTGTTTTAAAAGTGGCATTACAAATGCTTTCCCGTCCGTAGGTCAATATATTTTTCACTGAATTTATTTGCAATAAGTAATATCCAAATTATTGCCATTACTCCAACATAAGCCCCATAACCCCATGACGGCGCATGCCAATGATCTAATGCCATCCACCCTAATAATGTAGATGAATAAGGAAGTTCACTTGGTAAATTATTTGAGTCGATAACCGTTTTTTGTTTCATAATTAATTGTTTAAAATGTGTTTTAAAAGTAGGGACGGCACTCACACCGCCCCCGTTATTCCACTTATCAGGCCAGTGGATAGCGGCACGTGGCACGTGCCCTATATACTTGAAAAGTTTAGATCAATACTTTCATAGTCTCCCTGCGCTCCACGAAGCCAAACACAGAAATAGGTTTTACTGCTTGGTCTCCTAACACTTTCGTCTATCAATGCCATTGCATCGTGATAGCGTTCATCCTTTATGCGTTTAGCATGTTTCTTCAATCCCATAACTCTTTTGGTATCCAACTGGCCACGGCTTGTTTGAAAGGCACTCATTACCAGCTCCTTGATGAACTCTTTATCTTCACTGATACTTTCACCTACAAGCTCCATTAGTTTCTGCTTGGCTTTTTCTATCAAGATGGTATCGAAAGTGATCAGTTCATTAACCCGAACTTCAATCTTTATGCTACCATCGAAATTGAAGAAAGTAAAGTTGCCTTTGCCCACCTTCGCATCCTTCATAGATTCTGTATAGATAGCCTCGCACTCCTTGGCAATCTCTTCTTTAAAGGAAGAGAGCCTGTTGCTAATGTCGATGGCTTTCTTAGCGCATTGAAAGGCTACTTTTTCTTTTTGCTTTTCCAATGGAAGAATCCTTGCTACCGGTATGGGTTGACCCGTTTCATCAATCCATATCTTATCTTTAATCTGTGTTTTGATGGTACTCTTTATCATATTTATTACGCTTTAATTATTCTTTAAAAATCTTTGTCTCACCCTTAGCACATACTCAGGCATTATGCCGTGAATAGGTATCACTATTGCCTTTTTTGTTTCGGAACGTACCAATGGCTTATCCCGCTGACCGTTTTCCATCCATTCCCACAGGTCAATTACATACTGTGGCACTGGAGCATTGGGCGGCAAGCCTCTCACAAACCTCGCTAGGCATATTTCTACTTGTCTCTTTGTCATGGCTAGCAATTAATTTGTTTATGAACATGATTAGCAATCCGGTGCATTCCATTTCCAAACCAAGTTGTAGGGTCGCAGATATAGTCTGTGTACATGCTGCGTAATGCCATTGATTGTGTTGCGGAAACTTTAATGGAGAAGTCTATTACATTACTTGCCAACCGTTTATATATAATCCAGCTCACATCGTTCAAAGTCATCAATAACAGCTTATCCTTATCATCACTGGGCTTCTCTACGGCTATCAGCTTCTCTATTTCCTTCATCAGTACCTCAGCAAAATCACGCTTCATCTTGAGGGTTAGGTTATTAGTGTGTATCGGCATAATACAAGTGTTTTACTGGTTCGAAATGTTTCATGAACTTATAATCTTTCACTTTAAGACTATCGGTACCACATTTAAGCCAGTGTATGACAGCACTATGGTGATAACCTCCTAGATATTTTGCAATAGATTTTAACTTGAAGTCTTTGTTATGTTCCTTGTAAATCATTGTGAATATCTGCTTACGTATCACAACCTGTTCCTCTCGGCTTCTGATAGACAATTGTCTTAGCTGTACTTTCCAGATATTAGTAAGCTGAATAGCTAACTTATTCATTGGGTCTATTTCAATGGGAGACATATCAACATTTGGATTGATTACATATAAGCGTACATTCTTACCTGTTGCATCCATTATATGCTCCTCTGCACGGCTTATGATACTTTGCATCACAGCTTCGTTTGTATTACTTATCTGCATATCGTTTCGTTTGAATATTTTAAAATCATCTTTATGTCAGGAAACAACTCATTTATTAAGGCTCTGTAATCATGCAGCCCATCATAAAGGCGCAGTATATCCAACCGATTAAAGTGTTTTACATTCTCCACAAACACATCATCTCGTTGCATCCAAGCATTACGCCACCAGCTCCAAAAAATCCTGTTCTCCACTAGTTCATCAATCATTACAGGATAGCTGGGCATATAGCTTTGCAAAAACTGTTTACCTACCTTGTATTGGAACTCGCAGTACTGCAACTCAGTACATCCTATCAGTTGGCATACCTCTAGCTTTACGCTTTGAGCATTGTCCTTTTGTACTTGTATGTGTGTAGATTTTTTCATGATGCTTATTTTAATCTTCGATAATTAACGGGTTCCTAAGTAGGTCAGTCATTCGTCTTTCCAGTTTGGTATTTGTCTCGAAGTCCTTTGCCAATACATGCCATTCAGGTCTGTTTTTTGTCTTGGCTTTGATGGCACGATACATTACTCCTGGACTAACTTCCCTAATCTCTTTTCGGATGATGGTAAAGCCGAACGCCAATACCTTTACTTGGTCTTTTGCTTGCATATCACTTAATTTTCACTGATTAACAATAAAGTTTCAGCCCTGCGTAAGCCGCCTATGTTTCCACGGTCGTCATTACTCATACACTGCTTTACCAAACCCGGCACAATCGCCTTATTTGCGGCATTTACATTAAGCACATCGGCAATCAAACCCTTGTAGAATTCAACCTTTTCACCCAGTACCCTCGGCACTATATGTATGAACTGGTTATTGAACCTGCTGAATATCTCACGGTAGCCTACCTTCTTACAGGCAATACCACTGTATATCTTCGCTTCCAATCCGTCAGCTCCCATCAGGTAGTAGCCACATACGCCTTCAGTAGCGTTCCATAATTCCTTTAGTTCAAGGAAAGCCGGGTAATCCAAGTCGCCAGCCTCGTCAAGCACTATTAATGGCTTTTCAAGCTGTTTTAAATAGTATTTCAAGTTGGCTTTAACCTCACTGTATTTGCCGGTATTATCCACACCTATGGTTTTGGCAAGTGTGCGGATAAACAACTGCTTTGTTTTACTTTCACTACAATCAATGTAGAAGGTGTTGCGCATCCCACGGATAATGTGACGGCTACAGAATGTTTTGCCAATAGCTGTATCATCCACTAGCAACATGCTCTTACTGAACTCCTTACAGAACTGTAGGTTATCTTCTATATCGGCATAAACCTTGGTTCGTGCCACATTCCACTTCTTTGCGGTAAGACTTACCTGTAGCTCACGCCCAATGCTTAGCCACTGGCCTTCCTTCATCAGCCCTTCAACCTCTCCACTTTTCATCCGACTATATACGGCGTTGTTGATAGCCCACTTTTTGGCAAAGGCAGTATCATTGCCACCATAGTTTTTACGGTCTGCCTGCAATGCTGTCAATACAGCTTCTTTAAATTCTTTACTCAGTTGCATACTCTCGTTATTGTCCGTTTAAAAATTGCTTTCTCCAGCTTGGTACATTGTTGTTGGTAGTAGGGATAATGAATTCGGGTTCTACATAGGCACTGCCCAAATTCTCGGTCTCATGCTCGTCTGTACTTATGGTGGCTACTACTTTTCTACCCGGTACAGTGAATTGTATTTTAGGCACAAACTTTTCGCTATTGTCTATCGTAGTCACACCCTCGTATTGTCTTTTTTCGGTGTTGATGTAGCCCGTTACAGTAGCTACATACTTACTAAGGATAACCCTTGCTTCCCTATCTGCATCAGTTTGTTCTATAGAAGCGGTATTGTAGGCAGGTTTCTTTATCGCTTCGCAGATGTAACGACCATCTGTAGTACATACATGTGCTTTCAGTACCGAGCCATCGTTGGCATCAAGCCAATAGCATACTACTTCACGATCATTCACCACACGTAGGTAGTTTATCAACTCACCACCAGTGCTAACCCTGTTATCGCTTCCCAATAGCCAATCGCAGCCCTGTAGTTTCAATTGTCCAGCCTTTACCGATGTACGTGTGCTAAAACCAATAAATGGAAGGATGCCACGCCAGTTAATGGGTTGTAGGTTTGGGTTTTGCATTGTCATAAACACCTCCCAACGGCTTTTACCCGGATGTTTTGGGTGTTCGCTATTGTTCCAGTCGCTTATATGCCCAATGCTCTTTTCAATGATTGTGTCGTAAGGGATAAACTTCTGTTTGGTGTCGTCTGCATTCTTTTGTGCAGCCCTATTGCTTTCATTTCTAGCAAACGGACGTGGAATCCATCCATCCTCTAGCTTCTCATTGCCATAACGTAAATCCCTGAAGTATCTTTCTATACGTTTAGCCCTTGCATTATTGGCTTCGCAAACCACCTTGCCAAACATTGCGCCGTCAGTAAGTAGCGTATCAAGGTACTGGCTATTAAGGCTCATTTCGCACTCCAATTCGTGAGGTAAGCATAAGTTCCACTCGGCATAATTGCGAACCATTTGGCGGTAGAAGTTTTGGATCAGTTCCTCCTTTGTTTTACCATACACCCAAACCGTCCATGCCCCACTTGCCAAGTCAATACCCATGTAAAACCATACACGTGCGCTTTTGCTGTATTCAAAAGGAGGTTGTCTATCATCAATACTAATCTTGCTACCCGACATCAATGGTTGAATCTTGGCGTGGCTTGGTATCAGTTCGTTAATGCTCAATTGTCTGTTACCCGTTCTGGCCATTACGGCTGGTGCCCTGTTTTCCCATTTTGATAGCCAAAACTTAACGGCTTCAGTACTTAATTCTGGAAAATCATCAGGGTTCAACACTTCACCTGTGCCATCCATTACCATATCCATCTTACCAGCCTTGAACTTTCTATACTGGTCAGCCACTTGTGTAGGTGTAGGTTTATACGATTGCTTTACAAAGAGGTTATTCAATAGTCTTACAGTATCATCGGTAACTTTCAATGCGTTGTCATTTCCATAGGCAGCACTAATGAAGGCTTCATAACCCTTACGTCCGTTTCCTGTAGTGGCCTGTCCATTAAGTATGCGTGTATTGATGGTTATTTTCTGCCAGCTAGTTGCATGCTTGCCTCCAATCCTTCCTTTCTCCTGGTCTAACACCATCAAGTCCTTTATGTGTTCAGAAATCTTGTCAATTTGTAGGTTAAGCGTTTTCTTAATTTCCCTTTTCACCTTAGCATCGCTTACAAAACCATCAACCAGTTTTAGCCATTGTACGTATCGGATGCATTGTTGAATATGCTCAACTGGTAGCGTTTTGTCGTCACCATATCTGTAACCGTAGTAAAAATCCTTTGCATCCTGTGGAACTTCGGGAAGCATTGCCAATATTGGTTGCTTGGCGTAGTAATCGTAAGGGTCGCCGTAATAGTCGGTAATTAGTTTCTTGTATTTATCACCCAGCTTTTGCCAGTCAAAGCACTTCTTGCCGCTTTCATCAAATAGAATTGGGAGGGTAGAGTAACCAACTGACATCCCTTTTTCAAGAATATTGCGATCCATGACATTCAACATGTCAGCTTTCTCTATTACCAGTCTATCGTTTATAAATTTCATTGATGCTATATTTGAACTATGGAAAAACAAATTATTCAGTTACTTGAACAAGTGTTGGCAAATCAGGCTGTAATCTTTCATCGGATTGATGAATTGTACAACGGTCAGCAAAAACACAGACAGCGTGTGGGTTATGATGAAGCGAAAGCAAGGGAGGAGCTAAACTCACTTGCTAAAAAACTAATCTCCAAGGGTTAGTAAAACTGGCATCATCACTACTACAGTTCTAATACCTGCATTCCTCGCCGTTTGCAGGTATTTTTCTTTCGTTTCCCTTGCACCTTCTTGGCTAACATCTGGTCTCAATATTTCCCAGTCGGGATAGATTGTATTCCAACCCTTTTCATACACTTCACCCGTGGTGGTTGCCATTAACCAAGCTTCAATTGCTTCATTGTTTGCTACTTCATTAGTCATAACTCTATTTTTATATTTGTGAAACGTTGATTGCACTTTTAACTATCCTTAAAAACAAATCCTTTTCCCTTTCTTCCCATTCAGCATCCGACTTGGTAGTAACCTCTACTTTTTCTATCAGTTTTTCCAAATTGATATTAACCACTATTCGTTCTTTCTTTCCATCCTCGAATCCTCGTTGATATGCTTGAGTACTTATTTCAAAATCCCTTTCTATACGTTCCGATTCAATCTTTTCGTCACGAATACCCTTAAAAAACTTATTTATCCAATTCATAACCTCTATTTTTTGTTTTTTCTACTTTGTAAGTTTTCAAGCGTAAAAAGGACGAACCCCCTATACATTCTCGCCTATTTCTGTCCAAAATCCGTGTTATTCTCTATTGCTTTTAGTCAAAAGGAATCAGTTTCTTTACTGCTTCCAATAGCTTGTTTTCCCCTTCTTGCAGTTCCATCATTAAGGGTAATACCTGATTGTTTTCCCTATCCCCATTTAGTACCATCCTAATATATCTCGGAGTTTTTCCTAACGTTTCTGCCACTTTCTGAATCCTTGCTGCCCTAATAGTGTCCCTTTCTCCTGTTTTTCTCATACTTTTGATATTATCTAGTTTGTTCCCTTTAACGGTACAAATATATTAGTAAAATATCCTAACTGCCAAATATTATTTGGATTATTTCCTAAATTATTTTTTATGCTGGGTAAAAACTTGATTTATTTAAGAAAAAGAGAAAACTTAAAACAGTCTGAAATGCTTACTGTATTTGGTGTTCAGAATTTTACTTGGTCTGATTATGAGAGAGACAGAAGCACACCTCCTATTGATTTAATTTTAAAAATTTCAGATTATTTCCTAATTGATATAAAGGACTTGTTGACTAAAGACTTATCAGAGGTAAGTTTTGGCAATAAAAGTGATACAGAAAAAACGGAGATAAAAGGTAAGGTTTCAGGTAAGATTACGGGTAAGGTTTTGCCACAAACTGGCGAAAATGAAAATAAACCTGTTCCAGTGGTTGAATTGATGCCCAAGGTGGTAACGGTGGATAGTAGAGGGGATGAGAATATGATATTGGTACCTGTGAAAGCGGCCGCAGGATACTTAAATGGATATGGTGATATGGCTTTCATACAAACCCTTCCTGCTTACCGCATACCGGGCTATAACAACGGCACGTTTAGGATGTTTGAGGTAAAGGGTGCATCCATGCACCCCACGCTTAATGAAGGGGATATATGTATATGCAAATGGGTTGAAACCCTTGATAACATTAGAAACGACCGTATTCACGTGGTGGTTTGCCACGATGGCATTGTGGTTAAACGGGTTTTAAACCGTGTTCAAACGGACAATAAAATAATCCTAAAGAGTGATAATATAAAAGACAAACACGAGTATCCAAACATGATCATAGAGCCATCAGAAGTGTTGGAGTTATGGTATGTGGTGGCTTACATCAGCCATGTCATGAAATCCCCATCAGAAATATACAATAGGGTCATTGATTTGGAGGGACGGTTAACTATAATGGATGATAAACTGAAAAAAGCGGGGCTGTAATGGAACTATAATGGAAGCAAATAGCAACTACAATTACGATTCGTTTTAATTTTAGCTACTGCCATAATCGGCTGAAACCTATACTGGACGTGCATTTTTCGCACTTTTTATGGTTTGTTGTTTATATACGGTTTGTTTTACCCCCCTTAATTGTCGAAGAGGTCTATTATTTCTTATGCTGCAATCCCAGTTATGCCGTTTGTATTTTATACAACATCAGCTGAGTAATATTATTAGCCCTCGTTTTGGCTTCGGTTGCCTTTTCGCCTTCAAATAGGGTGTCGATTGTTTTATTCCAAATAAGTTGCCAAGCATCAAATTGCCCTTTGCCCATTTCTGTTTGTTTACTTAAAGCAATATGGGCCTGCATAGGATTACCTTTAAAAGCGCCTCCTCCCAATATAATACCTTCCCAGAAGTCGTACATTTTGGGTAGATGTTCATCCCAATTTACCGCAACTACCTTGTTAAAAATGTCTCCGATGGTTTTATCCGCTTTTACATCGTCGTAAAATGTATTCACCAAAAGGATTATATCCTCCCTATTCTCAATATCTCTCATATTTTATTTTACAAACAACCCTATAAGGGTCTAAAACCCTTATAGGGTATAGGTTCTACATAACTGGAGCAAACGCCTCTGCCTTCCAACCATTCATGTTTTCGTAAGTCTGCCACCTTAAATCCACTAATTCCTGGGCTTTCTGCATCAAATAAGCAGCCTCTTTCGGATTTGCTTTCTCTAAGTTCTTATACCTTAATTCATTGTAAGCATAATCTTTTAGAGAAATGGTAGGGCGAGGAGAATCTAATACAAAAGGATTTCTATTTGCCATTCTTAATCCCGGATTATAACGTAGCAAAGGCCAATAGGCACTCTTTACAGCCAAGTTTTGCTGATGCAATCCTTGTGTCATATCAATACCGTGTGCAATACAATGACTGTAAGCAAGTATTAAAGATGGGCCATCATAAGCCTCTGCTTCACGCATTGCTAACAATGTTTGCTGCGGATTGGCACCCATAGAAACCTGCGCCACATATACATTACCATAAGAAATAGCCTGCAAAGCCAAATCTTTCTTGCCCACACGTTTACCTGCAGCGGCAAACTTAGCAGTAGCGGCAGTAGGCGTAGCTTTTGATGACTGACCACCGGTGTTACTATAAACTTCGGTATCCAATACCAAAATATTTACATTTCGTCCACTTGCCAACACATGATCCAAGCCAGAAGAACCGATATCATAAGCCCATCCATCACCACCAATCAACCAAACGGTACGACGTACCAGATGCTCGGCTACAGACAATAACTGTTTGGCAAGAGGGGTGTTTAGTTCTTGTAAACGGTGCGTCAATTTCTCAACACGTAACCTTTGTAACATCAATTGAGACTCGGTTAATTGAGGAGCGTGCAATATTTCAGTCACCAACTCCTCTCCTACTTCAAACTTTATTTGTTCTAAGAAATCCTTTGCAACAGCTAGATGTTTATCGGCCGCAACACGCATACCCAAACCAAATTCTGCATTATCTTCAAACAAAGAGTTAGACCAGGCTGGGCCTTTACCATCTTTGTTCTTTGTCCAAGGAGTTGTAGGGAGATTGCCGCCATAAATAGAAGAACACCCTGTAGCATTTGCCACCATCAAACGATCACCAAATAATTGGGTTAATAATTTAATGTAAGGTGTTTCTCCGCAACCCGCACAAGCACCAGAGAACTCAAACAATGGTTCAAGGAACTGTGTACCGCGAACGGACGAGAAATCTACCTTAGAACGATCATTGAAAGAGATGGTTTCGAAAAATTTAATGTTCTCTTTTTCTCTTTCGAGGATAGGAGTCTTGTCTCCCATATTGATTGCCTTTTTGGTATTATCAGCCAAACTAAAGGCAGGACAAGCATCTACACACAAGGTACAACCTGTACAGTCTTCTGCATAAACTTGTAATGTATATCTAGTTTCAGGAAAACCACGTGCACTAATCTTAGCAGATGGAAATCCTTCTGGCGCATTTGCCAATACATCCTGATTATAAAACTTGGCACGGATAACACTATGCGGACAAACGAAACTGCAATTGCCACATTGAATACATGTTTCTGCATCCCAGATAGGAATTGAATCAGAGATATTTCTTTTTTCCCATTGGGTGGTTCCACTTGGATAGGTTCCATCAATTGGCATCATACTAACGGGAAGATTATCTCCATTGCCCTTCATCATTTCGGCAGTAACCAACTGTACAAACTCAGGGGCTTCGAGAGAAACCGTCAAAGGAAAGTTTTCTCTATTGCTAACCGTTGTAGGGATTTTTACTTCGTATAAATGACTCAACGATTGGTCAACCGCATTAAAGTTCAGGTCGATAACCGCCTGTCCTTTTTTGGAATAAGTCTTTTTGATGGCATATTTAATCTTGTCAATGGCTTCTGCCTGTGGCAAAACACCAGAAAGTGCAAAGAAGCAAGTCTGCATGATGGTATTGGTGCGATTACCCATGCCAGTTTCCTCTGCAACGGCAGATGCATCGATTATATAAAACTTTAATTGCTTTTCTATCAACTGTTGTTGAACAGGAGCAGGCAAATAATTCCAAACCTCATCCTTACTGTAAGGACTATTCAATAAAAACACACCGCCTTGTTTTGCCTTATCTAGAATACTAATCTTTTGAACAAAGTTGAATACATGACAAGCTATAAAGTTTGCCTTGCTGATAAGATAAGGTGCTTTTACAGGCAATTTACCAAAGCGAAGATGCGAAACGGTTTGCGAACCAGACTTTTTAGAATCATAAACAAAGTAACCTTGCGCAAATAAATCAGTATTCTCTCCAATAATCTTGATACTGTTCTTGTTTGCAGACACAGTTCCATCAGCACCCAACCCATAGAACAAAGCTGTAGTCATTCCTTCTTGTTCCAATTCGTATTCTGGATCATATTCTAAACTAGTAAAGCTTACATCATCATTAATTCCTATTGTAAAATGATTCTTTGCTTTGTCTTTTTTCAGTTCATCAAACACCGCTTTAACCATTGCAGGGGTAAATTCTTTAGAAGATAAACCATATCTACCACCGGTAATCTTAGGCAAAACTTCCAAAGTTCCAGCACTATAAGCTTCGGTGAGGGTAGTCATTACATCCTTATATAATGGTTCTCCATCGGCACCTGGTTCTTTTGTTCTATCCAAAACTGCAATCTTTTTAATAGTAGAAGGCAATGCAGCCAACAATTGTTCGGATGGGAAGGGGCGGTATAACCGGATGTTGATAACAGCAACCTTTTCGCCAGTTTCAGCCAACACAAGAGCTGTTTCATTAGCTGTTTCAGCACCAGAACCCATGATGATAATGGCTCTATCTGCATCTTTAGCACCAGTGTATTCTACGAGATTATATTGACGGCCAGTCAATCCTGCAAACTTATCCATCTGAGTTTGTACAATAGCAGGCACTTTATCGTAGTATAAGTTCACCGTTTCCCTAGCTTGAAAATACACATCAGGGTTTTGTGCAGTTCCACGGATAAAAGGATGATCAGGATTTAAAGCCCTGCGGCGATGCGCGAATATCAGTTCATCATCAATCATAAACCGTACATCGTCATCGCTCAACATATTTATTTTACTCACTTCGTGCGAAGTTCTAAATCCGTCGAAGAAATGAATAAAGGGAAGTCTTGCTTCTAAAGTAGAAGCTTGTAATATCAAAGCAAGATCGTGGGCTTCTTGTACATTATTAGAAGAGAGCAATGCAAAGCCAGTCATTCTTGCCGCCATCACATCACTATGATCGCCAAATATGGAAAGACCTTGTGCTGCTAATGAACGTGCCGCCACATGGAAAACAGTAGAAGTTAACTCCCCAGCAATCTTATACATATTGGGCAACATCAACATCAACCCTTGAGAAGCAGTGAAAGTAGTAGTCATCGTTCCTGCCTGCAATGCACCATGAACGGTACCTGCAGCACCACCTTCGCTCTGCATTTGGATAACGTCGGGGATGTTTCCCCATATATTTTTCATTCCTAAGGCATTCCATTCGTCACACAATTCAGCCATTGTAGAAGAAGGTGTGATAGGATAGATGGCGCAGACCTCGTTAACGCGATAGGCGATAGATGCTGCCGCCTCGTTACCATCAATTGTTTTTATTAATTTATTTTTCATAATTGTGATTTAATGATTTGAAAATTGTGATGCAATGATTGAAATGATTAGAATGATGAAGATGTATTCTACATTTTTTAAGACGGATTGTCATCCGTCTCTACGTTATACCATTTGTAATCCTTCAGATTTATGAACGACCACCATTTCCGGAACCATTTCTATTGCATGGCAAGGACATTGTTCAAAACAGACTGCGCAACCAGTGCATTTGTTATAATCATACTCGTAACGATTACCCTTTCCCAATTTAATTACTGCATCTTCCGGACAAGAACCAAAGCAACCATCACATTCAAAACAGTTACCACAGCTTAGGCAGCGTTGCGCTTCGTATAATGCCTGTTCGGTAGTTAATCCTCCCAATACTTCTTCAAAATTCTTTGCCCTTTCTTCAGCCGCCAGCATCTCTTGCTCCCTTTGTGGTGCAATGGTTTTATACCATACGTGCAGCTTTTCGGCACCAATAATTGGATGTTTATCGCTTTTTACATAATCAACTTCCTTCAAATAACCATCAATATACCTAGCAGCTTTTTTACCATGCCCCACTGCAATGGTTACGGTTCTTTCGCTCGGAACCATGTCGCCACCAGCAAAAACACCTTTATGTCCCGTCATCATTGTATGATCTATCTCTACTGTGCCATCATTCTTAAACTGTATTCCCTCCAGTTTCCGAACAAAGCTTGTATCTGTATCTTGTCCAAGAGCCATAATTAAGGCATCAGCTTCAAGAGTTTCATATTTGCCAGTGGCTGTTAGTTTGCCATCAACAATTTCCATTATTTCTACTTGGAATATATTCTCTTCCACAGCTTTGATAGTACGCAACCAATTTATTTTTACCCCTTCTGTCAGTGCCTCCTCGGCTTCAAAATCATGGGCAGGCATGTTTTCCCTATCTCTTCTATAGATAATAAATGCTTCAGCACCCAATCTTTTTGCAGTACGGGCGGCATCCATTGCGGTATTTCCTCCACCATAAATAGCTACTTTTCTACCAAGCTTTGGTGCATTGCCTGTTTCCACATCACGTAAAAAGCTTACAGCATCCATCATTTTTACAGCCGCTTGTCCGGGAATATCAATTTTCTTGGCAAGACCTGCACCAATGGCAATGAATACTGCATCATAACCTCCATCTGCCTTCTCTTTGGCAATATCATCAACCTTATAATTCAGTTTTACGTTGATGCCCATATCCACAATACGTTGAATTTCTGCATCAAGGATATGTCTTGGCAAACGATAGGCTGGAATACCAAAATGTAGCATACCACCCAACATCGGTCCTGCTTCAAAAATGGTTACTTCATGACCCGAACGCCTGAGATGGTAAGCAGCAGATAAACCACTTGGACCACCGCCAATAATCAACACTTTTTTACCAGACCTATATTGGTTGAACCTAATCTTCCACTTCTTTTCTAATGCTGTATCTCCTAAATAACGCTCAATAGCATGAATACTTACTGGACTATCCGTGGCAGTTCTATTGCAAGCAGACTCACATGGGTGATAGCAAACCCTACCATGAACGGCTGGCAATGGATTTTCTTCTACCAACTTTTGCCAAGCCTCTTCGTAACGTTCTTCTTGTGCCAACCCTAACCATGCCTGAATGTTTTCACCTGCAGGACAAGCATTATTACAAGGAGGTAAAAAGTCCATATAAACAGGACGTTGTGTGCGCAATGATCCAGTTCCTTTTGCGTGTTGTTGCAGATCAACTGGCTTAGTCATATCGTTGTTTGTCATAAAACCCTTTTTAGTAAATATTCTAAGAGGGAGTAAAAGTAAAAGTGGGGGTGGAGACAGAAGCTGACAATAGTCATAAGAGAAATAGACAATAAACAGTTATGAATCCCTTTTATTTAAAAAAAGGTTTCATATAATATTGACAAAGGTTTTTGGACAATGCTATATTGAAAAGGAATATGAAGTTTGAATATAAAAGTTACAGGACTGAGAAGCTATCTAAAAACGATTAATCATAATCCTTAATGCAAATAAATGCACCATTTCCACAGATGTGTCATTTAATCGTTCATAATGTTTAGAGTTCATTCTATTAGTTTCAAGCCATGCAAATGTCCTTTCCACAATCAACCTTTTAGGTAGTATTTTAAAAGTATGCAATTCATCCAGTTTAACTATTTCCACTACTATTTTATATTTACTCTTTATTGTATCAATTAGCTTTCCTCTATAACCTCCATCAGCAACCACCTTGATGAGTTTATTCCAACTTTCCATCATCATTTAAATACATCCCGGTCTTGAACATAGGCAATTTGAATAACTACTACAAGTATCAAACCTAATGTATCAACAATAATATGTCTTTTGATTCCCTTTATCCTTTTGCCTGCATCAAACCCTCGGTTTTCGCTGCTTACAAGCGTATTCTTCACGATTGAGCATCTATAATACCCACTGTAGGCTCTTCATTCTTTCTATTTTTGACCCTAGTCTTTTCTAATAGGTCTACATTTTATACAACAGCTCATTCTCCATGCTATTTCGCTTATGATTGGCTGAATTGCAATTCTTCTGGCACTATATTAAGCTGTTTAATTTTTTTCTGAATATTTTTTAATTGAGATTCCCTTATCGAAGCAAGATACTTTTCTTGTTCAATAGGTTTATATGCTTCTTTTTTTTTCAGCATGTTCCAAACAATAATTGCCAGTTTATGTGCAGTTGCGGTAACTGCCTGTATTCCTCCTTTTTTGTAGCCAATTCTTTGGTAAAAATGGTGTAGTGCACCAGTTCGATGGCGTTGGCAGCATGTCGCAATACTTTGGCTAAATGATTTTTCCCTTTCACAGTTTTGGAGGATAGCACTTTTCCTCCTGATATTTTATTGTTTGGTGACAAATCCAGCCAACTAGCAAAATGTTTGGCAGTAGGAAAAGCCCTTAAATCAAGACCCACTTCTGAGATAACCGTCATTATTGTACCGACACTTACCCCTTCTATCGCACTCAAATCTATACCACCACTTAGTTGAAAGGATATTTTATGCATGTCAAATGCAGGGTCATTTTTGTTTTTCCTTGAACGTTTGCCTGTAAATTCTAGACGTTGCTCTCCATCTATGCGTTCATTTTCTTCAATCTTCCTTTCCAATATCTTTTCTATCTCCTTATCACAATCTGCAATCTTGAGGTGAAAGTATTTATATACTCGTCCCAATCAGGTTTGCAACAAAACTGAGGGTTGTTTTATGATATGAAAGTTGGTATTAATTAATGAATCAAGTTTTTGTTTGTATTGTTCTATATTTTCAAAAAAGTTCCTTACATTTTGCTTAAATACATCTGTGTCTG